>NZ_JBMRBK010000008.1:0-43938 GCF_057351765.1 Trinickia sp. | reverse complement strand
GACGGCTGCCGCCGCACGCCGCGTGCTCGATCTCACCGTGGAGCGCGGCAATTACACGCCGATCGGCCACGTGATCGACGAGAAGGCGATCGTCAACGGCATCGTGGCACTGCTCGCCACGGGCGGCTCGACGAACCATACACTGCACCTCGTCGCCATCGCGCGCGCGGCGGGCATTGTGATCGACTGGGACGACTTCGACACCCTGTCGCAAGCGGTGCCGCTGCTCGCGAAGATCTATCCGAACGGCAAGGCCGACGTGAATCACTATCATGCGGCAGGCGGCATGGCATTCCTCGTTCGCAATCTGCTCGAGGGCGGCTTGCTGCACGACGATGTGCACACCGTCGCGGGCAAGGGGCTCGCGCATTACACGCAGGAGCCGCGTCTCGTCGATGGCGAACTCGCCTGGGTACCCGGTGCCGAGACCACCGGCGATGCCAGCGTACTGCGGCCGATCGGCGAGCCGTTCCAGCCCGACGGCGGGCTGCGCCTCATGCAAGGCAAACTGGGCCGTGGCGTCATCAAGATTTCCGCCGTGGCGAGCGAGCATCGGAGCGTGCGCGCACCGGCGATCGTCTTCGAATCGCAGGAGGCGGTGCAAGAAGCGTTCGACAATGGTGAGCTCAAGCGCGACTTCGTCGCTGTCGTCCGTTTCCAAGGCGCGCGGGCGAACGGCATGCCGGAGCTTCATCGCCTCACGCCATTGCTCGGCGTACTGCAGGATCAAGGCTTTCACGTCGCATTGGTGACCGACGGCCGGATGTCGGGCGCATCGGGCAAGGTGCCCGCCGTCATCCACGTCTCGCCCGAAGCGCTGCTGGCTGGGCCGCTCGGCAAGGTTCGCACCGGCGACATCGTCACGATCGATGCCGAGCGTGGCGTGCTCGATGTCGAAGTCGACGAGGCGGAATGGGCCGCGCGCGCCGTCGATGCACCGAAGCATCAGGCCGAAAACGAAGTCGGCTTCGGCCGCGAATTATTCGGCGTCTTTCGCGCGGCCGCGTTGCCGGCGGAAATGGGCGCCTCCGTGTTCGGCTCCCTCGTCGGAGAGCAGGCCGAACGACACATTCATGCCATCGAGCGATAAGGAGTGCAGATGAAAAAGATCGAAGACATCGTCCGGCTCGGCCCGGTCATTCCGGTGCTGGCGTTCGAGTCCGCCGAGCAGGGCGAGCACGTGTCGCGCGCGCTCCATGCGGGCGGCGTCAAAGTGCTCGAAATCACGTTGCGTACGCCGGCCGGGCTGCAGGCGATCGAGCGGGCGAGCCAGCTTGCGCCCGATATCGTCGTCGGCGTCGGTACCATTACCGAGCCCGGGCAGTGCGCGCTGGCCAAGAAAGCGGGGGCGCAATTCGGCGTGTCCCCGGGGCTTACGAAGGACATGCATAAGGCTGCTCAGGATGCCGGGTTGCCGCTCCTGCCCGGTGTCATGACGCCCACCGACATCCTGCTCGCGCTCGAACTCGGCTATGAGATCGTGAAGTTCTTCCCCGCACAGCAAGCGGGTGGCGTGGCGATGCTGCAAGCGTTCCATGGTCCGTTCCCGGCGCTCAAGTTCTGCCCGACCGGCGGCATCACCGCCGAGACGGCGCCGAATTTCCTCGCGTTGCCGAACGTCGTCTGCGTCGGCGGTTCCTGGTTGACGCCGAAGGCGGCGCTGGCCGCCGGCAACTGGGACGAAGTCACGCGCCTCGCGCGCGGCGCCTCGGAGCTGGCCGCGCATCAGCATTGACGCAGCGCGGGAAGCCGCGCTTTCTGAGCCGTTCTATCGCCGCGCCGTCTGTCCGCCTACAATGCAGCGACGGCGCGGCGCATCGCGCCCGGTCACTTACCTTCATTGCATGACAAGCCAAGGAGGGTTTCATGGGATCGGTCCACGGCGGCCTGTTGCTCCTTTACGCGGTGATCGCGATTGCAGTTCTCATCATTCTGATCACCCGCTTCAAGCTCTACCCGTTCATCGTTCTGATCCTCGTCTCGCTTGCTCTTGGCATGGCGGCGGGCATGCCGATGGACAAGATCGTCAAATCGTTCGAGGCGGGCAACGGCGGCACGCTCGGCCACATCGCGATCGTCGTGGGTTTGGGCACGATGCTCGGCAAGATGATGGCGGAGTCCGGCGGGGCCGAGCAGATCGCCACCACGCTCATTCGCTGGTTCGGCGAAAAGCACATCCACTGGGCGATGCTGTTCGTCGCCATCATCGTCGGTTTGCCGGTCTTCTTCGAAGTCGGCTTCGTGCTGCTGATTCCAATAGCATTCAACGTCGCGCGGCGGACCGGTAAATCGCTGCTGCTGATCGGCTTGCCGATGGTGGCGGGGTTATCCGTCGTGCACGGACTCATCCCGCCGCACCCGGCGGCACTGCTGGCGGTGCAGGCGTACGGCGCGGACATCGGCAAGACCGTGGCCTATGGGCTCATCGTCGGCGTGCCGACCGCGCTCGTGGCCGGTCCGATTTTTGCGCTACTCATTTATCGCCACGTCAAACTGCCCGATACGAATCCGCTCGCCGCCCAATTCGTCGAATCCGACGAGGTTGGGGCGGCCGGCACGGGTGCGACGCGGCGCGCTTTACCGAGCTTCGGAATTACACTTTTCACGATTTTGCTGCCGGTCTTGCTGATGCTGGTAGGGAGTTGGGCCGATCTCGCCTTCGCGCCGAAGACACTGCCGAACGACTTGCTGCGCTTCGTCGGCAACGCGGACGTGGCGCTGCTCATCGCGGTGCTCGTCAGCTTCTGGACGTTCGGCGCGCTGCGCGGTTTTACGCGCGCGCAGATCCAAAAATTTTGCGGCGATTGTCTCGCACCGATCGCCGGCATTACGTTGATCGTCGGTGCGGGCGGCGGTTTTGGCGGCGTCTTGCGCGATAGCGGCATTTCGCAGCAGATCGTCGCGCTCGCCACGCAGGCGCATCTCTCGCCGCTGTTGTTCGGCTGGTTCGCCGCGGCACTGATCCGGCTCGCAACGGGCTCGGCCACCGTGGCGATGACGACCGCATGCGGCATCGTCGCACCGGTGGCCGCTGCCGGTGTGATGCACGTGCGTCCCGAACTGCTCGTGCTGGCGACGGGCTCGGGCTCGCTCATTTTCTCGCATGTGAACGATGGAGGCTTCTGGCTGATCAAAGAGTATTTCGGCATGACGGTCGGGCAGACCTTCAAGACCTGGTCTTTGTGCGAGACGATCATCTCGCTGCTCGGCCTGGCGCTCACCTTCGCGTTGAGCGCGGTTCTTTGACGCACTTGCCGGCCCCCTTTGGGGCCCACGGGTGCCGCAGCGGGAGGCGCAATGATTTTGATCGTGATGGGAGTATCGGGCGCTGGCAAGACGCTCATCGGCGAGCTGCTGGCCGAGCGGCTCGGCTGTGGTTTCATCGACGGCGATACGTTTCACAGCGCGGCGAACAAGGACAAGATGGCGCACGGCATTCCGTTGACCGACGACGACCGTTGGCCGTGGCTGGCTTCGATACGCGAGGCGATCCTCGAGGAAGAGAACGCGGGTGAGACGGCCGTGTTCGGCTGCTCTTCGCTCAAGCGCGAGTACCGCGACGTGCTGCGCGGCGGCGTACCGCCGGACGGCCGCGTGCATTTCGTCTATCTGAAGGGGTCGTTCGCCGTGCTGCACGAGCGGCTCGGCGCGCGTTCCGGGCATTTCTTCGATCCGGCGCTGTTGCAGAGCCAGCTCGATACGCTCGAAGAGCCGGGCGAGGATGAGGCGATCACGGTCAGCATCGAACCGGCACCCGAGGCGATCGTCGACGAGGTGCTCGCGCGGTTGAAGACGATCGGCGCGTCTTAAACCAGGGCCGCTACGGGAGGCGTCGCCGCGAGCGCCACGCGGTCGGGGCCTGGAGCGGCAACGCGGGCAACGGGAGAATCCTGGTCAGGCGATCCGTTTCGCCAGTTCCACGGCCTTGCCCGTGTACGATGCCGGGGTCATTGCCGCGAGGCGTGCCTTCGCATCGTCGGGAATCGCGAGTTGAGCGATGAACTGCTGCAACGCCTCGCGCGTGATGCCCTTGCCGCGTGTCAACTCCTTCAATTGCTCGTACGGGTTTTCGATGCCGTACCGGCGCATCACCGTTTGCACGGGCTCGGCGAGCACTTCCCAGCAGTTGTCGAGATCCTCGTTCAGGCGCTGCGGATTCACTTCGAGTTTATCGAGACCGCGAATCAGCGCGTCATAGGCGAGCAGCGAATAGCCGAGCGCGACGCCCATGTTGCGCAGCACCGTCGAATCGGTCAAATCGCGTTGCCAGCGCGACACGGGCAGCTTGTCGGCGAGGTGGCGCAGCGTCGCATTGGCGAATCCGAGGTTGCCTTCGGAGTTTTCGAAGTCGATCGGATTGACCTTGTGCGGCATCGTCGACGAGCCGATTTCACCGGCTTTCGTTTTCTGCTTGAAGTAGCCGAGCGAGATATAGCCCCAGACATCGCGATCGAGGTCGAGCAGGATCGTATTGGCGCGCGCGACGGCGTCGAAGAGTTCCGCCATGTAATCGTGCGGTTCGATCTGGATGGTGTAGGGATTGAACGTCAGCTTCAACCGCTTTTCGACCACCTCGCGCGAGAACGCTTCCCAGTCGAACTCGGGATACGCCGACAAATGCGCGTTGTAATTGCCCACCGCGCCATTCATCTTGCCGAGAATCCGCACCTCGGCGATCCGCTCGATCGCGCGGGCCAGCCGCGCCGCCACGTTGGCGATTTCCTTGCCGAGCGTCGTCGGGCTCGCGGGCTGGCCGTGCGTGCGCGAGAGCATCGGTTGCTCGGCATGCGCGCGTGCCAGCGCGACGAGCCGGCTTTCGACCGAACGCAGCGCGGGCAGGATCACGTGCTCGCGTGCGCCGGCGAGCATGAGCCCGTGGGAGGTATTGTTGATGTCCTCCGACGTGCAGGCGAAATGAATGAATTCGCTTGCGCGCTCGAGCTCGGACTGGCCTTTGACCGATTCCTTGAGCCAGTACTCGACCGCCTTCACATCGTGGTTCGTCACGCGCTCGATCTCTTTGATCCGCGCCGCATCGTGGGCCGAAAAGCGTTCGACGAGCTGCAGCAGGAACCGCTCCGATTCGCCCGAAAAGCGCGGCACTTCGGCGAAGCCCGCGTGCGAGAGCGCGATGAGCCAATGCACTTCGACGGTGACGCGGTGGCGCATGAAAGCGGCTTCGGACAGCCAATCGCGCAGGGCTTCGGTCTTGGCGGCGTAGCGGCCGTCGAGCGGTGAGAGTGCGGTGAGGGCAAAAAGGGTATCGGCGCGGGTATCGGACATGATGGGGCGACGGAGCGCAGCAAGCGCCCGTTCGTAAGCGGCAAGGGAATCGCGCATTTTACCATCGAGCGGGGACGTCGCCGCCGAGCGGGACCCGCCGCTTGTGTCTCCGGCTACCGGTTGCCGCGTCGCCAAAGAAAAAGGCATGCGTTGCCGCATGCCTTGCAAAGAATGACGCGCGCGTAGTGCGCGAACCTGACTCAGTCGCCGGCTGTGGCCGTACGACCGATGCTGGCCGTCGCCGCGGGGGCCGCGACCGGCGCGCCCGGCGCCGCCCAGACGAGCCATTGCGCGCGCAGCGCGAGGACGGCCAGGCAGGCGCAGGCGGCGAGCGCGCCGAAGGTGGCGAAGCCCATCTGGTAGCTGCCGGTGCTTTCCTTGGCGATGCCCATGACAACCGGCAGATAGAAACCGCCGATGCCGCCCGCGGCGCCCACGACACCCGACAAGAGGCCTGTCTTGCCCTTCCAGCGATGCGGCACGAGCTGGAACGTCGAGCCGTTGCCGAGTCCGAAGGCGAGATACAGGCACACGAGGATCGCGATGCCGCCGCTCAACGGCGGCATCCATGCCGCGAACAGCAGATCGGCGGCGGAGATGACGGCGAGCAGGACGACGAGGGCGCGCACGCCGGTCACGCGATCGGCCAGGTACCCGCCGAGCGGGCGTACCATCGCGCCGAGAAACGCAAGCAGCGACATGAACAGGCCGGCTTCGAGTTTGGGCATTTGATAAAGGTTCGTGAGCAGCAGCGTCACATACGACGACATGCCGACGAAGCCGCCGAACGTGATGCTGTAGACCAGCATGATGACCCACGTGTCGCGTTCCGCCAGCACGCTCCGGTAGCGCGCCGGCAACAGCGCGATCGCGCCGATCGCGCCGAGCACCGGCAGGAGCAGCAGGCCGGTCTTGCCCGTGCCGAACACACCTGCTTTCACCGCGAGCACGAGCACGATGAGGCCGGCGAGCGTGGCGATGAAGCTGCCCGTTGCGCGCAGCGTACTGCCGGTCTTTTCGCCGCGGTCTTCCGCCCATGCGAAGACCGCGAGGCCCGCGATCGCAAGCAGCGGCAGCGCCGCCGCGGTGGCCATTTGCCAGCCGAGCACAGCCGCGACGCGCGGGAACAGGAACCCGTCGAGCACCGCGCCGATGTTGCCGGCGGCGGCCAGGCCGAGCACGAGGCCCTGGACTTTCGGGGGATAGCTGCTGCCGGCCATCGGAAGCGCGACGGCGAAGCTCGCCCCGCCCATGCCGAGAAACACGCCGAGTACGAGCAGGAGTGTGTAGCTGGGCGCTGCGGGCCAAAGCGGCAGCACGATCGTCGGTAGCGCGGACAGCAGCACGCCGACGAGCGCAATGCGCCGTCCATTGGTCGATTGATAGAGGTTGCCGAGCGTCACGCGCAAAATCGCGGCGGCCAGTACCGGGACGGCGACGAGAAAGCCTTGCTGCGCGGCCGTCATCGCTATGTCCTTGCCGATGAACGGGGCGAGCGGGCCGTAAAGGACCCATACGGTAAAGCCGGTATCGAAATACAGGAAACAGGCAAGCAGCGATCGCCAGTTGCCGCTCTGTAGCGCGTGTTGCAGATTCTTCATGACAGCCTCGCGGGTGATCGGAGAAAGATGCGCCTTGTTATTTTGCAGTGCAGCGCGACGGCGTGATTACGCAAGGGCCGTGCCATGTCGCTGCCTCACCGGAGGCACGGCCGCGCGAGGCGCGTGAGGGTTGGCTCGGTGGGAACGCACGGCCGGCCCCAGGCGCAGCGGGCGCACCCCGGCTGCATTGGTGCGCGGCCCGGCCATGCGCACCTGCCGTGCGCAATCGGCACTGCACCCGTGCGTGGTGCGCGCCCCGATGGTGCGCCGCGCCAATCTTCTACATAAACCGGCAGCTGCCCTCGGCGGGGGCGCGACGGAGCGGATACCGGCGACAGTACAATGCGAGGCGTTGCCGCCGCGGCGGTGTTTGCCCGATGCTCGTATGGAACTGAAATGGCTCGAGGATTTCGTCTCGTTGGCGGAGACGCGCAGCTTCAGCCGCTCGGCCGAGCTGCGGCATGTGACGCAGCCGGCGTTTTCGCGGCGCATCCAGGCGCTCGAGGCGTGGCTCGGCACTGAGCTCATCGACCGCTCGGTTTATCCGACGCGACTCACGCAGGCCGGTGAGGTGTTCTACGAGCAGGCGCTCGCAATGCTTTCGCAGATGCACGAAGCGAGAATCGTGCTGCGCGGGCATATAGGCGCTCCGGCGGCGACGATCGAATTCGCCGTGCCGCACACGCTGTCGCTCACCTATTTCCCGCATTGGCTGCAGCGTATCGAGGCCCGCATGGGGCCGGTGCATACGCGGCTGCGGGCGCTGAACGTGCATGATGCTGTGCTGTCGCTCGTCGAAGGCGGGTGCGATCTCGTCATGGGCTATCACCATCCGAGCCATCCTGTCGCGCTCGATCCGGGCCGGTACGACATGCTGACGCTCGGCTTCGAACCGATCAGTCCGTTCTCGGCGCCGGTGCGCGCGGGCCGTCCCCGGTACCAGTTGCCGGGCACACCCGAGACGCCGGTGCCTTACCTGTCCTATACGCAGAACGCGTATCTGGGGCGGATGACAGAGGTGATTGTCGCCAAGGCACCGGAGCGGCTTTATCTGGACCGCATCTATGAGACGGACATGGCCGAAGCGCTGAAGGCCATGGCCATCGCCGGACACGGCGTCGCGTTCCTGCCGCATAGCGCAGTGGAGGACGCCGTGGCGGCGGGCGCGCTGGTGCGGCTCGATCGCCCGGCGCGCGGCGTGGCGGCGGATCGTTTCACCCTGACGATGGAGATCCGCCTTTACCGTGACAAGCTTGCCGTTGCCGGCGAAGATCCGCGCCATGCGCTCGTGCGCCAACTTTGGGAGGTGGTGGCGAACGAGCTGCGAGGCGGTCCGGTCGAGGCGCCCCGCATCGACTGATCGACTGCCCGTAGCGGTTGCCGTGCGGCTCGCTCAGCCGTTCAACGAGGCTTTGATTTCAGTCAGTCGCTCGACATGATCGGGATTCGTGAGTCCGAAGTACTGGGCGACACCTTCTACTGTCGCATTGGGTTGCCGGACTGCCATTGCCGCCGGGCCGTCGGTGCAAATCTGCCCGAGCTCCTGGACGGCGTAGGGGTCTGTAATCCCGTATCGCTGTGCCATGACGTTCACGTTGTATCCGTGGGCTACCGCTGCTCTCGCCGCGACGAGCGAGGCCCTCGCAGGCGAGATTCCATAGTGGTTCGCGATTGCCTGAACGTCTCCGGCTAACGCGCCCGCGCCCCGTAAGGCATGGCCGGCCGCGCCTTCAATGGCGGCATCTTCGAGCAAGGATGTAACGGTGACTGTAATGCCGTGCCGGCTGGCCACTACGAGCACATTTTCACCGCGCGCTACTGCCGGACCCGCGCTGGCTTGGATTACCCGCCTCTCCAATTCGAACTGCTGACCGCGGTCCAGAACCAGCCGATTGGCGAGCTCGCCTACGGGCTCACCCCTTTGCAGCGCGGCAACCTTCGCCAGCTCCCACTTCAGTTCAGGGACATCGAAGCCGTATTGTCTTGCCACTTGATCGAGCATCTGTGCCTGATGCAGCGGGTGATGACGTTCGACGGCTGCCATCGCAGCATAGCCCCGCAGCATCTCTCGGTTTGCGTCGCTGAGGCCATAGCGCTCGGCAACGGCTTCGTAATGGGCCTGGGGCGACTGGATGACATCGCGGCGGGCAAGGCTCTCCAGCGCGTATTGCTGCAGCGCTGTGAGCGACGCATCATCGGTGATCCCGTAACGTTGGGCGGCGCTGGCCACCTTCTCCCCGCGAGCGATGCAGCCTTGGACGGCACACCACTTCAACGCCACGACATTGTTGGTTTCGAAAATGCCGAACTCTTGCGCGGCAGCCATGAAGTTGCCCGTTTCGAACGCCCTTCGGCCGGCCGGCCCCTGGACGGAAATCGCTTCGAGCCACGAGATCGTCATCGGATCGGAAACACCCTTGGTCTGCGCAACCGCACGAACGTTGCCGCCTTTTTCCACGAGGCTTTGCGGCGACTGCAGCAACTGCGCAAGCCTGCCCTGTCCAACTGGAGGTCGCGGGCGCTGCGGCGCCGGTGGGGCACCGTAGTAGGGGGCTTGAGGGGGGGCGCCCGGCGGGACGGGAGGTGCGCCGTAGACGGGGGCTTGCGGTGCCCCAGCGGGCGGCCCACCATAGTACGGAGCCTGAGGCGGCAAGGGCGGCCTGGGAGGTACATTGCTGCCTTGCTGCGCGCCAAGCTTGCCGAACACGGCGTCCACCCCTCGCTGTGTCCTGTCGCGCAGCGCATCGATCAGCGGTTGATTGGCAGGAGGCTGCGCCGGCGGAGGTGGCGCCACGCCGGGGCCGTGCTGCGGGGGCTGCTGAGGCGCTTGCGGCGCGTTGAGGCGTGGATCGGATCGAGGGTCGATCGGGCCGCCCACCGAGTTCGTCATGATTTCTCCAGACAGCGTTGACTGCCGTCACTTGTAACATTGCCACCTTCGCGGCAATTCGCGCTGTGCGAAGAAGCGACCTCTGCGCCGCAGCGTGTGGCCTTCATGTTCAGACCGGAGATTGACAACGGCCATCGCCACGTTATGCAAAAAACACATAACGCAATGACCATACGGCATTGGATTTCAAAAAGCGGTTTTCCGACAATGGCGCTCATTCCGTGACCGTTGGAGTCTTCATGTCATCGCCACTGCCGTCAGACGCACTTACGCAATCCATCCCTTCGTATCTGCATGCTGACGATCTGGGTCCCTGGGGCAATTACCTGCGTCAGGTCGACCGCGTCGCGCCGTATCTCGGCTCGCTTTCCCGCTGGATCGAAACCCTCAAGCGCCCCAAGCGCATCTTGATCGTCGATGTGCCGATCGAGCTCGACAACGGCACCGTCGCGCATTTCGAAGGCTATCGCGTTCAACACAATGTCTCGCGCGGCCCGGGCAAGGGCGGCGTGCGCTATCACCAGGATGTGACGCTCTCGGAAGTCATGGCGCTCTCCGCCTGGATGTCGGTGAAGAACGCAGCCGTGAACGTTCCCTACGGCGGCGCGAAAGGCGGCATCCGCGTCGATCCGCGCAAGCTTTCGCGCGGCGAACTCGAGCGGGTCACGCGTCGCTACACGAGCGAGATCGGCATCATCATCGGGCCGAATACGGACATCCCCGCGCCGGACGTCAATACGAACGAGCAGATCATGGCGTGGATGATGGACACGTACTCGATGAACCAGGGCCAAACGGCCACGGGCGTCGTGACGGGCAAACCGATCACGCTGGGCGGCTCTCTGGGCCGCCGCGAAGCGACCGGGCGCGGCGTGTTCGTGGTGGGTACGGAAGCCGCGCGCCGGGTGGGCTTGAGCATCGAAGGCGCGCGCGTGGCCGTGCAGGGCTTCGGCAACGTGGGCGGCATCGCGGCGCGCCTGTTCCAGGAAGCCGGCGCCAAGGTGATTTCGGTGCAGGATCACACTGGCGCGCTGCATCGGGCGAGCGGTATCGATACCGTCGCGCTGCTCGAGCATGTTGCGAAAACCGGCGGCGTCGGCGGCTTCACGGGTGCGGACCCGGTCAGCAGCGACGAATTCTGGACGATCGAGACCGACATCCTGATCCCTGCCGCGCTCGAAAACCAGATCACCGAGAAAAACGCGGCCAGGATCAAGACGAAGATCGTCGTCGAAGGTGCGAACGGTCCGACGACGACCGCGGCGGACGACATCCTCCACGACAAGGGCGTGCTGGTCATCCCCGACGTCGTGGCCAACGCGGGCGGCGTGACCGTGTCGTACTTCGAATGGGTGCAGGATTTCTCGAGCTTTTTCTGGACCGAAGACGAGATCAACCAGCGCCTCGAGCGCGTCATGCGCGAAGCGTTCAACGCCGTCTGGCAGGTGGCGAGCGAAAACAAGGTTTCGATGCGCACCGCGGCGTTCATCGTGGCGTGCAAGCGCATCCTGATGGCGCGTGAAATGCGCGGGCTTTACCCCTGATACCGGTTATCCCGGGAAGCTTTTCCCCTGTTGTCCGGCATGCCGCGCACGAGGCGGCGCTGCCGGCACCTCGACGCGGGCGACATCGATCGGTGTCGCCCGTTTCCTCGTCCAAGCGGGCACGAGACTCGCCGTGCGAAAAGGCATTTGCGCAAATCCGATGCTTTCAAAAAGGTAACTTGATACACTGGCGCCGGTTCTGGCCAAAGGAGATCGCCACAATGAAGATCAAGAAGACAGCTGTATTGTTTGCCGCCGTATGCACCCTCGTCGCAGGCAGCGCGTTCGCGCAAGACTCGGGCACGCTGAAAAAAATCAAGGACACGGGCGTCATCGCGCTCGGCCACCGCGAATCGTCGATTCCGTTTTCCTACTACGACGAGAAGCAAGACGTCGTAGGCTACGCGCGCGACGTTCAGATGGCGGTCGTCGATGCGGTCAAAAAGAAGCTCAACATGCCGAACCTGCAGGTGAAGAATATCCCGGTCACCTCGCAAAACCGTATTCCGCTCGTGCAGAACGGCACCGTCGATATCGAATGCGGCTCGACGACGAACAACAAGGAGCGTCAGCAGCAAGCCGCTTTCTCGGATACGTTCTTCGTGATCGGCACGCGGCTCATGACGAAAAAGGATTCGGGCATCAAGGATTTCGACGATCTGAAGGGCAAAACCGTCGTGACGACGGCTGGTACGACGTCCGAGCGTCTGCTGCGCAAGATGAATCAGGACAAGAACATGGGTATGAACATCATCAGCGCGAAGGATCATGGCGATTCGTTCCATACGCTGGAATCGGGCCGTGCCGTCGCGTTCATGATGGACGATGCGCTGCTCGCGGGCGAGCGCGCCAAAGCGCACAATCCGGGCGAGTGGGTGATCGTCGGCACGCCGCAGTCGCGTGAAGCGTATGGCTGCATGATGCGCAAGGACGATCCGGCATTCAAGAAGGTCGTCGACGATGCGATCGCCAGGTTCGAAACATCGGGCGAGGCGGACAAGAGCTACAAGAAGTGGTTCGAATCGCCGATTCCGCCGAAGGGGCTCAATCTGAACTTCCCGGAAAGCGAGGACATGAAGGCGCTGTTCAAGAACCCGAACGACAAAGCGATCGATTGATCGGCACATCCGCATCGGTTGGAAGTTGAATCGAACGGAAGGGGCCTCGCTCCTTCCGTTCTTTTCGTTGGAGTCTCATCATGTCCTATCACTGGAACTGGGGCGTTTTGCTTCAGCCCGTGTCGACCGGCGAGCCGACGACCTATCTCGGGTGGCTGCTTTCCGGCATGCGCGTGACGGTGACCGTGTCGCTGTCCGCCTGGGTGATCGCCCTCATCGTCGGTTCGATCGTCGGTGTGTTGCGCACGGTGCCTAACCGTTCGCTATCGGGATTCGCGACCGGCTATGTCGCGGTCTTCCGTAACGTCCCGCTCATCGTCCAGTTTTTTATCTGGTATCTCGTCGTTCCCGAGTTGTTGCCCGTTTCGATCGGCACGTGGTTCAAACAGTTGCCGCCCAGCGCGCAATTCTTTTCGTCGTCCATCATCTGTCTCGGCTTGTTCACCTCCGCGCGCGTGTGCGAGCAGGTTCGATCCGGCATCGAGGCGTTGCCGCGCGGGCAGCGTGCCGCGGGTCTCGCGCTCGGGCTCACGCAATGGCAGACGTACCGTTACGTGCTGTTGCCGGTGGCCTACCGGATCATCGTGCCGCCGTTGACCTCCGAGTTCCTGAATGTCTTCAAGAACTCGGCCGTGGCCTCGACGATCGGCCTGCTCGATCTCTCGGCGCAAGCCCGGCAACTCGTCGACTATACGGCACAGACCTACGAGTCGTTCATCGCGGTCACGCTCGCTTATGTCGTCATCAACCTGGTCGTCATGGGCATCATGCGCTTCATCGAACATAAGAGCCGCCTGCCCGGCTATATCGGAGGCAAGTGATGCATCAATTCGATTGGAGCAGCATAGCGGGGGCGTTGCCGACGCTGTGGAGCGGGGCCATCGTCACGCTCGAGATCACGGTTCTTGCGATTGTCGTCGGCATCGTGTGGGGCACCGTGCTCGCGCTGATGCGCCTGTCGGGCGTCGCCCCGCTCGGCTGGTTCGCGAAGGGCTACGTGACGGTATTCCGTTCGATTCCGCTCGTCATGGTGCTGCTGTGGTTCTTCCTGATCGTGCCGCAGTTCCTCCAAAGCGTGCTCGGGCTGTCGGCCAACATCGACATTCGGCTCGCCTCGGCCATGGTGGCGTTCTCCCTGTTCGAGGCCGCCTACTACTCGGAAATCATCCGTGCCGGGATTCAGTCGGTCTCGCGCGGGCAGGTCAACGCATCGTTCGCGCTCGGCATGACTTACGGGCAGTCGATGCGCTACATCATCCTGCCGCAGGCGTTTCGCGCGATGGTGCCGCTGCTGCTCACGCAGGCGATCGTGCTCTTTCAGGACACGTCGCTCGTGTATGTGATCAGCCTCGCGGACTTTTTCCGCACGGCTACCAACATCGGCGATCGCGACGGCACGATGGTCGAGATGGTACTGTTCGCGGGCGCGGTTTATTTCGTAATTTGTACGCTGGCGTCGAGCCTGGTCAAAGTACTCCGTAAAAAGGTCGCAAGATGATTTCGATCAAGAACGTTTCGAAGTGGTACGGGCAATTCCAGGTGCTCACCGATTGCACGACCGAAGTGAAAAAAGGCGAGGTTGTCGTCGTGTGCGGGCCGTCGGGCTCGGGAAAATCGACGCTCATCAAGACGGTCAATGGCCTCGAGCCGTTTCAGCAAGGCGATATCGTCGTCAACGGGCAGTCGCTGAACGACAAGGGCACGAACCTCTCGAAGCTCCGCGCCAAGGTCGGCATGGTGTTTCAGCACTTCGAGCTCTTCCCGCATCTGTCGATCACCGAGAATCTGACGCTTGCGCAAATGAAGGTGCTCGGCCGCTCGAAGGACGAGGCCAGGGTGAAGGGCCTGAAGCTGCTCGATCGCGTCGGCCTGCAGGCACACGCCGACAAGTATCCTGGCCAGCTCTCGGGCGGTCAGCAGCAGCGTGTGGCGATCGCGCGAGCGTTGTCGATGGATCCCGTCGCCATGCTGTTCGACGAGCCGACTTCGGCGCTTGACCCCGAAATGATCAACGAGGTGCTCGACGTGATGGTCGAGCTCGCGCGCGAAGGCATGACCATGATGTGCGTGACGCACGAAATGGGATTTGCGAAGAAAGTCGCGCACCGCGTGATCTTCATGGATCGGGGCGCGATAGTCGAGGACGATCGCAAGGAGGATTTCTTCGCGAATCCGAAATCGGATCGCGCGAAAGACTTTCTCGCGAAGATTCTGCATTGACCGCTAGCCGTTGCCGCGGCGATCTACCGCGGCAACGGCGGCAGCCGTTACGACTCGTACGCGGCGATGTCGTCCGCTTCGGCGGCCAGATCGCCGCCCGCGGCAGCGATGCGCGTACTCGAAGCAGTGGGATCGCACGCGGGGTTGCGTGCTTTTTCGAGCACTGACGGCGGCACGGGGATATGGGCCCGCGCGGCTACATCGCCATCCTGGAACATCAGCAGGTCGCCCGGCTCGAACGCCGTCCAAATCTCGTTGTCCGTCAGCGGCTGAGTCGCGATCACCGCGACGCGGTCTTCCGGCGTCGTGTATTGCGCGAAGTCGATCGACATATCGGCGTCGATGAGATGCGCCGTCGAGAACGGCCACCGGCGCACGAGGTAATGCAGGTGCGTCGAGCAGTGAGCGAACAGCGCCTGCCCGTTCGACATCAGGAAATTGAACACGCCGTAATTCGTGACTTCGCGGGTGAGCGCGGTGAGCGCCGCGAACAGATCGTGCAACGGTGGCTGCGCGCATGGAAATGCCTGACGCAGGCCCTGCATGATCGCGCAAAAGGCGAGTTCGCTATCGGTCGTACCTACCGGCTGATAGACACCTGTCAGCGTCGGCCGATAGCCCGCAAGATCGCCGTTGTGCGCGAATATCCAATGCCGCCCCCAGAGTTCACGCATGAAAGGGTGACAGTTTTCGAGCAGGATGTGCCCTTGCGTGGCTTTGCGGATATGGGCGATCGTGTTTTTCGATTTGATCGGATATCGCTTGACCATCTCCGCGATCGGCGAAGTGGCCGACGATTGATGATCGATGAAAAGCCGGCAGGCCTTGTCCTCGAAAAACGCGATGCCCCAGCCGTCGGCATGGTGGTCGGTGACGCCGCCACGCGCCGCGAAGCCGGTGAAGGAGAACGTGACGTCCGTCGGCGCGGCGCAGTTCATTCCGAGAAGTTGGCACATGGTACGAGGGCGTGCGGTACGGGCGAGCCGTTTGACGGACCCGCTACAATATATTGTTTGAAGCATATACCGAGCCGCTGACCGAAAAAAGCTAAATCAGTGGCCTGGCGCGGCCCGGCGTTGCGGTTTTCCCACGTTCGTGCGGGCGTCAATATGCCGTTGGTGCTCTTGGCCGCCCCTCGAGGGGCGCCGCTTTTCTCCTGTTTTCCGTTCTGCCGCTGCCATGACTGTCTCTTCGAATTCCTTGCCCGACTCGTTGACCTTTGCCCGCCCCGACGACTGGCATCTGCATCTGCGTGACGGCGCGATGCTTGCCGCGGTGCTGCCGCATACCGCGCGCCAGTTCGGCCGGGCCATCGTCATGCCGAACCTGAAGCCCCCGGTGACGACGACCGAGGCCGCGCGCGGTTATCGCGAGCGCATCCTGGGTGCGCTGCCCGAAGGCGCCGCCTTCGAGCCGCTGATGACGCTGTATCTGACCGACAACACGCCAGCAGACGAAATCCGGCGGGCCAGGGAAAGCGGTTTCGTGCACGGCGTGAAGCTTTATCCCGCAGGCGCGACGACCAATTCGGACGCCGGCGTGACCGATCTGGGCAAGTGCGCAAAAACGCTCGAAGCGATGCAGGAACTCGGCATGCCGCTGCTCGTGCACGGCGAGGTGACCGATCCGTCGATCGACCTGTTCGATCGGGAAAAGGTGTTCATCGATCGCGTCATGATCCCGCTGCGGCGCGATTTTCCCGCGCTCAAAGTGGTGTTCGAACACATCACGACCCAGGATGCCGCCGATTACGTGCGCGACGACGGTGCGGCCGACGGCCAGCTTGGCGCTACGATCACGGCTCACCACCTGCTTTACAACCGCAACGCCATTTTTCAAGGTGGCATCCGGCCGCATTATTACTGCCTGCCTGTGCTCAAGCGCGAAACCCACCGTCGTGCCCTCGTGGCTGCGGCGACGTCGGGCAATCCGCGGTTTTTTCTCGGGACCGACAGCGCCCCCCATGCGAAGGGGGCGAAGGAACATGCTTGCGGCTGCGCCGGCTGCTACACCGCGTTGCACGCGCTCGAGCTCTACGCCGAGGCGTTCGAGCAGGCGGACGCGCTCGATAAGCTCGAGGGGTTCGCAAGCTTTTTCGGCGCAGATTTCTACGGTCTGCCGCGCAACACGGCAAAGGTAACGCTCACGCGCGAGCGGTGGGCGTTGCCGGCCGAATTCGATGCGGGCGACGCTTCCGTCGTGCCGTTGCGCGGCGGCGAGGAAATCGGCTGGCGGCTTGCCTGAGGTGGGCCGGCGCTCGAATGACGACTCGCGGATGATCCCGGGATGAGCCTGCTTGCGAAGGGCGTCGCGCCGAGCGCACCCGCGTTCGCGGGTTTCGAGCGCATCGATTGGGCGGCGCCCTGGCTTGCGCCCTGCGCCGAACGCGGCGCGCGTTGGCAGCGCGTGGCGATCGAGCGCCCGGAGGCCTATCTCGCGGCGCTACAGCAGGACGCCGCCGCAGCCGGCCATCGAACGGGACGGGGCGAGGCGCTCACGTTCATCGCTCAGGCGGATTTGCCGCCGGGGAATGCGTACGAAGCGCATATCGCCGCGACCGGCCGCGTACCGACGCGGGAGAATCTGCACGACTTCTTCAATGCACTGATGTGGTTCATCTATCCGCGCGTGAAGGCCACGCTCAACGCGCGACAGGCGCGGATCATTGCGCGCGACGGCGTGAATGCGAGGCGCGGGGCGGAACGCGACGCACTGACGCTTTTCGACGAGAACGCCGCGCTGTTCGTCGTGGCCGACGCCGAGCTTCGGGGTGCGCTCACCGGATTCGATTGGCGGCGGCTGTTCGTGACCGATCGTACGGCATGGGGCCAGCGATGCGCGGTGCGCCTGTTTGGCCATGCGCTGCAGGAAAAACTGATTGCGCCCTACAAGGGGTGTACGGCTCACGCCTGGATCGTCGACGCTCCCGAGGCCTATTTTTCGTGGACTGCGGCGCGGCAGACCGAGTGGCTCGACGCGACGGTTGCCGATGCGCTCTTGGAGGCGCCGCTTTCCAGCCGCATGTTCGCTCCGCTACCGGTCCTCGGTGTGCCGGGGTGGTGGCCGGCCAATGCGGAGCCGGCGTTTTACGACGATGAGCGCGTATTTCGCCGCGGGCGTCGCGCGGATCGGCAGTCCCGCGCGTGCTAAACTTTCCGGTTGCAAAGCAGGCCAGGCAGTCGCGGCCGTTTCCGGCGTAAGCCGTCGACGGGCGAGGAAAGTCCGGACTCCATAGGGCAGGGTGATGGCTAACGGCCATCCGTGGCGACACGCGGAACAGGGCAACAGAAAGCAAACCGCCGATGGCCCGGCGAAAGCCGGGATCAGGTAAGGGTGAAACGGTGCGGTAAGAGCGCACCGCGGCTGCGGCGACGCAGTCCGGCACGGTAACCTCCACCCGGAGCAATTCCAAATAGGCAGGCACGCATCCTCGGATGCAAGCGGGGCCCCCGTCTCGCCTGCGGGTAGGAAGCTCGAGCGCGTCAGCAATGGCGCGCCTAGAGGAATGACTGCCACGCGTGTGACGCGCCGCAAGGCGCGTCGCGCGTGCACAGAATCCGGCTTACCGGCCTGCTTTGCCGATCGACGCGAAGGGCGGCACCCGTTGTCAGGGTGCCGCCTTTTTCTTTTACGCCAGAGTGAGCACCTTCCTGCGGATGTAAGTCCCGACGGTCACTTGGACCTCCTCTGATGCCGCGGATGAAAAGCCCGCGTGTAAAATGCGGCAAGTCCCGTGCGGGCTTACCAATAACAACATTTCCTGAGAGACTTCCTATGCCAATGCAATGTGGTGCGGCCGGGTTTTTCCTCGCCTACAAGACGAATATGGAAGCGCTGGGCCTGGATGTGCCGACGAGTTGGTACGGCACTCAGGTGACGATACTCACCAAACTCGGCGCGCTAGTGGCAGCCGTCGATAAGCTTGGTAAGGGGGCGACGCTTGCGGAACTGGTGGGCGCCACGACGTTGCCCGAAAAGCTGTTGGTCGGCGGGGCAATTTATGCCTCTTACTACACGGGTGCCGCCATCGGCAGCGCAATGGTCGCCATGGGCAAATACACGAGTTGCGGGCCCTCTCCGGCGAACAACGGGCGCGCGGTGCTACGCTTTCAGGGGGATACCGGGATACGTGTTTCGCCGCAGTTGTATCACCATATACAGTGCCATCCCGAAATTTTCAATCAAAGCGCGCCCGGCCGCCTTGCCTATGCGCATGCGGCGCTCGTCTGCGATTCGCGCGTTTCAGCCACAGCGAGGTAACTATGAAGTTCGGTTCGGCTGAGTGGTGGAAAGACCGCACGTTGCTACTCCTTGTGTCGTTGATTCTAGCGTCGCTGGCATGGGCCTTTGGGCACGCCGCGGGGGAGTGGAGTTCGTTGATTTTGGGCGTCATCGTGTTCGTCGCGTTGTTCACGGAAAACCGGCGACTACGCCGAGAAGTCAGGCGCCTGACTGACGGCGCACGCCGCGCGGAACGGTGACACTTGTCCTTGACTGGGGGCTGGGGGCTCCGTGACCCTTGGGGCACGCACGCATCGCGATCGTAGCTCGATGAGCAGCACAGTCTATGATGTCTCCCGGGGAGTTCGGTCTGAATTCGATGGGTTGGTGGACCGCTGTGGTGAGGACCGGGCATGCCCAACACCTTCGGACTGTCGTATTTCGGGGCGGGGCTTAAGGGGGGGCTACGCGTCGATCGGCCATATTGCGACGAGCGCGTCGCTATCGACGACATGATAGTGGCGGTACAGATTGACGGTCGGATCGCAGTGCGAAGTGATGAATTCGACGCGTTCGCCGAGCGCCGGACGATGGGCGGCGTCGACGACCAGCTTGCCGTGCTCGTCCCCGAAGAATTCATAGGTCGACGGCCCTTCGATGCCACGTGCCACGGTGGGCTTGCCGCTATCCGTCGCGAAGCTTTTGATGCCGGCGTCGACCGTTACCCAGTCCGTTGCGTTGACGCTGACGACCGTACTTTGCACGAATAAAGACGTCTCGAAGGGGGCTGGGCGCAACGGGTCGCTCAATGCTTTCAGGTAGTCCGAATCCATGAACAGATACGACCCGGGCTGCATCTCGGTGAATACCTGGGCGGTCGAATCGAATTCCTGCGTGCCCGTGCCGACGCCTGTGACGATCTCGACCGCGAGGCCCGCGCATTCGATTTCCTCCACGATGTTCGCGACCGTACGGCTCAGTTCCGCCGCGGCTCGTTGCCGTTGACGGCGGTCTGCCAGGTGTTGAATGTTTCCGCCATAGGCTTGCAGGCCACCCAGGCACAACGTATCGCTCTTCGCGATGTGTCGGGCGAGTGCGACGGCGGCCGCGGCATCGGCCACGCCGGTGCGGTGATATCCGGCGTGATAATCGACGAGCACCGGCAGCCGATGGCCGAGGTCCACCGCGGCTGCGGCAAGTGCGTCGACGTTGTCGGGATGGTCGGCGACTACCATCAACTGCCCGGGCCCGGCGGTACGCGCGCTGCGAATGAGCCGGCGCATCTTGTTCTTGCCGACGACGGGCGAAGTCACGAGGACGCCGGGAATGCCTGCCTCGACCATGACTTCGGCTTCGCCGAGCGTGGCGCATGACACCCCGATCGCTCCCGCTTCGATCTGCAAGCGCGCGATTTCGACCGACTTGTGGCTTTTCGCGTGCGGCCGCAGCGCAATACCGGAGCTTGCAGCGAGTTCCGCCATACGGGCGATGTTGCGTTCGAGGGCGGCCAGATCGACGAGCAGGGCGGGCGTGTCGAGTAGGTGCCGGCCGCCCGGCACGCCGATCAGATCGATGTTGGGGTTCAAGGAAGGTCCTCACGAAGTGATGAACCGGCTCGCAGCGGCTGCGCGGCCGTCACATGATCAAAGAGTGCCTTGGGCATTTTTCGATGCACGCCAAGCTCGACGAGCCTATCGCGCAACGCCGATGCACCCCGTAAGCCGCCGCCGAGCTTGTCGCCGATCGTCCGGACGCTGGCGATGACGCCCGCTTCCGTGCCGCGCCGATACTCGCTCAGGAAGTCGCGGATTTGTCCCAGGCTCCATCTCATGGTGAGCAAGAACGCAATCTCGTACTCGAACTCCGTGAGCTGTGTCTCGATTTCGATCGGGGCGTCGTCAGCCCGTGCGATGCTGCATCCTGCGCCGAACTCGAACGTATAGTTCGGCAACATCGCCAAGAAGCGGGAGATATCGAACTCGTACGCGCTGTAGATGGTGCCGAGAATCGACTTCGTCGGGCGGTGCTTGAGCGCGAATTTGTTGAACACCAGCCCTTTGAGGCCGTCGCTGTACTCGTGAATGTTGATCACGGAAGTCATCCGTCCGGGATCGCGATGCGATAGCAGGTCGCGGTCCTCGCGGACATAGCAGTCCGCGAACTGGGCGGTGCCCTCGCAAGGCATCTCGCGGTCGAAGCGCCCGGTCACATCCCCTCCCTTGGACAGGCCGACGATGCGCGCATAAGAATCTGTCGCGATGAGATGCCGCGAATCGACGTCTTTTGCGCCGACGATTGCTCCCGCCTGCGAAGAGACGAGATCGATGGATTGCCGGAACTTCTCGAGATACTGCTGTTGGCGCGCGGTGAACTGCTCGGGTGCGACGAGAGTGAAGCTCATTGATATCCCCCTTGGCCTGAAAACCGACTCCGAAGGATCGAAGCTTGCCTGCCGGCCGAGCTCAGTGCATTCGCGCGCCGCTAAATAAGGCGAAATGACGCGATCGTCCTTACTGCTCCACAATCTCGAAGGAGTGCGTCAATTCGGCCGTCTTGGCGAGCATGATCGATGCCGAGCAATACTTGTCGTGCGAAAGGTTGATGGCGCGCTCGACCGTGGCCGGGTTCAGATTCTTCCCCGTCACCGTGAAGTGGAAGTGAATGCTCGTGAAGACCTTCGGATCGACGCTCGCACGCTCCGCCTTCAGCGTCACCGAGCACCCGGCGATCTCCTGACGGCTCTTTTTCAGGATCATGACGACGTCATAGGCCGTGCAGCCGCCCGTGCCTAGCAGAACCATTTCCATCGGCCGCGGAGCGAGATTGCGGCCGCCGCCTTCGGGGGCGCCGTCCATCATGGCCAGATGCCCACTGCCGGTCTCGGCGGCGAACGCCATGCCGTCAGGCCCCATCCAGCTCACCTTGCATTCCATGTTCAGGCTCCCGCGCAGTCAAAAGAAGAGCGCATTGTAGCCTCGCCCGAACGCTGCCGCTCCTCGCGGAATCCCACGGCGCGCGATATCGATATATCGTATCGTGAGATGCGATTTCGCCATGCAAATTTTCTTGCGCGATGGGGCGATCCTCTGTACAATACGCCTCATTGGTTGCCCTGGTTGTTCGGCAATCTCCGCATGTCTCCTCCACCCTCCTCCTTAGGTGGATTAAGCCCGAGCCAAGTGTTCGGGCTTTTTTTTGACGTGTCGCCTTGAATTCCTTTATAATTCAGGGCTTTTCCGCATCCATGCCCGCGGGAGAAGAACAGGGAGAGCCTGCGCCGCGTCTCGATACGCAACTATCCAAGCAGGAATGAAAAGTAAGGGCAGGTCACAATTTTGGATCGATCATGAAGACATTTTCCGCGAAAGCCGAAGAGGTAAAGCGCGAATGGTACGTGATTGACGCGACGGATAAGGTTCTCGGCCGTGTCGCCAGCGAAGTGGCACGCCGTCTTCGCGGCAAGCACAAGCCTGAGTTCACCCCGCACGTCGACACTGGTGATTTCATCATCGTCATCAACGCTGGCAAGCTGAAGGTGACGGGCAACAAAACCACCGACAAGAAGTACTACCGCCACTCGGGCTACCCGGGCGGTATCTACGAAACGACGTTCGGCAAGATGCAGGAGCGTTTCCCGGGCCGCGCGCTCGAGAAAGCGGTCAAGGGTATGCTGCCGAAGGGCCCGCTTGGCTATGCAATGATCAAGAAGCTGAAGGTCTACGCCGAAGCGACGCATCCGCATACGGCTCAGCAGCCGCAAGCGCTCGAGATCTAAGGGGAGCCCACATGATCGGTAATTGGAACTATGGTACGGGCCGCCGCAAGAGCGCCGTCGCTCGTGTCTTCATCAAGGCAGGCAAGGGCGATATCGTCGTCAACGGCAAGCCCATCGCTGATTACTTCTCGCGCGAAACGTCGCTGATGATCGTTCGTCAGCCGCTCGAGCTCACGAACCACGGCACGACGTTCGACATCAAGGTCAACGTGTCGGGTGGCGGCGAGACGGGTCAAGCGGGTGCGGTCCGTCACGGCATCACGCGTGCGCTGATGGACTACGATGCGACGCTGAAGCCCGCGCTGTCGAGCGCCGGCTTCGTGACGCGCGATGCACGTGAAGTCGAGCGTAAGAAGGTCGGCTTCCACAAGGCACGCCGCCGCAAGCAGTTCTCGAAGCGTTAATACGCGCCGGTACCGCGCCGCAATGCTGGCGCGGTCCGCAAAAAAAGCCGCCGCTGCTGTCCGCACCGGCGGCTTTGTTCATTTCCGGGGCGTCATACGGAACGTGTAAGGCAAGCACCCATTGAATTCATGGACTTACAGCACGATATTCCGAACAGCCCTACAATGGCGCTTAGCAGCTTTTTTGGAGAGTTCGAATGACCGCCGTCACTGAAACCCCCGTGACCGAAATGCCCGGCCCCTTCGTCTTCACGGACGCGGCGGCTGAAAAAGTGAAGCAATTGATCGACGAAGAGGGCAATCCGGACCTCAAATTGCGCGTTTTCGTGCAAGGCGGCGGATGCTCGGGCTTCCAATACGGCTTCACGTTCGACGAAACGATCAACGAAGACGACACCGTCATGAACAAGGCGGGCGTTCAACTGCTGATCGATTCGATGAGTTATCAATATCTTGTCGGCGCCGAAATCGACTACAAGGACGATATCAACGGCGCGCAATTCGTCATCAAGAACCCGAACGCCACGACCACGTGCGGCTGCGGCTCGTCGTTCTCGGCGTAACGTAGTCTCCCCCGTTCCGGTCGTTCAGCAACCGCTCACGCCGGGTAGAGCGCCCCCAGCACGCGCTCGCCCGCGGCGCCCGTCACCGCGGGCAGATTTCCCGGCGCCCGCTCGATACACCGCTTCGCCAACCAGGCGAACGCGAGCGCTTCCACATGGTGGGGCGGTACGCCGAGTTCGTCGGTCGTTCTCACCGATGCGCCCCTGACACCGCTCTTCGTCAATGCCGCCTCGAACGCTCGAAGCAGTTCGGGATTGCGCGCTCCGCCTCCACAGACGTAAATAGCGCCGCATCCGCCGGCATGCCGCTCCACCTCCCGCACGACGGTCGTCGCCGTCAACGCGGCCAGCGTGGCCTGGACGTCGGCCGGGGCCGATCCGGAAAAACCGGCCAGTTTGGCATCCAGCCAACTCGCATTGAACAGATCGCGGCCCGTGCTCTTGGGTGGCGGCAATGCAAAAAACGGCTCGTCCAGCAACCGGTTCAGGAGCGGCTCGACAACCGTGCCGCTTGCCGCGAATCGACCGCCTTCGTCGTAGGGCGTGCCTAGATGGCGGCTGGCCCACTCGTCGAGCAGCACATTCGCGGGCCCGCAGTCGAAGCCCCGGACAGAGGTGTCGGTGTCGGCGGGAAGGATCGTGATATTGCTGATCCCGCCGAGATTGCAGATCACGCGGGTCTCGTCTGCTGACCGGAAGATCTGCTCGTGAAAGGCCGGCACGAGCGGCGCGCCTTGGCCGCCGGCCGCCACATCGCGGCTTCGGAAATCCGCCACGACGTCGATGTGCGTCATCTCCGCGAGCAAGGCGGGATTATTGATCTGACGCGTATAGCCTTTTTCGATCATATGGCGCACCGTTTGCCCGTGTACGCCGATCGCTCGCACGCGCGACGGTGCCAGGTTGGCGGAGCGAAGCAGTTCGTGGCAGCACACCGCGTACCGTGTCGCGAGCGCCGATGCGGCGAGCGCCTCGCGCTCGATTTCATTGTCTCCGGGCTGCTGCAGCGCGAAGAGCGCGCCGCGCAGGCCGTCGGCGAAGCCGACGAAAGCGTCGGCCAGCACGGTCGGGGGCCGTCCGTCGGCGAATTCGACGGCGATGCCGTCGACGCCGTCCAGACTGGTGCCGGACATCAAGCCGAAGTAGATGCCGTCACCGGGAGCGGAGGGGGCGGTACGGGGCACGGAAAACTCCTCGTCGTTTCGTTGCCGGCAGGAGCCGGAAATGCGCGCGGGCAGGCATGTGAAAGCGCTTCGTGCATGACATTATCGGAGCAATGGTACCCGGCGTTGACACAATGCTGAACAAGTGGCTGCATTCGCGATGTCGGCAATGTTGAACCCTTAAAACCGCGTGGTCAGATCGACGAGCGCCGCAGGCAGCCATTGGGTCGCCCAGGTTTCCAGAGCTCGGTCGGCGTGAGTCAACGTGACGAGCCCGAGCGCGACGAGTATCACGCCGAGCACGGGCTTGCCCAACGATCCCGTCGAGCGCATGCGCTCGCGCAGTTTCGCCACCGATGCACGCGAGGCGAAGCCGAGCACAGCCATCGGCGTGCTGGCGCCGACCGCATAGACGCTCATGAGCGCTGCGATCGGGCCCAGCGCCTTGCCTTGCACCGCGAGTGCGATCGCTGCGCCGAGCGTCGGACCTGCGCAGGGACTCCAGATCGCGCCGAGCAGCAGGCCGATGACGAATTGGCCGCGCAGGGTCTGCGTATCGATTTGCGCGCTGTATGTATGGCCGATCGCCGCAATGCCTGAAGCGGCCGATCCGAAGCGACGCTGAAGCGCCGGCAGCAGCGTAACGACACCGGCTGCAACGAGTAGCACCGCCGATGCGTTGCGCAGCATCAGCTCATCGATACCGAGCGAGGTGCCTAGCGCGGCGAGAAGCGTACCGGCTACGGCGAACGACAGGGCGAGGCCGGCCGTGAGCGCTGCAACACCCCAGCGGTGTGCCGACGCTGCGCTCGCGAGGACGAGCGGGACGAGGGGCAACACGCAGGGGGAGAGGGTCGAGAGGAGGCCGGCCGCATAGGCGAGGCCGTAGGTTCCGATGCCGAATTGCATGGGGGCGCGTACCGGGTGGGGCCTGACCTAGGGAAGGGTCTTTGAAAATAGCGCTGCGATCCTGTCCCGATTCGTTTCACCGGTGGAGCGGCCGACCTCGGTGTTGCCCTTGAACGCGACGAGGGTGCTGCGTGCCTTGACATCCAGTGTCCGCTGCACGTCCTTTTCGGTGTCGAAATCGACGCGCATCACAGTGACGTCCTTGAACCGCGCATCGGATTCGAGCGAGGAAATCACCTCCGCCTGCTTCTTGCAGACAGGGCACCAGGGGGCATGCACATGGACGACGACGGGTTTGCCGGCGGCGCGCAATGTGTCGAACGTCGTCCGGTCGAATGCTTGCTCGCCGGCGAAAGCAAAGAGGCTCGAAACGAGCAGCGTGAAGGCCAAGATGCTTCGAAGAGCAAATTTCATATGGAGGTACCGTATTCGTGTTGAAGGGAAGCCGGGGTGCGAGGCCGTGGAAAGGCGGTACGCAGCGTCGACGCGGAGCATCGTAGAAAGGCAGCTTTGCCTGCGCAACTGAACTTTTCATGAAGAAAACTTCAGAAAGGAAGCCCGCGCACATCGGTATAGAATGCGCGAGCCAGCCTCCAGCCGCGGGTATTGCCGCTCCCAAATGAAGATCCTTGTCATTGAAGACGAAGCGAAGCTTGCCCGCGTGATCGAGGAGAGTTTGACGCTTGCGCGGTACGACGTGCGTGTGGCGACCACGGGGGAAGAGGGTTTCTTTCTGCTCAGTGGCGAGCCCTTCGATCTCGTCGTGCTCGATTTGATGTTGCCTGGGCGAGGTGGGATCGAGATTCTATCTGCGATGCGCGCGCGCGATGCGGCGCCGCCAGTCATCATCATTACGGCGCGCGATTCAGTCGAGGATCGCGTGCGAGGCTTGGACAGCGGTGCCGACGACTATCTCGTGAAACCGTTCGCGCTTCCGGAGCTGCTTGCTCGTGTTCGCGCAATGCTTCGGCGTGGCGGCGCCGAGACCGTATTGCGGCTCCGATGCGCGGACCTCGAAATGGATCTTGTCGCGCGTGCGGTATCGCGGGCGGGACAGGCCGTCGAGCTAACCGCGAAGGAGTTCGAAATCCTCGAATTCCTGCTGCGCCATCGGGGCACCACGGTGACGCGCGCCATGATCGTGCGCGACATCTGGCACGAGGTCGCGCGCGTGATGCCGCTCGACAACGTGATCGATGTTCACATCGCGCGGTTGCGCAAGAAGATCGACACGGGTTTCGGGGTACCGCTCGTACATACCGTGCGCGGCATCGGCTTCGTTTTGCGTGCGCATCCATGACGGGATCGATGCACGGGCGTGTCCGCTGGCGGCTCACGCTTTGGTACGCGATTACGCTGACGTTGATTTGCCTGACGCTCTCGACCTGCGTGTACCTGTTCGTGCGCACGAGCAGCATGTTGCTGTTGCGGACACAGGCCGATCGCGATGTCGCGTACGTCAAGGCACTCATCGACGAAGCGGGCGACCAGTGGCCGGGCGACGCGTCGGTCGCACGCGGGCCTGGCGGCGTGAGACTGTTCGGCACTGCATCGGCTCAGCGCGGGGAGCGTGTGACCGCTGCCTGGCGGGAGGTGTTTCCGGCCGGATTGCTGGGTGGGAGCGGTCAGTCCGATCGAATCGTGCAAGGCAGCAATGGCAGACACTACTTCCTACACGAAGCGAAGACCGGTACGCCGGGCGGACCTTACACGGTCGCCGTGGCGCAAGATGTCGAGCAGACCTATGCGATCGGGCGCAAGCTGACACTCCTCATCTGGATCGGTTTTCCGGCTGCATTGCTCGCGAGCCTTGCGGGCGGTTATTGGCTGGCGGGGCATGCGATTGCGCCGGTGGCTCAGATGGCGCGTCGCGCGCGAGACATCGGTGCGGAGAACTTGTCGGAGCGCCTGCCTGTCTACGATCGCGATGATGAGTTCGGACAGCTTGCGGTGGCGTTCAACGACACGCTTTCGCGACTCGAAGGCGCGTTCGAGCGGATGCGCCGTTTCACGGCGGATGCTTCGCATGAGTTGCGCACGCCGCTTACGGTCATACGGAGCGTGGGTGAAAATGCGTTGCAGCATCCGGGGGACGGCGTGCGTCACGCCGATGCGATCGGCAGCATGCTTGAAGAGGTCGACCGCCTCGTGCAATTGCTGGATGGGCTGCTTTTGCTGACGCGGGCGCAGGATGGTGCATTGCCGCTCGAGCGGACGGTGACCGATGTGAGTGCGCTCGTTGCGCACTCGATAGATAGTTTGGCGGTGCTGGCGGAAGAGAAGCGGCAGGTGCTGGTTTGCGCCAATGCGCCGGGGGTCCTTGCGACGGTGGACGAGGCGACGCTCAAGCAAGCCGTCTACAACCTCCTTGCCAATGCGATTCGCTATACCCCTGCCGGTGGTGCGATCGAGGCACGTGTTGCGTCGCGCCCGGGCGAAGTCGTCGTCGAGGTGGCCGACACCGGACCCGGGATTGCGCCCGAACATCAGGCTCATGTTTTCGAACGGTTTTATCGCGTCGAGCCGGACCGCTCGCGCGCGACGGGCGGCACGGGGCTCGGCCTCGCAATCGCGCAATGGGCAGTGCAAGCCAACGGCGGCGTGATCGAACTCGAGTCTGAACCGAAGCACGGCAGCATATTCCGGATCAGGCTACCGGTGGCGTGATGCCGCCATGCGGTTTGGCCGTGCCGCGGCACGAATATGGGACAATTACGGCTTTTGCAACGTCCCAGCACGCGACTTTCCGATGAGCACCGACTCCACTGCCCAACCCGCCTCGAAGTTTCCAGTCACGGACGAGGTCCTTCACGCGCTCGCTGTCGCCAAGCGCGGCGCCGACGAACTGCTGATCGAAGAGGAGTTCGTGCAGAAGCTGGCGCGAAGTGCCGCGACGGGCAAGCCGCTGCGCATCAAGCTCGGGCTCGACCCGACCGCACCGGATATTCATATCGGCCATACGGTCGTGCTGAACAAGATGCGTCAGCTTCAGGATCTCGGGCACACCGTCATCTTTTTGATCGGCGACTTCACCTCGCTCATCGGCGATCCTTCGGGACGCAACGCCACGCGACCGCCGCTCACTCGCGAGCAGATCGAATCGAATGCGAAGACTTATTTCGATCAGGCCGCGCTTGTGCTCGATCGCGAGAAGACGGAGATCCGCTTCAACAGCGAATGGTCGATGCCGCTCGGCGCCGACGGCATGATCAAGCTGGCGTCGCGCTATACCGTCGCGCGCATTCTCGAACGCGAGGACTTCACGAAGCGGTTCCAGGGTGGCGTGCCGATCTCCATCCACGAATTCCTCTATCCGCTGATGCAGGGTTACGACTCGGTCGCGCTGAATGCCGATCTTGAACTCGGCGGCACGGATCAGAAGTTCAACCTGCTCGTTGGCCGCGAACTGCAGAAGCAGTATGGACAAGAGCAGCAGTGCATTCTGACGATGCCGCTGCTCGAGGGATTGGACGGCGTCGACAAGATGTCGAAGTCGAAGAACAATTACGTCGGCATCAGTGAGAAGCCGGCTGACATGTTCGGCAAGCTGATGAGCATCTCGGATACGCTCATGTGGCGCTACTTCGAGTTGCTGTCGTTTCGCAGCGTTGACGAGATTGCACGCTTCGCCCGCGAGGCGCAGGAAGGCCGCAATCCGCGCGACTTCAAAGTGCTGCTCGCGCAGGAGGTCGTGGCGCGCTTTCATTCGCAGGCCGACGCCGAGCGTGCGCTCGAGGACTTCAATCACCGCGCGCGCGGCGGGGTGCCCGATGACATCCCATCGGTGACGCTTGCCGGCGCGCCGCTCGGCATCGGCCAATTGCTCAAACAGGCGGGCCTCGTGCCGTCGACGAGCGAGGCGCTGCGCAACATCGACCAAGCCGGCGTCAGGATCGACGGCACGACGGTGACGGACAAAGGGCTCAAGGTCGACGCCGGTGAATATGTCGTGCAGGTCGGCAAGCGGCGCTTCGCGCGCATCACGCTGACCGCGTGACAGAGGGGGGCTCGTGATCGCTTTGATCCAGCGGGTGACCCAGGCGCAAGTGCGCGTCGGCACGCGCGTAACAGGCGAGATCGGCCCGGGACTGCTCGCGCTCGTTTGCGCCGAGCGCGGCGACAGCGAAGCCGTGGCCGACAAACTCGTCGCCAAGGTGCTGGGCTATCGCGTGTTCGGCGATGCGGCCGGCAAAATGAATCTGCCGCTTTCGAATATCGACGGCGCAGGGCGTGCCGGCGCGTTGCTGCTCGTTTCGCAATTCACGCTGGCGGCCGATACGGACAGCGGCCTGCGTCCGAGCTTTACGCCGGCCGCGCCGCCCGAGGATGGGCGGCGTCTGTTCGACTATTTCGTTGCTGCGGCGCGGGCGCGTCACCCGCTCGTCGAAACCGGCGAGTTCGGTGCCGAGATGCAGGTCTCGCTCGTCAACGACGGTCCCGTCACGTTCTGGCTGCGCGCCCGTAACTGATCCGAACGGTCCGGGTCTGACCTGACCGTCCATACGTATTTCGATCATGCCAACCCGCATCGTTTTCATCCGCCACGGCGAGACGGACTGGAATCGCATCAAGCGCATCCAGGGCCACATCGATATCCCGCTGAACGAGACTGGGCTCGAGCAGGCGCGCCGAATTGCGGCGCGGATGGCGCGCGAAGCCGGCGCCGGCCGCGGGGTCGATGCCATCTATGCGAGCGACTTGATGCGCGCGCGGCAAACGGCCGAGCCGACGGTGGCCGTGCTCGGCTTGTCGCTGAAGCTACAACCGGGGCTGCGCGAGCGCGCCTACGGCGTCTTTCAGGGACATGACAGCGATGAGATCGCGGACCGGTTCCCCGATGCCTACGCGGTCTGGCAGACGCGCGATCCAGGCTTTGCGCCCGAAGGCGGCGAGTCGCCACGCGTGTTCTATCACCGGGTGCTGCACACCGTCGCGCAAATCGCGGCCGAGCATCCGAACGGCCGCATCGTCTGCGTGACGCACGGTGGCGTGCTCGATTGCGTTTATCGCTGTGCTCGCGGGCTGGCGCTCGATGCGCCGCGCGACTATCCGTTGCTCAATGCGAGTCTCAACAGCGTGCAGTGGGACGAAGCCGGCCGCGCCTCGATCGTCGAATGGGGCGATGTCGCGCATCTCGAAAGCGCGAGCGCCGACGACGGCTTGGCGGTGGCGAAAGGCGTCGACCGCAAGTAGGCGATACGGAGCATCATCGACGCGAGCGTTGAGCTTGGTCGCGGTGGCGCCATTACCGCCGTCATGCCGTTCACACTTGCGCAGCCACGCGCCGGCGTGCGCGCTTCGATGCCCCATTGACGAGCGCCCAGCGCATCGCGGGCGCGATGATCCGTACGCCTTGGCGTGCCAGCTTGCCCGCATACCGCGCCGGCGCCGAAAAACCGATCAAGTCCTGCGCCCAGCGGGGTAACGAATCGACGCCCGCGCGGAACACCAACGCGCCGGCGGGCCGCATCAAGCGTCCTTTCGGGGCGGCGTGGGCGAGCACCGCTACGACTTCTTGCACGCGCGGCCCTGCCTCGAGCGCGGGCCGCATGGTGGCGAGATAGGTCGCCACTTCCGCCCGGGAGCGCGGCACATCCTCGGCACCCAGCAGTTGCGCGATCATGGCCATCTCGGCGTAATAGCGATCCTGCTCACCGATCGACAGCGCGGGATTGACGTAGCGCAGATGGGCAGCCATGAAGCTCGAGACCTCCGCCACGTGGACCCATGTCAGCAACCCGGGATCGCTGGCGCGGTAAGGCCGCCCGTCCGGAGCGGTACCGCTGACGGCAAGGTGGATGCGTTTGACGCGTTCGATAAGCGCGAGCGCGTCGGCGCGGTTGCCGAACGTCGTGCCCGAGATGAACGTGGCCGTGCGGCGCAGGCGGCCGAGCATGTCGGTGCGAAACGTGGAATGGTCCCAGACACCGGCTAACGCGAGCGGATGGAGGGCCTGCAGCATCAACGCCGAGATGCCACCCACCATCATCGCCGTGAAATCGGCATGCACTTGCCAGCAGACCGCATCGGGGCCGAAGAGGCCCGGGTCGCCGGGCGGCGACGAGAAATCGAGCGTCGGGCCGCTGCCTGTCGTCAGATGAGTGATGCCCCGGACGATCTTCGCGCGCACTCGGGCGCCGAGCGCATCGCGCCATGCCATGCTCGGACGAGGGGCTTTGCCGGCGCTATCTGACATGGAGAGCTGGGGAACCGTTGAAATGAGGCCTGCCCGACGCGTGCGCTCGACGCTTGCGCCTCAGGAGGCGTCGTTATCCCAGAGGCTGCGCACGGTGCTGGCCGCGTCGGGGGTGGCCAGGCCGAAATGGCGGTACGCCGCCAAAGTCGCCACGCGCCCGCGCGGTGTGCGCTGCAAATAGCCTTGCTGGATCAGATACGGCTCGAGGACGTCTTCGATCGTATCGCGCTCCTCGCCGATGGCGGCGGCCAGATTGTCGACGCCGACGGGGCCGCCGTCGAACTTGTGCAGGATGGCCTCGAGCAGCTTGCGGTCCATCAGATCGAAGCCGACGGCGTCGACATCGAGCATGGCAAGGGCCGCATCGGCCACGCGCGCCGTGATATTGCCGTCGGCCTTCACTTCGGCGTAATCGCGCACGCGGCGCAACAGCCGGTTCGCGATGCGCGGCGTGCCGCGCGAGCGGCGCGCGATCTCGTACGCGCCGTCGCGATGGATCTGCGCGCCGAGCAGCGATGCCGAGCGCACGACGATGCGCGCGAGTTCCTCGGCGTTATAGAACTCGAGGCGCGCGACGATGCCGAAGCGATCGCGCAGCGGATTGGTCAGCATGCCGGCGCGCGTCGTTGCGCCGACGAGCGTGAACGGCTGGAGATCGAGTTTCACGCTGCGCGCGGCCGGACCCTCGCCGATCATGATGTCGATCTGGTAATCCTCGAGCGCGGGATAGAGAATTTCTTCAACGACGGGCGAAAGGCGATGGATTTCGTCGATGAACAGGACGTCGTTGGCTTCGAGATTTGTGAGCAGCGCGGCGAGATCGCCGGCACGCTCGAGCACGGGCCCGGACGTTTGCCTCAGATTGACCCCCATTTCGCGGGCGATGATGTGCGCGAGTGTCGTTTTCCCGAGGCCCGGGGGGCCGAACAGCAGGACGTGATCGAGGGACTCGGAGCGGCGCTTGGCCGCCTCGATGAAGATTTCGAGCTGGCCGCGCACTTTTTCCTGGCCGACGTACTCTTCGAGCTGGCGCGGACGCAGCGCGCGCTCGAACGCTTCCTCGTGCGAGGAAGAGGGGGCCGCGGAGATGATGCGCTCGGTGGCGAGCTTGTCGGTTTCGATCATGCGCGCCATTGTACCGCGCGCGGCGCCGCTGGGCCGGGGTGCCCGTTAACCCTTCGAGAGCGCCTTGAGCGCGAGCTTGATCCCTTCCGACACCCCGGTGCCGGCCGGAACGTTCTTGATGGCGGCGAGCGCTTCTTTTTCGGAATAGCCGAGCGCAAGCAGGGCGTTGAGGATATCGCTCGCGTGATCGGAAGGGGACACGGCCGCGGCGGCCGCGCCCAGATCGGCGCCGAGCTTGCCCTTGAGTTCGAGCAACAGGCGCTCGGCCGTTTTCTTGCCGATGCCGGGCACGCGCGTGAGACGCGCGGCGTCTTGCAGCGTCACGGCCTGGGAGAGCTCCTGAACGCTCATGCCGGAGAGCACTGCCAGCGCCATGCGCGCGCCGATGCCGCTGATCTTGAGCAACTCGCGGAATGTGGTGCGCTCCTGGGCCGTGCCGAAGCCGTAGAGGAGGTGCGCGTCTTCGCGCACGATCAGCTGTGTAAGCAGCACGACCTTTTCGCCGGTCGACGGGAGGTTGTAAAACGTGCTCATCGGCACGTCGATCTCATAGCCCACGCCGCTGCAATCGACGAGCAGGTGAGGCGGGTTCTTTTCAAGCAGGGTGCCGGCGATTCGACCGATCATGTCTGAGGCGAGTGGAAAGGCAATGCGCGAGTGTAGCGTATGCCGAGGTGTCGCGAGCCGGCCGCTGGCCTTGCGTGTCAGCCGACGAGTCGCCCGCGCCGCACGCGCAATCCTTTTTTCGCGAGCCCGGGGGCGATATCGGCGAGGGCGCCGAGCGCACTTCCACCGTGGGCGTGGCAGATGGCCATGCCGAGCGCGTCCGCCGCGTCGGTGCCCGGCAGGCCGGGCAGATCGAGCAGGCGTCCAACCATCTGCTGCATTTGTTCTTTCGTCGCACGGCCGTATCCGACGACGGCTTGCTTGAGCTGCAGCGCCGTATATTCGGCAACGGGCACGCCGCCGGACACGAGACCGCAGATCGCCGCGCCACGCGCTTGCCCAAGCAGCAGCGTCGATTGCGGATTGACGTTCACGAAGACTTTTTCGATGGCCGACTGGTCCGGGGTGTGCTGGCGGATCAGCGTGGAGATGCCGTCGAAAATCGTGCGAAGACGGGACGGCAGATCCGCATCGGCCGTGCGGATGACGCCGCTCGTCACGTAAGTGAGCCGTTGGCCGGTTTGATCGATGATGCCGAAGCCCGTGACGCGCAGGCCGGGATCGATGCCGAGGATTCTCATGAGATTCAGGTGGGGAAGTGCCTGCGATACTACAACGAACGGCACTTCCCGCCTACAGGCGCAACGCTCCGATACATCCCGAGTGCGAGGACACGTGTTGTCAGGCCGCCACCGTCTGCTCCACCGGTTGCTCGTAGACCTCCTTGCAGCTCTTGAACCGCCATGCGAAATAGGCAAGCGTTTCATTGGTCATCGTCATGTTCGGTTCAACCGGATATTCGCCGCCGCGGCCCAGCTCGCCATTGGGGTTGTACTTCTCGGCCGTGATGCCGTAATTGACGAGTGCCGCGCGGGCATTTTTCACGAAGCCCAACGCGATTCGTTCCGCACGCTCTGGATGACCGTTCGCGATCAGGCCTTCGACCGCCTTGTAAGCGTGCATCGCCCAGAAATTGAGGCCATCCCACTGCTCGTGGCTATCCACATCGGCGGTGGCCATGAGACCGTCCCCGGTGGTGAGCGAGTCCAAAGCCCCGACGATCCATTCGATGTCTTGCGGCGGCACGACGCCGGCCCAGAGTGCGTTGGCGACCTCGGCCGACAGCAGTGGATGCAGCTCGCCTTCTCTGAGCCGGTAGTACGACCCGACCATCATCGGCGGACGCGTGCCGGGCTTCGGCTCGAGCGTGATATCCGTACGAGGCGCGAGGAAGGTTTCCTGCATTGCGAGCTCGCGCTGATCGGCGAACTTCTGCAGCATGTCCGCCATTTCGTCATGACCGGCTGCACGCAGCGCCCTTACCAGGACGCGCTCGGACTGGAGCACATGGGCATTTTCAGTCAGCGGCGCGGAATAGCTCAGTTCGCGGCGGCCATCGACCGGGTTGCGCTGCGCCCGGCTGAAATCGGTACCGATGGCCGCGCTATCGCGGTTCTCGCCGAACACGAATGCAGGATTGATTCCGACCCGCGCGAGTTCCTCGTCTGCGATCTCAGTGTCTTCGAGATCGCCTTCGGGGCGCGATCCCGAGGGCGTCGCATAGTCGATCAAACCGTTGATGATCTTGCCGTCGGGTTTCATTGCGACACCGTTGAAGATGGTCCCGGGCATCAGGCTCTCCGCACCGCGCATTCTGTTGTACCACTCGCCCATCAGTTCGGGCAGAAACTCCACCAGGATGTCGTCATTGCCGACGTGGTCGGCATACATCCCCGCGATGATCGCGAACGTCTCCGGCTGCTGACGTCCGGTGTAGTGCGTCGCGTAGGCGTTGTCATCGATTCCGGTCGTCCTGATGATGTGCGCTTTGTTGATGAGCGTACGCCGGACGCTCGCCAGGTCTCCGTCGGCCAGTTGGCCCGCCGATGCCAGCAACTGGTCCCATTGGAACGGTGTACTGAAGCGATTTGACGGTACGTCCGCAACCTCCGGAACCGGAATTGCGGATGAGCCCGGCCGCAACGTCGCTTCCGACATATCGAGCTTGTTGATCTTGCGAAACGCGAGGACGTGGTCTTTCAGTGAGTTGATCGGCCCTTCGGGCTTTCTGTCGGCAAGCGGTCGACGCGGCGGATAGAAGTTCGCCTTGAAGAAGTCCGCAACGTCGAAGTCCTTCCAGAACTCGTCTCCCAACGTATCGAGATCGTCCGGGATAGCTTGTCCCTGCGCGATGTTTTTGATTGCGTATTCTCGCCGCGACCGCTCGAAATCCGCCATGATCTCGGCCGCAGGGCGCCGGGGGTCGCAGTCGACCACGGCCATGCTGTCGGACGTACCCAGATAGTCGTGGAGCGCATCGCCGATGGGCGTGCCTATCGGGTAGAGACGGGAGCGCCTCTGCACCAAGTGAAAGAGCTGCCCATAGATCTGCTTGTGACTCGGCATGACCACAGGCTCGACCGGCATCCATTCCTGCGGAAAGTTCGCGAAGATTTCGCGGATCTGCTGCTGCATCGGCGATTGACGCACGTTGGGATCTGCGGGTGCGAATCGGGTCGGCTTATTGGCTTTGAAGATCCGCTGGTTTTCGGCGTCCGGCACGTACATTTCGGGCACGCGAGTGCCGACGAGCGTATTGCGTCCGCCCGTTCGGCCGAGCACGTGTTGACGATCGCGCTCGACGGTGCCGACGAAGTGCTGTTTCTGGTACGCGATCGGTGGCATCCCGCTCACATTTTCGTGCTGATTGGTGTACTGGTATGACACCACCATGTTTTCGCCCCAAGTGGATTCGTCCAGCAGCTTCGCGCCCGCGCTGTCCATCTCACGCTGAATCGCCGGCCCCGCGGCGGGGTTGCCGTTCATTGTGGCAATCCTGTCGAAGCGGGCGTTCAACTCGCCCGCGGCTTCGGGCTTCACATAGCGCCGCACGACGACTTTGAGATCCCCGCGCGCGCCCGCGGGGCGATCGGGCAGTATGTGGTTGCGCATGTGTTCTGGCGGCGTAGGCGAAGAGGCGCCCCAGAGTTCCGTTTGCCATTCGATGTACTCGAGCTCGGTCATGACCCATTCTTGATACGGTGTACCGTTGGAGCCCGGGGGCGGGAGGTACAGCGTCGCCTCTCCGCTCTCGAGTCCTTTTACGAACCGTTTCATTGGGATCCACCACGCACCGAGGCCCATCCCCGTCACGTCGTGAATGGGCGGTGTGAGGCTCGGTTGCGGATAGGTGAGCCCACCGAGCGTTATATGCTGTTCGCGGCGGTTCTCGCTTCGCGAGACATTGTCCGCCCCGCGGATTCGGCTCGTGAGAGTTCCTTTGGTCCGCGAGAGTTGCACGGCGAACGCGTTCCACCAGCTGTTGACGCCCCCCACAACCCACGCGTTCTTCGGAATGGCGAGGTTGCCTCCGAACGGGGTGTTTACGCCGAGCACCGTCATGGTCTGCGCGATACGCGCCCTTTCCGTGTCTTCGCGCGTTTGATGATGGACGCTGATGTGGTCGTTGTCGAAATGCTCGTCAACGAGATTGTCCCACCCGCCAAGGTCCTCGTCGCTATCCTCGGAAGCGGTCACGCCGGATAGCGCATCGACGACCTTGCATGCCAAGGCCTTTGCCTCATCGAACGTGTCGGCCGCGATGCGAAGCTTGACGCCCTCCGACGTTTCGTGAGAGCCGTGAAAACCATATTCGAACACTTGCCACCAGAAATTCTCGGACGCGGCGCTCGGGCTCTCGGAGTGAATCTGCCCCACAGCGCCGGCGAGAAGTGTCCATGACTTGCGATCCATCGTGCCGATGTCGATGTCGATATGTGCGCCGTCAGGACCTTCGTCCCCCGAGAGAATCATGGCGGCGCCGCGGCCGCGAATGCGAGAGCCTGTCGGCAACGGCGTGACGGTCGGATGCCCCCATTTATGCCTCAACGCCTCGGGAGCGACCGTCGCCCAGTACGTGATATTCGGCCCCTGTGCACCTCGGCTCGTGAACGCGATGGAGGTGCCGGGGCGCATCGTATCGACGAGCTCGCGCACCCCTCGAGCGTTGCTTGCTTTGCCTAGCTGCATGTTTTCGAGCGTCCGCAGGTGCTTGCCCATGTCGGACGTGGCGGGATCGACGCCGGCTTCCCGCATCCATGCACGCAGTTTGTCGACGTTCAGTTGCCTGCATTCGCCGTGCGCCTGTTGCCATGCCGGGTGGCGGCTCAGCTCCCGCGGCGTGATTTGCAGCCTGCGCGCGGTCGCATCGAGCAAATCGTTGAACTCCCCTCTTTTCAGATCGATCGAAGCGCGCCGTGTACGGTGATCCACGCGGTTGATGAACGCTTTCAATGCGGTGAAGTGCAGCGCTTGACGGACGCGGTCATCGGTCAATTCCGGGACGAAGTCGGTGTCGCGCACGAGCAGGCCGTTTTCCCATCTCATCGGCGGGGCGAGTGCCTCGTCCAGATGCCCGACTAAATCGCTCATGGTCCGCTTGGCCAGCGTGTCCATCAGACGCTGGTTCATCGTCGGCATGCGCCCGAAGAAACCGCGTTTTTCGTTGGTGTCGCTGAATATCTGGTTCACCCGGTGCCGCATCATCGACAGATTTCTGGCGTCGCGCTCGCCCCCTTGTGGCTTGAAGAGCAGAATCGCCTCACGTTCCTTCCGGGTAGGGCTGGTGGAGCACGAGCCCATCAACGCGCGCGCCGCGATGACATTGCGCTCGAAGCCCAGCGCCTCGCTGGTGCCGGGCCGCGGTTTGTCGGCATCGGGTTCGGGCAGGGCACAATCAACGATCTCCTGGGCGAGCATGAGGGCGTCATTGAGATCTCGCGGGCGCTCAAACGCCTCATCGCCGAACGGCAGATTGTCGAGCAGATGTGCGCACGCTCTGAGCGTGGTCGACATCCGCCGACGCTCGTCGTCCGTATCGCTCAGGCGGACAAAGCGCGATGGGGCGAGCGCCGTCAGCACATCCCAACCCAGCTCGGTTTTTGCGAGCAGACACTGGGCCGCCAGATCGTCGGCTTGAACCGTTGCTGGGAATCGCGACGGGTCGCCCTCCGCTTGAAGATTCCAGGCATTCATGACATCCCGCGCACGTTCTGCATCGCCGCCCGTTGCCTGGGCGAGCGCGGTGGCCAACACGATCGCCTGCGCGTAGCGCGGCGCATGACCGTAGACAGGGATGTCGCTGTTTTCGCGTCTGTCGAGCAACTGATCGACGAATTGATGGCTGACGCCCTCGAACATCGACTCGATCTCAGCGCGTGCCGACTCCCGGTCGGTCATCGGATCGTGAGTGCTCGGGCGCTGGCGAGCGTCCTCGGCCGCTGCGCGAAACCGGCGGCGACTCGTTCGATCGTCGTTGCCTGCGAATGTCCGCTCGACGTGCTCATCCAGTTTTCGCTTGACGTCGACCGGCTGCGGTTTGCGATCCATCCGAAACAGCCCGCGCAGCCTGCCGCCTCGCAGGCGGGAGGCGTTCTCCCGATTGACATCGTCAGCGGCGGGGGCGGCAGTCTGCCGGTCCGCTGCCGGATGCTGCGCATGCGGGACGCTCGGTGCCGTCGTGGGCGAAAGAGTGGGCGTTGACATACACGTCTCCTTGGGAGGTTCTTCTCTTTGGTCACCGGCTCGACGATCGAGTGGTCGCCGCAATGGCTGACGACTTCATGTGATCGAAGCGCCTTGCAGTTGCTCAGTGCGTGCCGTGTGCGGCTCTCGCGCTGAAGTGGTGACGATTATCGCGTTGCGCACATTGGGCGCATGGAGGTGGGCGAAGAGGAGAACGGCGGCGCGACGTGGCAGGCGTGCGCATCGAGGGCGCACGTATCAAAACGCGAGCGAGGGCGAAGGGGTGTGAGGAGAGGCGAAAAGCGGTGCAGCTATTGGGACGATCATGTGCGCCGGGCCAGCGTTCTGACCGATTCAATGAGAGGGTGTCGGTCCGTGGCTCGACTGTCTTCGATGAAAACGTTGCACACGCAACGGGCACCCATCGATGCGGGCGCCCGCGACATGCAATCGGCGATCAGTGCCGGAAGTGCCGCACGCCCGTCATGATCATGGCGATGTTGTGCTCGTCCGCGGCGGCGACGACTTCGTCATCGCGCATCGAGCCGCCCGGTTGAATCACGCAGGTCGCGCCCGCGGCCACGACGACATCGAGGCCATCGCGGAACGGGAAGAACGCATCGGACGCCACGGCCGAGCCCGCGAGCGTGAGCCCCGCGTTTTGCGCCTTGATGCTCGCGATCCGGGCCGAATCCACCCGGCTCATCTGGCCCGCGCCGACGCCGAGCGTCATACCCTTGGCGCAAAAGACGATCGCGTTCGACTTCACGTATTTCGCGACGCGCCAGGCGAAGAGCAAATCGTCCATTTCCTGCGGTGTCGGATGACGCTTGGTCACGACGCGCAATTCGCGCGACGAGACGTTCTTCGCATCGGGCGATTGCACGAGCAGCCCGCCGCCGACGCGCTTGAAATCGAACGTGTTCTGCCCGGCGCCCAGAGCGATCTCGAGCAAACGCACATTCTGTTTGGCCGCAAAGACTGCCTTGGCGCCCTCCGTGAACGACGGTGCGATCAGCACTTCGACGAACTGCTTGGCCACGGCTTGAGCCGCAGCCTCGTCGAGCTCGCGGTTGAACGCGATGATGCCGCCGAAAGCCGAAGTCGGATCGGTCTTGAACGCCTTCGAGTAGGCTTCGAGCGGATCGGCCCCGATGGCGACGCCGCAGGGATTCGCATGCTTGACGATCACGCAGGCGCTTGCATCGAACGTCTTCACGCACTCCCACGCCGCGTCGGCATCGGCGATGTTGTTGTACGAGAGCTCCTTGCCTTGCAACTGCCGATAGGCCGCGAGCGCACCGGCCGGCGCCGACAAGTCCCGGTAGAACGCCGCGCTCTGATGCGGATTCTCGCCATAGCGCAGGTCCTGCACTTTCTCGAAGGCGAGGTTCAGCGTGGCCGGATACGCGTTGCGCGAGCTATGCTGGAGCGCCTCGGTCAAGCTCGTCAGATAGTTCGTGATCGCGCCGTCGTACTGCGCCGTGTGCGCGAAGACCTTCGTCGCCAGGCGGAAGTTCGTCTTGTAGCCGACCGTGTTGCCGTTCGCCCGCATTTCATCGAGCACCGCCGAATAGTCGGCCGGATCGACGATAACCGTCACGTCGCGATGATTCTTGGCGGCCGAGCGCAGCATCGTCGGACCGCCGATATCGATGTTCTCGATGGCGTCTTCGAGCGTGCATTGGTCTTTCGAAACCGTTGCGACGAACGGATAGAGATTGACGACGAGCAGATCGATCGTCGGAATCCCGTGCGCCTCGAGCGCGGCCATATGCTCCGGCACGTCCCGGCGCGCGAGAATGCCGCCGTGCACTTTCGGGTGCAGCGTTTTGACGCGGCCGTCGAGCATTTCGGGAAACCCGGTGTAGTCGGCCACTTCGGTCACGGCGAGGCCCGCCTCGGCGAGCAGCTTGGCCGTGCCGCCCGTCGACAGAATCTTGACGCCGAGCGCCGAGAGCGATTGGGCGAATTCGACGATGCCGGACTTGTCGGAAACGGAGATGAGCGCTTGCTTGATCATGATGGAAACCAATACCGAAAAGGGACGAGGGCGGCGCGACTACAGCAGACCGTGCTGTTGCAGCTTTTTGCGCAACGTATTGCGGTTGATGCCGAGATATTCGGCGGCAAGCGACTGATTGCCGCCGGCCTGCTCGAGCACCACCTCGAGCATCGGTTTTTCGACGCACGACATCACCATGTCGAAGACGTCGTGTGCTTTCGCGCCGTCGAGATCCTGGAAGTACCGCCCCAGGCTGTCGCGGACGCATTGTTCGATGTTGTGTTTGCTCATGCTGCTATGGGTTCTTGATGTCTCGGCTGGTTCGGCTCGCCGCTTGTATCCGCTTCGTCTTCCACGTAGACGAGACGGTCGGACAAAGCCAGTTGCGCGTCGAAAAATTCGTTGACGGCCAGCAGTTGTTCGCGTGTGGTATCGAGCGTGTTCATCCTGTGCCGGAACGCATTGGCGCCAGGAAGGCCGCGAGTGTACCAGCCGATATGCTTGCGCGCAGTACGCACGCCGGTGAACTCGCCATAAAACGCGTAATGATCCTCGAGGTGCTCGTTCATCACCTCGCGAATCTCCGCGATGCGCGGCGGCGGCAGCAGCTCGCCGTGCCGCAGGTAGTGCTCGATTTCGCGAAAGAGCCACGGGCGCCCCTGCGCCGCGCGGCCGATCATGATCGCATCGGCTCCGGTGGCGGCGAGCACGGCCTGCGCTTTCGCAGGCGTATCGATGTCGCCGTTTGCCACGACGGGGATTCGTGCTGCGCGTTTCACGGCGGCGATGGTGTCGTACTCGGCGTCGCCGTGATAGAGATCGGCGCGCGTGCGGCCGTGCACGGTCAGCATCGAGATGCCGGCGTTCTCCGCGATGCGGGCGATATTGAGCGCGTTCTTGTGCTCGCGGTCCCAGCCGGTGCGGATCTTCAATGTGACGGGCACGGCATTGGGCCCCACGCCGACGGCGGCCACGACCGCCTCGACGATGCGGGCGACGAGCGGCTCGTCCTGCAAAAGCGCCGAGCCCGCGGCGACATTGCAGACCTTTTTCGCCGGGCAACCCATGTTGATATCGATGATCTGCGCGCCGTTGGCCACGTTGTAGCGAGCGGCCTCGGCCATCATGGCCGGGTCGGCGCCCGCGATCTGCACCGCGATCGGCTCGACCTCGCCCGCATGATTGGCGCGGCGCATCGTCTTTTCGCTTTTCCAGAGCTGAGCGTTCGAAGCCACCATTTCCGATACGGCATACCCGGCGCCCAGGCGCTTGCAGAGCTGCCGAAACGGCCGGTCCGTGACGCCCGCCATCGGAGCGACGAACAGATTGTTGCGCAGAGTGTGAGGGCCGAGGGTTGGCATGATGGAACGGCTGTCCGGGCTCGTGACGCGGCGCGGACGCAGGCTGGCGACAAGGGAAACGGGCATTTTACCGCGTTAACGGTCAGCCCCGCGGGTGGGCCCCGGCGCAGCCCTCGTTTCGCAAGCTACTGGCGCTGGCCGAACATCATCTGTCGCGCGAGCGCGGTCTTGGCGGGCGGCAGGAATTCGAGCGCCGTCAGCGCGAGGCCGCGTAGCGGCGACAGCGGCCCGAGATCGGCCGTGAACAGGCGCGCAAGCGTATCGGTGGCGCCGATCGTGAGCGTTCTGTCGAGCCGGCGTGCCTTGGCGAACGCGGCGAGTGCATCCGGCACGGGCCCGAGCCGCGCGAGCGCGTCGGCCAGCGCGTGCGCGTCGCGCAGCCCCAGATTGAGGCCTTGGCCCGCGACGGGGTGAAGCGTCTGCGCGGCGTTGCCGATCGCCGCGATGCGGCCATCGACGAGCGTCTTTGCCGCGGCGAGACCGAGCGGGAAAGCGGCACGGCCCCGTATCGCCTCGAAGCGGCCCATGCGCGAGCCGAACGCGCGCCCGAGCTCGTCGAGCAACTCGGCATCGGCCAGTCCGGCGCGACGGGTGGCCTCATCGGGCGACATGCACCAGACGAGCGCGTAATCGGCCTGTCCGACCCCGCCCATCGGTAAAAGAGCGATCGGCCCTTCGCCGGTGAAGCGCTCCCAGGCTGTATCCGGCTGCGGTGTGGCGACGCTCACGACGCCGACGAGCGCGGTTTGTCGATAGTCGCGCATCGTGCGGCGGGCGACCTCGGTCGAGCCTGCCGCGCCGTGCGGGCTGTGGGTCTCGCCCTCGGTCTCCCTCTCGCTCTCCCCCTCGCCGGTGCGCACCTCGCCGAAGAGGCCGCCTTCGGCGTTGACGACGATGCGCGCGCGCACCGTGCGCCGCACGGCTCCGGTTTCGAGCGGCAGCGTCAGCGCGTCGTCGCCCGGCTCGTTACGCGGCGGCAGTGCGGAGGTGGACGTGAACCAGTCTACGGCGGTGCGCCGCACGGTCCGGGCGAGCGTCTGCACGAGCGACCCGTACCGAACGACATAACCGAGTGCGGCGAGGCCGTGCTCGTCGCGCTCGATCAGCGTGCGACCGAAGCGTCCGCGCTCCGAAACGTGGATGCGCTCGATCGGATGGGCGTCGGCCGGCCACGCTCCGAGCGGCTCCAGCAACATGCGGGAGCCTTCCGAGACGGCGATGGCGCGCGGGTCGTTTGTCGCATCCTCCGGCTCCCGTGCGTCGACGAGCGCGACGGCGAGTCCGGCACTTGCACTGCGCCGGGCAAGCCAGGCGGCGAGCGCAAGGCCGACGGGGCCCGCGCCGACGATCGCCACGTCGAAGTCAGGATCG
>NZ_JBMRBK010000007.1:0-4625 GCF_057351765.1 Trinickia sp. | reverse complement strand
TGGTCGCGGCAGCGGTCAACGCACTGGCTTCGGAGATCGAGTAATGGCCCAGCGAGGACGGCTTTACGGGATTGGCGTGGGCCCCGGCGACCCGGAGCTTCTGACGCTCAAAGCGCTGCGCCTCATCGAAGCGGTGCCTGTCGTCGCGTATTTCGTCGCCAAAGGAAAAAAGGGCAATGCGTTCGGGATCGTCGAAGGGTATCTGCGAGATTCGCAACGGCGCGAACCGCTCGTCTATCCCGTCACGACCGAAACGCTCCCGCCGCCGCTTTCATACGAAGCGATCATCGCCGATTTCTACGACACGGCCGCCGCCATCGTCGCGAGCCATCTCGATGCGGGCCGCGACGTGGCCGTCATTTGCGAGGGCGATCCGTTCTTCTACGGCTCGTACATGTATCTGCACGATCGCCTCGCGCCGCGTTTCGACGTCGAAGTCGTGCCGGGTGTCTGCTCGATGCTGGGCGGCGCGGCGGTGCTCGGCGCCCCGCTCGTCTATCGCAATCAGAGTCTCTCCGTGCTGTCCGGCGTGCTATCCGAGGAGGAACTGCGGCGCCGGTTGGCCGATGCCGATGCGGCCGTCATCATGAAGCTGGGCCGCAACTTCGACAAAGTGCGGCGCGTGCTCGAAGAACTCGGACTGGCCGCGCGCGCCCTGTATGTCGAGCGCGCGACGATGGCCAATCAGCGCATCGTGCCGCTCGCGGAAGTCGATCCGATGGCGTCGCCTTATTTTTCGCTGCTCGTCGTACCGGGGGAAAAATGGCAGGGTTGACCTCGACGCCGCCCGCAATCGTCGTGCTCGGGCCCAGTGCATTGCCGACGGCACGCCGTCTGCAAGCAGCGTTGCCGGGCGCAGCAATTCACGCACTGCAGGGTCGTGCCACAGGCGACGTGGCCTACAGCGAACTCGCTTCGCACCTGCGCGAACTCTATTCGACCGGTACGCCTATCGTCGCGCTGTGCGCCGCGGGCATCGTCATTCGCTGCATCGCGCCGATGCTCGCCAACAAGGGCGTCGAGCCGCCGGTGTTGGCCGTCGCGGAGGATGGCAGCGCCGTCGTACCGCTGCTTGGCGGCCTGGCAGGCGTCAACGTACTGGCGCGCGAAATCGCTCGGGCGCTCGATGTGGCACCGGCCATCACCACGAGCGGCGAACTGCGTTTCGGCACGTGTTTGCTGAACCCGCCCAGCGGCTACACACTGGCCAGCCTCGATGAAGGCAAGCGCTTCGTGTCCGATCTGCTCGCCGGCGCAAGCGTGCGTATCGACGGCGACGCGCCCTGGCTCGATGCTGCCCAGCTCCCGAAGGACGAGTCGGCACGACATGCCGTTCGCGTCACGCCGCGTATCGTCGAATCGGGCGGAAGCGATCTCATCATCCATCCGCATGCCGTCGTCGCAGCCATCAACGGCCCAGCGGAAACAGCCGCCGAGCGCGTTCGCGAAGCAATGGAGGCAAACGGGCTCGCTCCCGTGTCGTTGGCGGCGCTGCTCGCACCCATCGATAGGATCGGCGAAACGGCGCTCGAGCAAGCGGCGATTGAATTCGATGTCCCGTTGCGTTTCATCGATACCGGGCCCGGGCGCATCGGTATCGCACAAGATCGTTGCGCGAACAACGACGAAGCCGGCAGTGGAATCGCTTCGGCTGAGCGCGCATTACAACTCCTGCACAACGCCCTGCGGATTCAACACGAGCAGCTGACGCACACGAACGGTATCGCGCTCGCCGTCGGCGCCGAGCCGATCGATGTCGGCTCACTCGGTCAGGCACGCGGCCGAGTCGACGTGATCGGGCTCGGCCCCGGCTGCGCCGAGCTGATGGCACCCGCGGCCCGTGCGGCGCTTGCCGAAGCCACCGACATTCTGGGCTACGAGACCTATCTCCGCATGGCGGGTCCCTTCGGCACTCACCAACGCGTGCACGGCAGCGATAACCGCGAGGAATTGCAACGCGCCCGCCATGCGTTTGAACTCGCGAGCACGGGGCGACACGTCGCGATCGTCTCGTCGGGCGACCCGGGTGTCTTTGCGATGGCGGCAGCCGTCATGGAGGCGTTGGACGGTGCCGACGATCCGCGCTGGGCCACCGTCGAGATTCGCGTCGTGCCGGGCATCTCGGCCGCGATGGCCACCGCGGCGCAAGCGGGCGCACCGCTCGGTCACGACTTCTGCGTCCTCTCCCTTTCCGACAACCTCAAACCGTGGCGAGTCATCGAAAACCGCCTGCGCCACGCGGTCGAAGCCGATCTCGTCATCGCAATGTACAACCCGATCTCGCGGGCTCGTCCGTGGCAACTCGACAAAGCCCTGGAGATCGTGCGCAGTTGCCGCCGGCCCGATACGCGCGTCGTGCTGGGACGCGATGTGGGCCGCCCCGGCGCGGCACTCGTCACGACGACGCTCGGTGAATTGCGCAGTGAACAAGTCGATATGCGCACGACCGTCATCGTCGGATCGACGATGACGCGTGCCGTGCCTCGGAGCGATGGAGGCGAATGGATCTATACGCCTCGCTGGTACGAAGACTGAAACGCGCTCGCACGCGCTCTCAAGTTCGCACGATCAGGTCTTCGGGCCGTGTGTAAGCCGCATTCCATGCGCGCGCCAACTCGGCACAGCGTCCGAGCGCCGGAACCGCGCGCTCGCAGTCGACGAGCACGATGTCGTCCGCTGCCGGCGGTCTCGCGGCGCGCTCCTCGGTCCGACCGTCGGTGATCAGCCAGAGCACGCGCTGCTGCCCTGGTTTGCGCCGGCGTCGATTGTCGAGCAACCGCGCAGCCGTCGCCATGCCGTGGGCGAGCGGCGTCGCACCGCCGCCGGCCACCGGCGCCAGCCATCGCTCGTTCCACCAGCGCGGCACGGCGGGCCCGAAGCGCAGATCGGCACGCGTACCGCCGAAGCAGATCAGCGCTACTTCGGCCCCTGCAGCCGCCGCGCGGTCGAAGCAGGCAACGAGCATTCCTTTGGCCAGCGCGAGCTGTTCGTTGCGCAGCATCGACGCGGAGCAATCGAGCACGAAACAGTGCAGCACGCCACCCGTCGATTCGTTCCTTGCGAAGCGAAGGTGCGCCGCCCGCAAAGGCATGTGGCGCTTGTGCGCGAGCGTCTGTGGCCACGCTACGCGCGTGCCGCCTTGCGGCATCGTCGCGCGACGCGAAGCAAAACCGGCGCCCTCGAGCCATCGAAAACCGTTGCGCAGATGCGCGGTGGCGCCTTTTCGATGGCTCAGCGTTTTTTTACGGCGAACGGCACTACACTTTTGACGCCAATCATCCCGGTCGTCTCCGGCGGAAGATAGCCGAAATCGTCCGAATCGCCGGTCGCATCCTGACGGTGATCGTTATCCTGTCGGTCGGCTCCATTCGATCGATCCGAACCTTGCGCCGCCTCGTGTCCATGCTGCATATCGTTCGGAGCCGCCTGCTCGGGCGCTGCGCGTTCACGCTGCCTATGCCGCAGCACTGAATCGGCCACGCGCGCAACGTGTTGCACCGTCACCTCGGCCGCTTGTTCGAGTGCCGCGAGCGCACGCGCCGCGCGCAGCATGACGAGGTCGGCGCGCATCCCGTCGACCGCCGCGTCCACGCAACGTTCGCTGACCGCCTCATGAACGGCATCGTCGAATTCGAAGCGCGCGAGCGCGGCACGCGCTTCGCCGACACGGCGCGCGAGTGCCGCCTGATCGCCGCGATAGCGCTCGCGAAATGCGTCCGGGTCCGCATCGAATGCGAGCCTCGCCTTGACGATTCGCTGCCGCACATCGGAATCGAAGCAGTTATCGAGCGCCACCATGAGGCCGAAACGATCGAGCAATTGCGGCCGCAGTTCGCCTTCTTCGGGATTCATCGTGCCGACAAGGACGAAGCGCGCCTCGTGGGAGTGCGACACGCCATCCCGTTCGACGACGTTCATCCCGCTTGCGGCCGCATCGAGCAGCGCATCCACGAGCGCATCGGCCAGCAAGTTGACTTCATCGACATAAAGCACGCCTTCGTGCGCCTGCGCGAGCAGCCCCGGGGAAAAGCGGACCGAACCGCCGCGCAATACTTCGTCGAGATCGAGCGTGCCGATGAGCCGCTCCTCGCTGGCACCGAGCGGCAAGGTTACGAATCGGCCTGTCGGCAGCAGTTCGGCCAGCGCGCGGGCGGCCGTCGATTTTGCCGTGCCGCGCGGCCCGCTCACGAGCACGCCGCCGATGCCAGGATCGACCGCGGCAAGCAACAGCGCTTCCTGCAACGGCTGCTGTCCGATCAGCGCGGCAAAAGGGTAAGGGTTCGGCATCGGAGAACGGAGCGACGCATTCATTGGGACAATCCTTCGATGTGCTGCTCGCTCGCGAGCAGATGGGCCTCGATCCTTGCTCGATGGGCACCCGGTTCTTGCCATAAGCCGCGCCCGATCGCCTCGAGCAGCCGCTCGCAGATGGCGTGAAGCGCGTGCGGATTGTGTTGCCGCATGAACTCGCGCGTACCGGCATCGTTCAGATACGCATCGGAAACGAGCGCGTATTGGTGATCCGCGACGACGCGGGCCGTCGCATCGTAGCCGAACAGGTAATCCACGGTCGCCGCCATTTCGGCCGCGCCCTTGTAGCCGTGGCGCTTGATGCCCTCGATCCA
>NZ_JBMRBK010000006.1:0-35594 GCF_057351765.1 Trinickia sp. | reverse complement strand
GCGGAAAAGATCAGCAATCCAATCCCGCTCGTCATCAGCACGCTGTTGGCGCGAAAACGACCTAGCAAGTGTCTCGGACACTCCGCCAGGAACCGGGTCTCGCTTCGTATGCGTACCAGGGAGAAACCGGCGCCGAGAAAGAAATGCGTTGTCAGCAAAGCCGGAAAAGCGGAAAGAAGCGGGATCGCCGCGAGAGCGATCGCCATTGTTCCAATTATGATGAAATCGAGGCGCATGCTACCCGGCGAATTCGCCGCAAACTTTGCTAGCCACACGCCGACAAGGAGTGCGCCGATCGACCACGCTGCTTCTATCATCGAATAGTCCGCGCTCGTGCCGCGGAAATAAAAGGCGATAAGCGCCGGTAGCAATGTATTCGTGATCTGCCCGATCGAAAACGCCAGTGCGGCGCAGGTTGCTATCGCGAACAATCGACGGTGCCGAAGGTAGAGCATCGGCCCTGCGGAAAATGCTCCCCGTTTCCAGGTAGGTGAAGCGCTATCGCGTGCCACATACAAGGCAGGCAGCAACCACCAGTTGATTCCGGCCAGAAGCGCACCACAGGCAGAAATGAAGAGGAAAGCGTGAACGAGGTTGGCTTGAGAAACAACCAGGCCGCCCAACGCCGTCCCAAAAATCAGCGCGATTTGAGCGGTGGAATTGAGGGTCGCCAAGTGCCGAGGTCGTTCGGACTGCTGAAGATGAGTCTTCAGGAAGTAATCCATTGCGCCGCCCAGGACAGAACTGGAGGCAGTAGCCAGGACTACTGCAACAGCGATGGCCTCGAACATCGTCTCGTCGGTCAGCGTCGCTTGTGTAAGAAGCGGGATCCCGCCCGAAACGACGATGCCTAGATGACCGCACAGCAGCATTGCTTTTTTTCTGGCGAAGTAGTCGACTGTTGCGCCCAGAATCGGCGAGAGAACCAGGCTGGCCACCGTCGAGATCAACAGAATCTTTCCGGCAGCATCAGCACGCCCTGTGCTCTGCACCGCCGACCATGCGACCACGACCAATTGATAGCCGATTCGCAAGAAGTTGATCGCGGCCAGTGCCGCGAATAGTTTGATGGACGGGCTGCGCGCCAAGGCGGACGCCCGGCGCGGACATTCGACATCGACCGCATCATTGATCATGGGCGCGGCTCTTCCTTCCCGCCTACAAGCTCGATGCAATTGTCATCGACGGAGCGCAAAAAAACTCGCGTGTACAATGCGTCCGGACTGGGCTCATCGAAAACGTCGCGCGCATGGGCGCCCAATACGTTACGTACAAAAATCAGACGACGCGACTTTTGCGGCACCGAAAATCGCACGGCGTTAGCTGCGAGCGAGCTCCGTAAGCCATCTATCGCGGCCAAATCAAAATCCGGATCTCCAGCGGCCGAGGTAACATCGCCATTCAAGTAGAGGGTAGTACCGACGGATTCTGTTTCAATGAAAATCGGTGCGATCACGTGTCGCGGGGACACTATTTCGAGATTGCCATCATCCACCTCGTAAACGCTTGGAGTGACCTTGATGTTATACGGCCTGCCTACCCCGATACGCCTCATATAAAGGTCCTTCTCGCCCCACATAGAGAATGGAACCCAGTGAAAATTTCCTGGCTTGCGATATGCGATATCGATGTTATAAAGCATAATATTGTGCGGCATCGATACCTTGTCTTCAGCCAGCAACCCATCAGTGTGGAAGCCAAGTTTTGTCTCTGGAGCGATAGGTTGTAGCCCAAGATCCGCCAAATGTTTTGATTTTCGGTATGACGCTGCATAGACCGTGTACGGAGTGTCATTGATGCGATCTCGACCTAACGAAAAGATGTTCGAACCAAGACCTAGTGCTAACGCTACGCCCCAGAAGGCGTTCTGAGTGGTATCGCAAGCTGGGCTCTCTGGTATGTCGACAACCGCCATTCCAATTCCCGGATTCGCGAGATCGTACCTAAACTCATCCAGCAAAGATGCAAACAGTCGACCTGCGATTGGTTTTGATTTCTCGCTTATCAGTTCGCTTGTCAGCCGGGAAATATCTGGTGACGCGCGGGCAAGCTCGACGGCCAACTCCATGTACAATTCATACAAATTTAATCCAATAATGTGGATCTTCGGTGTAAGCGAACTACTAGCTCCCGTATCAACCAAGCCGGAATCACACGCGATCATGACGACATGCCCCTTTAGATCAATTTGACAGATGGCGGGTCAACAGCGATGATTAATTCGACCCGCCCGTATTTTTATTTAAAATCATCAACCACTTTTATGCTTATCCGTTTCGATTACCATCTGTGCATTCTGGCTGAGTGAAATTCAAACGAAGTGAGCCGAGAAGACGCTCGAACGCGGGCTCCGCGGTTGTCGTTTGCAATTTTGCAAGCTCCGGCGACGCCTGACGGGGGAGCTTCGCTGCGTCGAAAATCGATTTCTCTTGCATGAGTTAGGCCCTCAAAAATTTATTGGACGGGTGACAGCAGAGCTGCTGTCGATCTCAATGTAATGAAATTGAATTATCATGTAAACAAAATGTAATGCCCCCTATCCACCTGAACGGTGGATGGAACCGACGCCCTTCGCGCCCCACGAGTCTGTAGGCACCTCATTCGCTCAGCGCTCACTGTTAGCTCCAAGTCATCTCATCGCCAGCCGGTCGAAGCCCCCGAAAGCGTTACAATTGCCGTTTCACGAGTCGAAGACGAGCACGAACCATGGACGGCAAGCGCCCGATCCGTGCCCGTTCCGTCTCGTACCCGAATTCACCTTGCGGCTGTCGCGCTTCGGTCCATTGCCGGACAACGGAAGAAGCGGCGAGTAACCGCAACAGATCGATCCAGAAAGGTCTTCCATGAGTCTCAAATGCGGCATCGTCGGCCTGCCGAACGTCGGCAAGTCCACCCTCTTCAATGCACTGACGAAGGCCGGCATCGCCGCCGAGAACTATCCGTTCTGCACGATCGAGCCGAACGTCGGTGTCGTGGAAGTGCCCGATGCGCGGCTGAAAGCACTCGCCGAGATCGTCAAGCCTGAGCGCGTCGTGCCGGCCGTCGTCGAATTCGTCGATATCGCGGGCCTCGTCGCCGGAGCGAGCAAGGGCGAAGGCCTCGGTAACCAGTTCCTCGCCAACATCCGCGAAACCGATGCGATCACGCACGTGGTGCGCTGCTTCGAAGACGAAAACGTGATTCACGTGGCCGGCAAGGTCGATCCGCTCTCCGACATCGAAGTCATCAACACGGAACTGGCGCTCGCCGATCTCGCCACTGTCGAGAAAGCGCTCGCCCGCTATTCGAAAGCCGCGAAATCGGGCAACGACAAGGAAGCCGTCAAACTCGCCGCCGTGCTCGAAAAGGCGCGCGCGCAGCTCGACATGGCCAAGCCGATCCGCGCGCTCGAGTTGTCCGACGACGAGGCCGCGCTCATCAAGCCGTTTTGCCTCATCACCGCGAAACCGACGATGTATGTGGCCAACGTGAAAGACGACGGCTTCGAGAACAACCCCTACCTCGATGCCGTGCGCCGGCATGCCGATGCGGAGAAATCGCCCGTCGTCGCGGTGTGCGCGGCGATCGAAGCGGAGATTGCGGATCTGGCCGACGAGGACAAGGAAGTGTTTCTCGCCGATATGGGAATGGACGAGCCGGGCCTGAACCGTGTCATCCGAGCTGGTTTCAAGCTGCTGGGCCTGCAGACGTACTTCACGGCAGGCGTGAAGGAAGTACGCGCCTGGACGATCCATATCGGCAATACAGCGCCGCAAGCGGCCGGCGTCATTCATACAGACTTCGAGCGCGGCTTCATCCGCGCACAGACGATCTCGTTCGATGACTTCGTTGCCTATAAAGGCGAACAAGGCGCAAAGGAAGCCGGCAAGATGCGCGCCGAGGGCAAAGAGTATGTCGTGCACGATGGCGACGTCATGAACTTCCTGTTCAACGTCTAAGCAAAACCTGCTCTTTCACGGGGCATCACAACGCACCAAAATCCCCATCAAATGCCTACGCCACTTAAGTCCCATCCTTCCACGGGGTATCAAGTGGCGCATTGAAGTAACGAATCAAACCGGGTACGCCTGCCACAGTGGTGGTAGACGTGCTCAATGATAGGCAGTGCCGGCATGCCAAGCCGAACGCGAAGCCGTAACAATTCGCCCCGACGGACCTGATCTGTAGCGGGGCGAGCCGGTAAAGGGGCGTGCGTCCGCTGCCATGAGAACGGCGAGCATGAATTAGCAATAACTACCGAAATCTCAAATAAATCGGCAATTTTTCCTAAAACATAGCAGCCAATGCCAATAATGATTGAGCCTGTTTTGCCATGAAGTAATTCCGTGTAAAATCGCCCGACTCCGAATTCCGGCTTATCCGTCAGGCTTGCCAATGAATACCGACTTGTCTGCTCAAGACCTTCTGAAAATCGCCACCGGGATGCGGAACAACCGGCTATTAAGGTTGGTGTTTCCACAGAGTGATGCGTCGTGCAACATCTTGTTGGCGAACTGCATCGAAGGCGATGAATACCTATCGCACGATTTCCGATTCGTTGCGGAAATCCTGTCCGACAGCGCCGAGCTCGATCCGAAGGATTTCATCGACAAAATGATCACGAGACGGTTGGCCCGCCGGCCGCTCCGGCGCAGTTCCAGGCAGCGGATTTTTGCTTGCAAGCGGTGCAAATTCAGCACGGGAGAGCACTACCATACGTTTGATGACGAGCTGAAGGCGTTCAACTCGACAATCCGAGGATGGACATGCACGAGCGCCTGATGAAGAAATGCATTGGTAAACCAGTTCCGGAGTGGGATATGGCGCACCGACTGGCAGTCGACCAGCCGGTCTCGCCGAATACTCAAGATGCCGGGACCGTGTTTAGAATTAACTCAATTTTCATGGACGTTATTGAACCCTCGCTTCTCGAGAAGCAATGGTTCATTACTGCCGCAGCGGGGGCATTTTTATTTACCGGGGCGGGTTACTATTTCTATAGCTTCACTCATGCAGACCCAGCCCCTCCATTTTGGATGACAATATCGAATATATTTTCATTCGGGGTGATTTTGTTGTTTCTGGGGATCGCATTTAAATTCGGGGCCGGTTTATTTTTTGGACTTCGCCGCCGCCCGATCCGCTTTCACCGGGGAGAGCGTAAGTTATACGCGATCCGCAAACGACGTTTCTTTGCGAAACCGGGTGAAGGCGATGTCGTATGGGAGGTACCCTGGTCGAACGATTCGATCTTTTGCCTGCATCGCGAGATGTCGACTTTCCGCGAACTGTTCCATATTCGCCATTACACGGTTGATGACCATGGCAAGGTCACGCGGGTCTTCTCGATCGGCCGTGAGTGGATGCCGGCCGCGGAGGTAGAGTTGGCGCTCGCTCAATGGAACTATTGGTGCAAGTTCATGAACGATGGGCCGAATGGCTTGCCCAAGCCCATGCTGTTTCATACCGAGAACGAGACGCCGCGTGAATCGTTCTTGTTCTCGCTTTACGGCGTCGGCATGGACGCGCCCGCAATCTGGCGGATCGTCATGATGCCTTTAATTCTCCTCTTCACATTGATGCGCATCTTAGCCAACGCTACCAGCCGGAATCCGGTCTGGCCGGAGTCGATCCAGCGGATCAGTCAGGTCGCAGCGGACGATCCCTATGCACAACCCCGTGCCGGCACCCCGGTTGGGTGGGGCGAGACCGTTTTGGCCAGGCGACGCGGCGACTACCCGATCAACCCGAAGGCGCGCGTCGAAGACTGGAAGGGAGAAGATGACGCAACGCGCCACGCGGCCCTGTGGCTCGACAACCCTGCTACTCCCGCGGCGTAATGTCGATACACGATCGGCGGATGAGCTATGCAAGCGCTATCGAACCTCTAGAACTGAAAAAATGCGACGAAGGACGAAAGCGACCCGCTTTTGTCGTTCGACGCGATGCCTTATCAAGCGAGTGCGAATGCGAGACCTCGCTTGCCACCGGAGTCAACATGAATTCACAATCCCGCCCCGGCTCGTTGCCCCGTGCAGCCGCAGTCATCGCGGCGGCCATCGCCGCTGCGCCGTTTCTATATGGCTACTACGGCCTGGCGAAGGCATCTTTTCTGTCCGCGGACGTATTGGCCGTGAACCTGACCAATCTTATTAGTAGCCTGGTGTATCGAACCGGTTTGGTTTTCCTGATTGTTCTATGGCACGGGGAACAGCGAGGTCAGCTTGCATTCCGTCGCCCGGCGTTGCTGCTGACGATCTATGCATCATGCCTGGTGGGTTGGGAGATCGCGCAGAGATTGATGTTCGAAGCGCTGATCCGACATTTGAACGACGGCTCGGCCATGCTGAATTTCATCGTGACGATCATCAGCTTGCTGAATGTCGTTCTGTATGCGCTCGTGGCTTGGCTGACGTGGCGATTCATTACACACATGCTGCGCAAAGATGCATTACCGCTGGCACCGCCCGCTAACGCACGGCGGCGCATTGCCGGCCTCGCGGCTTGGATGTTCGCTACCGTACTACTGTCGTTTATGACACAAGCGACGCCTATGTTGCTCGACTACTTTGACGATGATCTCAAGCTCGTGATGTTTGACTACATTGGCACGGTTGCCGTTCCGACAGCCTTGGTCTTCGCGGGCGCGATGCTCGGCCTGCCGCGTAATCTCAGTCGGCTGCACGGCTGGCGTCTACTGGGGGCGTCGCTTGCGGCGATGGCATCTGTTTCGCTGCTGGCTTATGGGGCGCTGCGCCTATTGGGCACCGTGCCTGGCACGGTTAATCCGATGTCCGGCATGCTGATCGTTACACTGCTCGCCGGAATTGGCGTGGCTCACCGAATGTGGTTCCGCGTGTTCTACGCTGCTGCACCCAGACCTGCCGCCGAAATATCTCCAGGCGCGCAATCGTCATAAACGACCAAAACCGCGGGGTGCCACTTCAACATCTGAGCCCCACCAGCCCGGCCCGGCTCCCCGCACGCGCAATCGACTCGATCGTCCGCACGGCCTCGCCGAGGCCGTCTTCTTGTGCCATCGCCGCACCGATTGCGGCCGCGCGCGTGCGCACTTGCGCACGCGACGCGAAATCGATGGCGCGTGCCAGCGCCGCCGCCGATACCCGCTTTCCTTGCACGGCTGCCGGTGCGATGCCGCGCTTAGCGAGTCGATCGGCCCAAAAGAATTGATCGGCCGCAAAGGGAACGACGACGGAAGGCACCCCCGCACGCGCCGCCGAGTGAGACGTACCGGCTCCCCCATGGTGAACGACCATCGAGGTGCGCGGAAAGAGCCACTCATGCGGCGTCTCTCCAACCACATGGAAATTCGCAGGCAGCGCGTTGCCATCTATGCCGCTCCACCCCGGGTAAAAGAGGGCGCGGCGTCCCCCGACGGCCCCGATCAATGCTTCGCCCAGTTTGCGCCGATCAAAGCCCGCCATGCTGCCAAAGCCGATATAGATCGGTGCCTCCCCCGCCGCTAGGAAATCGGCGAGCGGCTTCGGAGCGGACCATTCGCGCGCCCCCGGCGGTCTCCATTGCCCGCAAATACGCGCCTGCGGCGGCCAATCGTGAGGCTGTGGCAAAAGGCTCGGCGACACGCCATAAAGAATCGGGTGTTCAGTCCACACGCGCTCGCGTGCGGGGAGCCCACAAACGCTCGCTCGCGCCGCGTTCGTCGCTTTGCGAAACGCACGCCAGAGCATCGCATTGACGAAACGATGGCTCGCGCGGTTGAGCCAGCCCGGCAGCTTGCCGGGCGGCAAAAACGGTGACGCGAAATCAGCGGTCGGCGTAATCGGGATCATACCGGCGCCGATTGCGGGGATACCGAGGCGCTCGGCTACGGACAGCCCGACAAACGACGCCAGCGCCGATACGATCAGCGCATCACAGCCACGCGCCGCGTCCAGCGTCTCGCGCATCCAGACCATCGTATTCGCGTTCGCGATTTCCGCCAGGGCGCGGGCCGTGTTCGAAAAATTCGCTTTACCGCCAACGACATTCGACAACGCCTCGCCAGGCATCAAGGCTCGTTTGATGTCGCCCGTCAGCGGCGATGCGGGTACGCCAAGCGCCGCCGCACTCGTCAGCGTCGATGCATCGGCCAAAATATGCGCCTCGTGACCCGCATCGATCAGCGCACGACACAGTGCGGCGAGCGGCCGCGTATCCCCCTCGGTTCCGTAAGTCACCACGGCAAATTTCATCGTGTGCTCTTCCAATGCCGGCTGGCGCCGGCTTTTCGTTATGACGCCGGCGCGGCCGGCGATCCGGTCCATCCTTTGCCCCTGAGCACTCGGCCACGCCCCCACCGAAACGCACGCTTCTTTGCGCGCCCACCCGGTAACGTGTAAGACTAGCGTTTTCTCTCAATTTCCGTTTCCCCGCACATGGCCCAATACGTCTACACCATGAACCGGGTCGGCAAAATCGTGCCGCCCAAGCGTCAAATCCTGAAGGACATCTCGCTCTCGTTCTTCCCCGGCGCGAAAATCGGTGTGCTCGGCCTGAACGGCTCGGGCAAATCGACGCTCATTCGCATCATGGCCGGCGTCGACCGGGACATCGAAGGCGAAGCGACCCCGATGCCGAATTTGAACATCGGCTACCTGCCGCAAGAGCCGCAGCTCGATCCGGAAAAAACCGTGCGCGAGGCCGTCGAAGAAGGCCTCGGCGATGTCTTCAGCGCGCAAAAGAAGCTCGACGAAATCTATGCGGCCTACGCCGAACCCGATGCCGACTTCGACGCACTCGCTGCCGAGCAGGCGAAGTATGAAGCGATCCTCGCCGCGAGCGACGGCGGCAGCCCCGAGCAGCAACTCGAAGTCGCCGCGGACGCGCTGCGCCTGCCGCCGTGGGACGCGAAAATCGCGAATCTGTCGGGCGGTGAAAAGCGCCGCGTGGCACTGTGCAAGCTGCTCCTCGAAAAGCCCGACATGCTGCTGCTCGACGAGCCTACCAACCACCTCGATGCCGAATCCGTCGAATGGCTGGAACAGTTCCTCACGCGCTTCCCGGGTACGGTCGTAGCCGTCACCCACGATCGCTACTTCCTCGATAACGCCGCCGAATGGATTCTCGAGCTCGACCGCGGCTACGGCATTCCGTGGAAAGGCAACTACAGCAGTTGGCTCGATCAGAAGGAAACGCGCCTGAAACAGGAGGAAACGGCTGAATCGGCGCGCCAAAAGGCGATCAAGAAAGAGCTCGAGTGGGTGCGCCAGAACCCGAAGGGCCGTCAGGCAAAGTCGAAGGCGCGTATTGCCCGCTTCGAGGAATTGAGCAGCCAGGACTACCAAAAGCGCAACGAGACGCAGGAAATCTTCATTCCCGTCGGCGACCGGCTGGGCAACGAAGTGGTCGAATTCAAGAACGTCACCAAGGCCTATGGCGACCGGCTGCTCATCGACAATCTGAGCTTCAAGGTGCCGCCCGGCGCGATCGTTGGCATCATCGGCCCGAACGGCGCCGGCAAGTCCACCCTCTTTCGCATGCTGACGGGCCGCGAAACGCCCGATTCGGGCACCATCGATATCGGACCGACGGTCAAGCTCGCCTATGTCGATCAGAGCCGCGACGCGCTCGACGGCTCGAAGACCGTCTTCGAGGAAATCTCCGGCGGCGCCGATGTCCTGACGGTCGGCAGATACGAAACGCCCTCGCGCGCCTACATCGGCCGTTTCAACTTCAAGGGCGCCGATCAGCAAAAGAACGTCGGCAATCTCTCCGGCGGCGAGCGCGGGCGCCTGCATCTGGCGAAGACGCTCATCGCCGGCGGCAACATGCTGCTGCTCGACGAACCGTCGAACGACCTCGACGTCGAGACGCTGCGAGCGCTCGAAGATGCACTGCTCGAATTCGCGGGCTCGGTCATGGTGATCTCGCATGACCGCTGGTTCCTGGATCGCATCGCCACTCACATCCTCGCGTTCGAGGGCGACTCGCAGGTGGTGTTCTTCGACGGCAACTATCAGGAGTACGAAGCGGACAAGCGCAAGCGCCTGGGCGAAGAAGCGGCCAAGCCCAAACGCATCCGCTATAAGCCGATCACGCGCTGATGCGCTGATGCGCTGATACGCGCGCGGGAAGCGGCAAGCGCCCGGTCAACCGGGCGCGCTCATTCAGGTGCCCAGCGCGAGGCCAAGCTCCCGCAGCCGTGCCTCGGTGGCGGCCGCGCTCGTGTGGTGCACGCCGTGCCATCCGAGCGCTGCCGCGGCGTGCGCGTTCTTGATGTTGTCGTCGATGAAGACGAGCTCATGGGCCGCCACGCCGGGCACATGCCGCTCGATGCGGGAAAACATCTCTGCATAAATCGCCGGATCGGGCTTCACGAGCTTTACGCGGCCCGATACGACAACGTCGCGAAAGCGCCGCAGCACGTCGAAACGATCCCAGGCATACGGAAACGTCTCGGCCGACCAATTCGTGAGCCCAAAAAGCGGTACCCCCGCTGCCTCGAGCTTTTCGACGAGCGCGGCGCCTTCGGCGATGACCCCGCCGATCATCTCGTGCCAGCGCGCATAGAACGCACGAATCAACGATTCGTGCTGCGGAAAACGCGCGACGAGCTCCGCGGTCCCCGTCTCGATCAACTGACCGCCATCTTGCTGCACGACCCAGTCCATCGAGCACACCTCTGTCAGGAAGCGGTGGCGCTCCCCTTCATCGGGAATCAACTGACGGTACAAATACTCGGGGTTCCAGTCGATGAGCACCCCGCCGAAATCGAAGACCACCACCTTCGCTGCCATGCAACGCTCTCCCTCGTCCTGCAAAGATCAGATCGCTCGCGTGCGGGCCTCGAGCCAGGCTCGGGCCTCACCCGTCACATGCGGTGAAATGCGTTCACGCACTGTTTCGTGATAGCCGTTGAGCCATGCGCGCTCATCGTCGCGCAACAGCGCCAGCGCTATGGCGCGTGTATCGATCGGGCACAGAGTCAGCGTCTCGAAGTCGAGGAACGCGCCGAACTCCGTCTCGCCCGCCGCTCGGCTCAGAACGAGATTCTCGATTCGCACGCCCCACTGCCCCGGTCGATAGATACCGGGCTCGACGGACGTGATCATCCCCTCCTGCATCGCCGTGTAAGGCTCCGCCGGCGCATAGTGCGAGATCACCTGCGGACCTTCATGCACGTTGAGGAAATAGCCGACGCCATGCCCTGTGCCATGCCCGTAGTCGACACCCGCCTCCCAGATCGGCGCACGCGCGATGGCGTCGAGCATCGGCGAGCGGATACCGCGCGGAAAACGGGCGCGCGAAAGCGCGATCATGCCCTTGAGCACCAGCGTGAAGTCGCGTCGTTGCGGGTCGGTGATCGAGCCGATCGGCATCACCCGCGTAATGTCGGTCGTGCCGCCCAGATACTGTCCTCCCGAGTCGATCAGCAGCAATCCATCGCCCGCGATGTGCGCATGCGATGCCTCGGTCGCACGATAGTGCGGCATCGCGCCGTTCGCGTTGAAGCCGGCAATGGTGGCAAAGCTCTGGCAGATGTAGCCGGGCCTGCGCGCTCGCGCGGCGGTGAGCCGTTCGTCGACGATGAGCTCGGTCAGCGTTTGCCGCCCAAGCGCGTTTTCGAACCAGGCGAAGAACTCGGCCAGCGCGGCGCCGTCCTGCTCCATCGTCGCGCGCACGTGCTCCGCCTCGGCGGCTGTCTTGCGCGACTTCGCGAACGTGGACGGGTTGACCGCCTCGACCACGTCGACCGACTGCGGGACCGCCTCGCGCAAGCCGTAGGTGATGCGCCGCGGATCGACGAGCAATGTTGCGCCGGCCGGCAGTGCCGCAAGCGCGGCAGACGCCCGCTCGTACGGTTCGATCGCCACGCCGTCGCGCGCGAGGCTGGCGGCGACATCGGGCGGCACCTTGCCTGCGCCGACGAACAGCGTGGCCGACTCGAGCCCGATTAGCGCATGGCCAACGAAGACGGGATTGAAATTGACATCGGCACCGCGCAGATTCGTGAGCCAGGCGAGATCGTCGAGCGTCGAGACGAAATGCCACTGCGCGCCCTGTTCGCGCATCGCCCGCCGCACGGCTTCGAGCTTTTCAACCCGCGCGACGCACGCGTACGGCGCTCGATGCTCGTAAACGGGCGCTGAGGGCAGTTCCGGACGGTCTGCCCACACCGCGTCCAACAGATCGAGGTCGGTCCGCAGCCCGATGCCTCGCGCGCTCAGCGCATCGGCCAATGCACGTGCGGCTGCAAGCGCCAGCACGGCACCGTCGACGCCCACGTTCGACCCGGAGGCCAGCCGCTGCGCGAGCCAATCGACATGCGGCTGCGATTGCTGGCCCGCCGTCATCTTCATGAGCTCGACTCCGCTGCCCTCCAGTTCTGCGGCGGCTTGCACCCAATAGCGGCTATCGGTCCACACGCCCGCGAAGTCCGCTGTGACGACGAGCGTGCCAGCGGAGCCCGTGAAGCCCGAGAGCCACTGCCGGGCTTGCCAGCGTGCGGGCAGATATTCGGACAGATGCGGGTCGGAGGACGGCACGACGTAGGCGTCCAGCCGCTCGCGCGCCATGGCATCGCGCAAGCGCGCGATGCGTGCGGCTATGTCCAGGGCGGGGGCGGCGGTCTCGGTAGGTCGGTCGTTCATGAATCAGGCCTCATTTATCGTCGAGTCGCCAGACCGACGGTCACCGCCACGGCGATGAACGCGACGGCCGTGCAGACCGGCCACTCGAACACCCCGCCATCGTAGAAAAGCCCGGACACGTTGCCGGCCATCTTCGCTGCCGCGGCGGCCACGATGCCGACGCCAACGGCAATGAACCAGCGCACGCGGCTCGCGCGATAGAGCGGGTGCAAGCGCCAGCCGGCCAGCCCGACCACGATGCCGAGCACGACGAGTCCGGGCCACCCCATCAGCCGCGCCCCGCCGTCGACCGTACCGGTCGAAACACGCGGAAATGGAATGAACCTGTCGATCGCATGGCGGTCTTTTTCGATGACGGAGAGGGTTGGAAAAGGGACGCTCCGGGGCCCGCACCCGGGATTGACGCGGACGTGCCCAAAGCATGGAACCGTTATAATACCCGGCTGAAATCCTAGCGCCGCCCTGTCAACCTGGCGGCAATGCGCCCCGCATATGCAACTGCTAACGATCGGAATCAATCACCACACGGCGCCCGTCGCACTGCGCGAACGTGTGGCGTTTCCGCTCGAAGAGATCAAGCCGGCGCTCGCCGCGCTCAGATCGCTGTGGCTGGGGCGGCCGGCGCTTGGGGCTCCCGAGGCGGCGATCCTGTCGACTTGCAACCGGACCGAGCTCTATTGCGCGACTGACGACCGCGCGCCGCGCGAAGCCGCCATCGAATGGCTTGCGCACTATCACGGCATGGACGCAGCCGAGCTCGCTCCGCACGTCTATGCGCTGCCGCAGTCGGAAGCCGTGCGCCACGCTTTTCGCGTTGCCTCGGGGCTCGATTCGATGGTGCTCGGCGAAACGCAAATCCTCGGACAAATGAAGCACGCGGTGCGTGCCGCTTCCGAGGCGGGGGCGCTCGGCACCTACCTCAATCAGCTTTTCCAGCGCACGTTCTCGGTCGCGAAGGAAGTGCGCGGCACGACGGCCGTGGGGGCCCAGTCGGTCTCGATGGCCGCCGCGGCGGTCCGCCTCGCCCAGCGCATCTTCGACAAAATCTCGAACCAGCGCGTGCTTTTCATCGGCGCGGGAGAGATGATCGAACTCTGCGCCGCGCACTTCGCCGCACAGGAGCCGCGCGAGTTGGTCATCGCGAACCGTACCGTGGAGCGCGGCGCGAAGCTGGCCGAGCGCTTTCGCGGACGTTCGATGGCACTCGCCGAGCTGCCCACGCGCATGCACGAGTTCGACATCATCGTTTCGTGCACGGCATCGACGCTGCCGATCATCGGACTCGGCGCCGTCGAACGGGCTGTCAAGGCGCGGCGGCGCCGGCCGATCTTCATGGTCGATCTCGCGGTGCCGCGCGACATCGAGCCCGAAGTGGCCGAGCTGCAAGACGTTTTCCTCTATACCGTCGACGATCTCGGCGCGATCGTTCGCGAAGGCAACGCTTCCAGACAAGCGGCGGTGGCCCAGGCGGAAGCGATCATCGAGACGCGCGTACAGCACTTCATGCAGTGGCTCGACGCACGCAGCGCCGTGCCGGTGATCCGCCACATGCACATGCAGGCCGACGTGCTGCGGCGCGCCGAACTCGAGCGCGCGCAAAAGATGCTTGCGCGCGGTGACGACCCGGCAGCAGTGCTCGAAGCCTTGTCGCAATCGCTCACCAACAAGCTGATCCACGGCCCGACGCACGCGCTCAACCGCGCGAGCAGCGAAGACCGGGCCGCGCTCGTCGAATTGCTCGGCGGCGTATACCGGCACGCGAAGCCCTCCGATCGTTAGCGTCGCGGCAAACGCCGCGCCGGCGCGGGCACCCCCACCCGAGCACTGTCCCCGATTCCTCTTCCTTTCAGGAGCCCCGCTCCAGACCATGAAAACGAGCATGCAACAGAAGCTCGACCAGTTGACCACCCGGCTGGCCGAACTCAACGATTTGCTGAGCCGTGGCGACGTGACGGCCAATCTGGACCAATATCGCAAGCTCACGCGCGAACATGCGGAGATCGGGCCAGTCGTCGAGCATTACGGCCAATGGCGCCAGGCGCGCACCGACGCCGCAACGGCGCAGGAGCTGCTGGCCGACGCGTCGATGCGTGAGTTCGCCGAAGAAGAAGCGCGCGCCGCGCGCGAACGCATGGGTCGCCTCGAATCGGAGCTGCGCACGATGCTGCTGCCGAGAGATCCGAACGACGAGCGCAACATATTCCTCGAAATCCGCGCCGGGACGGGCGGCGACGAATCCGCGTTGTTCGCCGGCGACCTGCTGCGCATGTACCTGCGCTACGCCGAGCGCCAGCGTTGGCAGATCGAAATGATTTCGGAAAGCGTCTCGGATCTCGGCGGATACAAGGAAGTGATCGTCCGGGTTGCGGGTCAGGGTGCCTACTCGCGGCTCAAGTTCGAGTCGGGCGGTCATCGCGTGCAGCGGGTGCCGGCCACGGAAACGCAGGGCCGCATCCATACTTCGGCGTGTACGGTCGCGGTCATGCCGGAGGCGGACGAGATCGGCGAAGTCGAGATCAATCCGGCCGATTTGCGCATCGATACGTTCCGGGCGTCGGGTGCGGGCGGTCAGCACATCAACAAGACCGATTCGGCCGTGCGCATCACGCACTTGCCGACGGGCATCGTCGTCGAATGCCAGGACGATCGGTCGCAGCACAAGAACAAGGACCGCGCGCTCAAGGTCCTCGCAGCACGCATCAAAGACAAGCAGTACCACGAGCAACACGCGAAAGAAGCCGCCACGCGCAAGAGCCTGATCGGTTCGGGAGACCGCTCGGAACGCATCCGGACCTACAACTTCCCGCAAGGGCGGCTCACCGATCACCGCATCAATCTGACGCTCTACAAGCTCGAAGCCATCATGGATGGCGATCTGGACGATCTGATCGCCGCGCTCGTGAGCGAACATCAGGCCGAGCTGCTCGCCTCGCTCGGCGATGCGGACTGAGCACGCCCGCGCCCTTTTTTTTCGCACGGTACGACCGATCCGCCACCATGACGACCCGAAGCCCCGCCCCGGCGCCCGATCGCGCAGCCGAGCCGACCCTACCGGCCACCCCCGCCGCGCTGCTGCGCGCGACGCGCTTGCCCGCGCTCGAAGCGCGCATTCTGCTCGCTCACGCGCTAGGCTGGCGGCGCACGGAGCTCATCACGCGCGGCGACGAGCAGCTCGGCAATGAGGCGCTTCACCGCTATCGCGCGCTCGAAGCGCGCCGCATGAATGGCGAGCCGGTCGCACAACTGACGGGCAGCCGCGAGTTTTTCGGCCTTCAGTTCGAGATCACGCCGGACGTATTGATCCCGCGCCCCGAAACCGAGCTGCTCGTTGAAACGGCGCTCGCGGCTATCGTCGGCATTGCCATGCCGCGCGTGCTGGATCTCGGTACAGGCAGCGGCGCCATCGCCGTGGCCATCGCCGCGACGCGGCCCGACGCTCGCATCTGGGCGCTCGATCGCTCGGCCGCGGCGCTCGCCGTCGCCGCGCGCAACGCTGCGAAGCTGCTCGATGCCCGCCGCCCGGGCGGTGCGCCGACACTCGTCACAAGCGATTGGTATGCCGCGCTCGACCCGACGCTCGCATTCGATGTCATTGTCGGCAACCCGCCCTACATCGCCGCTGGCGATCCGCATCTCGCGCAGGGCGATTTGCGCTTCGAGCCGCGCGGCGCGTTGACTGACGAAGCCGACGGACTCGCGGCGATCCGGACCATCGTGGACGGGGCGCGCCGATTCGTCGCACGAGGCGGCCAGGTTTGGGTCGAGCACGGCTACGATCAAGCCGAAGCGGTGCGTGCACTCTTTGTGAAGCATGGTTTCGAGGACGTCCGCTCGCTGGCCGATCTAGCCGGCATCGAGCGCGCGAGTGGCGGCACCGCGCCGGCGTAACCCCCGCTGCAGCGTCGCGACCCTACGGCGCGAGGCGGCCCCGGCCGCCGAGTGCGAAATCCGTTATCATTTCGCTCTATCTCTCCCACATTCCGTGCCTGTCACGGATTCAAGGTCAGTCATGGACACGCAACAACGCATCAAGCAAATCGTCGACGAAAACCCGGTCGTGCTCTTCATGAAGGGCAATGCGCAATTCCCGATGTGCGGCTTTTCCGGGCGCGCCGTGCAGATTCTGAAGGCATGCGGCGTCGGCGAGTTCAAGACGGTCAACGTTCTCGAAGACGATGAAATTCGCCAGGGCATCAAGGAATATTCGAACTGGCCCACCATTCCGCAGCTTTATGTGAAGGGCGAATTCGTCGGCGGCTCGGACATCATGATGGAGATGTACGAATCGGGCGAACTTCAACAGCTCTTCACGGCCGCTTGACGCCGCGCGCGCTGCTTCGCGCCGCCTGATCGACTGCGTGCCATGCCATCGCCCAGCGCGCCGCCGCGCCGGCTCATTGTCGCCATCACCGGAGCGACCGGTTCGATCTACGGCGTGCGGCTGCTCGAAACGCTGCGCCGCCTAGGCGGGATCGAGTCGCATTTGCTCATTTCGAGTGCCGGCTGGCTCAATCTGCAGCACGAGCTGCAGTTGACCAAAGACGACGTCCATCCGCTCGCCGATATCGTGCATTCCGTGCGCGATGTCGGCGCCAGCATCGCGTCGGGATCGTTCGCGACCGATGGCATGATCGTCGCACCCTGCTCGATGAAGACGCTCGCGAGCATTGCCCATGGCTTCGGCGATAACCTCATTACACGCGCCGCGGACGTCACGCTCAAGGAACGGCGCCGGCTCGTGCTGCTCGTGCGGGAAACGCCGCTGAACCTCGCGCATCTGCGCAATATGACGGCCGTCACCGAAATGGGCGGGATCGTCTTTCCGCCGCTGCCCGCGTTCTACAATCGGCCCGCTTCGATCGATGAGATCGTCGACGACACCGTAGCACGCGTGCTCGACCTGTTCGGCTTGGGCCACCCACTCGCGGCGGCGTGGCCCGGGTTGCGCGGCGAATCGACCGACTAGTCGTCCGTCGGGCACGTATCGGCGTCCATTGCCAACCAGCGCGATACGATGCGTTTCATGAAGACGGATTTATCGCGGCGACGGGTGGGCCTATAGTCGAAGCAAATCCTCTTTTGCCGCATTGCGCGGCGCTTCGATCATGTCCCGTCTACCCTCGCTTTATTTGTCCCACGGCGCGCCCACGCTGCCGATCGATCCCACCCTACCCTCGGCGGCATTCGGCACGCTGGCGGCCCGACTGCCGCGCCCGCGTGCGATTCTGATGCTCTCGGCGCACTGGGGTACGGCCAAGCCTCTGGCCAGTACGGCAGCCTCGCCGGCGACGATCCACGATTTTCACGGGTTTCCGCGTGCGCTCTATGAGATCGACTACCCGGCGCCGGGTGCTCCCGACGTTGCACGCGAGGCCGTCGCGTTGCTCGAGGCGCAAGGCATCGATGCCGCGACCACCGAGCACGGGCTCGATCACGGCGCGTGGGTGCCGATGCTATTGATGTTTCCGCAAGCCGATGTGCCGGTCGCACAACTGTCGATCCAGCCGCACCGCGACCCGATGCATCACTTTCAGATGGGACGCGCGTTGCGTCCGCTTGCGGACGGCGGTGTGATGATCGTGGGCTCGGGCCAGATCACTCACAACCTGCGGGCAGCGGATTTCCACGCCGGGCCGGATGATGTCGATCCGCGCGTGGCGGAGTTCACCGATTGGTTCGAGGCGAGGCTTGCCTCGCACGATATCGATGCGCTGCTCGACTACCGGCGGCAGGCACCGTACGCGGCGCTGATGCATCCGAGCGACGAGCATTTGCTGCCGGTTTACGCGGCGCTCGGTGCGGCGCCCGACGATTACTCGCTCGAGATCGACTCGTTGGGCACCTATCAACGCGCGCTCGCGATGACGAACTACGTGTTCGACACGCCGACTCCGTAAAGTCAGCGCGGCCCGCCCGGCCCGGGAAGGCCGGGCCGGGCGCATCGAACGTGTTATCGATCGAAAGCTCGGTCAAGCCTCGCGGCGCTCACACGCCCACGCCTTGCATGATTTCCTCTTCGGGCTCGCGCTCGTCCAGGTAGTGTGTGCGATACCCGGTGTTGACACCCCAGTAATAGAACCCGAGCGAGAAAACCGCGACGACGAGCATGTCCCAGCCGTAAGGCAGCACGCCCGTGCCGCCAAACTGCTTGCTGCCGATCAGGGACAGCAGTGCCATCGTCGGCAGATACGCGATGAGCCACCAAGCGGCCTTGAGATCGCGCCCCCAACCGGTCCAACCCGATTTGCCCTGGTAGTAGAAATAGACAGGCAACGCCACGATCATCAACAGGATGATTTCGCCCGTCAGCGGCCACTTCGCCCAGTAGAGAACCATCGACGCGCAAACGAAAGCGAACGGGGAGACGATGTTCATGAGCGGCAAACGGAGCGGCCGCGCGACATCCGTGGCGGCACGGCGCAACGCCATCAGGCTGACCGGCCCGGTCAGATAGGAAATGACGGTTGCGACGGAAATGACGGCCGCGAGCGAGCTCCAGCCGCGGAAGAACAGCAGAAAGACGAACGAGACGAGCAGGTTGAACCACATCGCGTTGCGCGGCACACCGTAGAACGGGTGCACGTTGCCGAACATCTTCGGCAGCGTGTTGTTGCGCTCCATTGCGTAGATCATGCGGGTCGTCGTGGCCATGTAGGTCGTGCCGGTACCGCTCGGGCTCACGAACGCGTCGACGTAAAGCATGATGGCGAGCCAGTTCAGATTCAACGCGATCGCCAACTCCGCGAACGGCGAAGCAAAATTGAAGTGACTCCAGCCCTTGGCGACGTCGGCGGGATTCACTGCGCCGATATACGCAATCTGCAACAGGACGTAGATGACGAGCGCGAGCAGAATCGAGCCGATGACCGCGAACGGCACGCTTTTCGCCGGATTGCGTGCCTCGCCGGCGAGGTTCACGGGGCTTTGGAAGCCGTTGAACGCGAACACGATCCCGCTCGTCGCGACGGCTGTGAACACCGCCGACCAGCCGTAGGGCGCAAACTCGCCCTGCGCACCGAGGTTCTCGTGATGAAAGCCGGTGAAAAGGCCCAGAATCGTGAGGCCCGGGATCAGGAATTTGAAGACGGTGATAGCCGTGTTGGCGCGCGCGAAAACCTTCACGCCCCAGTAGTTGAGCAGGAAATAAACGATGACCAGCACTGCCGACAGGGCTATGCCCATTGGCGTTAACGATTCGTTGACGAACAGCGCGTGAGCCCAGTCATAGGGCCAGGTACTCATGTACTGAATGGATGCCTCGGCCTCGATGGGAATGACGGACACGATGGCGATCCAGTTCGCCCACGCGCTGATGAAGCCGACGAGTGCGCCGTGCGAATAGCGGGCATAGCGCACCATGCCGCCCGACTCCGGAAACATGGCGCCGAGTTCGGCGTAGGTAGTCGCAATGGCCAGAATGACGACGGCGCCGATGATCCAGGCGCAGATCGCGGCGGGGCCCGCGATCTTCGCCGCCTTCCACGCTCCGAAGAGCCACCCGGAACCGATGATCGAGCCGAGCCCTGTCAGCATCAGCGCAAACGGCCCGATGTTCCGTTGAATAGAACTTTTCACAACCTCTCCTTAGGATTTTCGAACTGCCCGACGGGCCGTATGCGAACCTTTGTGGGGCTCGCTCGGGCGCCTGGCCTCGCGGCGGAGCTTGCCGCAACCAGGCGCAACCCTGTCGCGCGGCGGTAGTTTACCGGCTGCGCCCCACCGTAGGGCATAATTTGATCTGGAACCATCAAAAATGAGGCGAATCGCACCGGGGTGGGGCGGACCGTTCTATCCCACTGGCACAGTAGGGCGATGTTGACCGCGCGCAGGATTCGCCGTATAACGTCGTGGCAGGATTTCAAGTGGCGCGTGTGAATTGGTCTTTCGTGGTTCGCCCTTCAGGTACTCCGGTTGGTCCTATTACCCTTCCTTGATCTTCATGCACCCCGGGCTTCGGCCTTGTTCAATCATTTTTAGGAAACAGTAATATGGAAACCGGTACCGTCAAATGGTTCAATGACGCGAAAGGCTTTGGCTTCATTACGCCCGATGGCGGCGGCGAAGATCTCTTCGCGCATTTCTCGGAAATCCGTGCCGAAGGCTTCAAGACGCTTCAGGAAAACCAGAAGGTCCAGTACGAAGTGAAGACGGGCCCCAAGGGCAAGCAAGCGGCCAACATCAAGCCGCTGTAAGCGACACCGTCTTGACTGACGCAAAAACCCCGCGAATGCGGGGTTTTTTCATTTTGTCGATTCAGGCGTGCGCGAAGACGCGCTGCGCATGGATGCCGAGCCCCATCGCAACGCTCGCCAGGCGGTCGCCGAAAACGGGCGTGGCCTCAGGGAAGGCGTTCGCAATGGCGTGGGTCAGGAAGGCGAGGCCCGTCGAGCCGCCGGTGAAATAGATCGCGTCGACATCGTTCGGCGCGAGGCCAGCTGCGCGCGCCGTATCGAGCGCTGCATCGACGATGCGGCGAGTCTCCTCGAACCCTGCATCGATCAATTGTGCATCGTCGAACGCGAGTGACAGCCCGGACTCGACATCGTCCAGATCGATCGATGTCTGCCCGCCCGCCGCCACGCCGATTTTCGCCTCTTCCGCCCGCGCGGCAAGAGCATGGCCAAGCCGGTGTTCCACCGCGCGGACCAGCCGCTCATGGTGCCGAACATCGCGATAGAGATGCCGCATGAGCCGGACTTCACCGCTACGCTTGCCGGTATAGACGGTGTTGATGAGGTGCCACGTCGCAAGATCGAAGTAGACCCGGTTCGGCACTTCGCGGCCTTCGGGATCGAGCGATTTGTAGCCGAGCTCGCGCATGATCGTCGCGAGATTCACCCGGCGATCGAAATCCGTCCCCGCAACATGCACGCCGTGATGCGCGAGCACGTCGTCCTTGCGATCGATGTGCTTCATGCGTTCGGGGCCGACGCGTACGAGCGAGAAATCCGACGTGCCGCCGCCGATGTCGGCCACGAGCACGAGCCCCTCGTTCGTCAAGCGGGCTTCGTAGTCGAACGCGGCCGCGATCGGCTCGTACTGGAAGTGCAATTCGCGCAAGCCGGCGGCCTCGGCAGCCGCCTCGAGCTGGCGCTGCGCGAGGCGGTCGGCACGCGGGTCGTCGTCGACGAAAAACACCGGACGGCCCAGCACCGCGCGGGTCACACCATCGTGGGCACAAGCCTCCGCGCAAGCCTTCAAATGCGCGATGAAAAGCGCGATGACATCGGTGTACTTGATTGCGGTCCCGTCACCGAGTTCCGTTGTGCTCTCCGCGAGCGGAGACCCGAGAATGCTCTTGAGCGAGCGCATGAGGCGCCCGTCGAAGCCGTCGATATAGGCCTCGAGCGCCGCTCTTCCATACACGCGCGAATTTTCATCGGTATTGAAGAAAACGGCCGTCGGCAACGTCGCATGTTCGCCTTCGACCGGGGCGAGGCGCACGGCACCGGCCGCAGGCAGCGCAACCGCAGAGTTCGAAGTGCCAAAATCTATCGCGCAGTAAGTCGTCGCTGGCATGGCGTCACCCGTCGAGGCTGCGAAGAAGGACCGGCTTTGTAACACGAACGCCCCCCGCGGGCAACCGCAAATCTCGGCGGCAAACGGACGCTTCGCCGCCACCAATCGTGGGCACGAGGATTGCGCGCGACGTTCATTCCGCCCGCCATCGCATGCTTGCAGCCGGCTTTCATCAGGAGAATCGTCGCGTGGCTCAACCCGCACTCGATCGCACCGTAGATGAACCTCGCCCCGACGTCATCGAAACGGACTTGCCTTCCCGGCTCGATCGCCTGCCATGGGGGCGCTTTCATACACTCATCGTGGTGGCGCTCGGCGTGACGTGGCTCCTCGACGGGCTCGAAGTCACGCTCGCCGGAGCCGTGGCGAGCGCATTGAAAGCAAGCCCGGTTCTCAGATTTTCGAATGCCGATGTGGGCCTTGCGAGCAGCGCCTATATCGCAGGGGCCGTGCTCGGCGCGCTAGGCTTCGGCTGGCTCACGGACCGGCTCGGACGGCGCAAGCTCTTTTTCATCACCCTCGGACTCTATGTGGCCGCCACGGCCGCCACCGCGCTTTCCTGGAATCTCGCGAGCTTCGCGCTCTTTCGCTTTCTGACCGGCGCGGGAATCGGCGGCGAGTACGCCGCAATCAACTCGACGATTCAGGAATTCACGCCGGCCCGCGTGCGCGGCTGGACCGATCTCGGCATCAACGGCACCTTCTGGGTGGGCGCCGCACTCGGCGCCGGCGGCTCGCTGGTGTTGCTCGATCCGCGGCTGGCACCAGGCGATCTCGGCTGGCGGCTATGTTTTTTTATCGGCGCGGCCCTCGCGCTCGCGATCGTCTGGATGCGCATGTGGGTACCGGAAAGTCCGCGCTGGCTGATCACGCACAATCAGCCCCAAGCAGCGAGCGAAATCGTCGAGGCAATAGAAGCCAGCTTTCATCGGGCAGGCAAACGGCCGACCCAGGAGGCGGTGCGTACACTGCGCTTCATCAGGCGCGGGCACACGCCGCTGCGCGAGGTGTTCGCGGCGCTCTTCGTACTGCATCGACGGCGCTCGCTCGTCAGCCTCACGCTGATGACGGCGCAGGCGTTTTTCTATAACGCCATCTTCTTTACCTATGCGCTGGTGCTCACTGATTTCTATCATGTGCCCGGCGCCCATGTAGGCTGGTATCTGCTGCCGTTTGCGCTCGGCAATTTTCTGGGGCCACTGGTGCTGGGACACGCGTTCGATGCCATCGGCCGCCGTACGATGATTACGTTCACCTATGCCCTATCGGGTTTGCTGCTCATCGGAAGCGGATATTTGTTCGAGCGGCAGATGCTCGACGTCGTGCAACAGACCGCCGCCTGGATGGTGATCTTCTTTTTTGCCTCGGCGGCGGCAAGCTCCGCCTACCTCACGGTCAGCGAATCGTTCCCGCTTGAAATCCGCGCACTCGCCATTGCCGTCTTCTACGCTTTCGGCACGGGCCTTGGCGGGATCGCGGGCCCGGCGTTCTTCGGGCGGCTCATCGATACGCACGAACGCAGCGCCGTCTTCGACGGCTATCTGGTGGGCTCTGCGTTGATGATCGCCGCGGCCGTCGTCGCGGCGATCTGGGGCGTGGATGCTGAACGCAGACCGCTCGAGCACGTTGCGTTGCCGCTTTCGGCGCTGCCCGACGACGAGTAACCGATGACGAAGAGAAAGAGCTGCGGGGCGCCCTCGTTGCGAGCGCCCCGCAGCGGCGACGTCCAGCTACGCCGGGAATGGCGCCGCATGCGTCATGCGGCCGGACTCAGGTCACGCACCAGGCCTCGACGATGGATTCGCAGCACGACGATGGCGGCGATGAGACACAACCCGCCCGAGATCGTCGACGCGACGGTATAGGTTCCGAGATCGGCACGCAGTACACCGGCGCCGAACGCGGCGAAGGCCGCACCGAGCTGATGCCCGGCAACGATCCATCCGAATACGACAGGCGCCGACTCCTTGCCGAATACGTCGGTCGTGAGCCGGACGGTGGGCGGCACGGTGGCAATCCAGTCGAGCCCATAGAACATCGCGAACAGCGGCAAGCCGAAGAATTGGACGCCAAATGCATGCGGCAGATAGATCAGCGACAGGCCGCGCAGTCCGTAGTACCAGAAAAGCAGCGTACGGCTGTTGAACCGATCGGACAGCCAGCCCGAGAGCGTCGTGCCGAAGAGATCGAAAATTCCCATCGCCGCGAGCAGCGACGCGCCTTGCACCTCTGTCATCCCGTAATCGCCGCACATGGCGATCAGATGCGTGCCGATATAGCCATTAGTACTGGCGCCGCAGACGAAAAAGCTGAAGAACAGCAGCCAGAAGTCGCGCTTGCCGGAGGCCCGGGCCAACGTACCGAAGGCAATCGCGAGTGGATTTTGCGTCGTACCGGCAGCGGCGACCGGTGCGTCGGGCGCCGCCCCGTAGGGACGCAACGCGACGTCGGCCGGGCTTTCGGGCAACAGAAAGAAAACGAGCGGCAGGACGATGACGGCAGCTGCCGCGACGATCAATACGACCGGCCGCCAGCCATGGTGCTGCGCCACGGACGCCAGCATCGGCAGAAACACGAGCTGCCCCGTGGCCGAGCTGGCCGTCAGGATGCCCATGACGAAACCGCGCCGCTCGACGAACCAGCGATTGACCACCGTCGCACCGAGCGTCAGCGCGGCCACGCCCGTGGCGCCCCCCACCATCACGCCCCAGCTCAGTACCATTTGCCACGGCGCGGTCATCATCGAGGAAAAGGCCACCCCGCCCGCCATCACGGCCAGCGCGGCCAACACCGTCGGGCGCACGCCGAAGCGCTGCATCGCTGCCGCGGCGAAGGGCCCGGTCAAGCCATAGAGCGCGATATTCACCGAGATTGCCAGCGAGATCGTCGCGCGGCTCCAGCCGAACTCGTGCTCGAGCGGCACCATCATGACGCTCGGCGTCGCGCGCGTGCCCGCTGCCGCCAGCAGCACCAGAAACACGACGGCAGCCGCGAGCCAGCCGTAGTGGAACCTTCCGCCTATCCGTTTCGCTGCCCAGTTCATCGGCGCTCCTTTTTTCTTGACGTACCGCGCGATGCGGCGCGCTGTTCATTGATTCGAGGTGTTCTTCGAGGCGTGTCCGGGCCCCTGCGCCCGCTCTTGTGACCAAGTAGTCACAAAGTTGAGTTGCAATGCTAGTTACCGATCGGTAACATGTCAAGGGTGTCGATTCGTAGGCCTGAACGCACGATCACCGGAAGGAACGCTCATGACCCGCACTGCTTCGGAGAAATCCACCGCCCGCTCCCGCCCTCATACAGCGGGGCCCACGGCGCAGCAGTTGCTGCTGCGCGCCGCGGGCGAGCTGTTCTATCGCGAGGGCATTCGGGCGGTCGGCGTCGACGCCGTCGTCGAGCGCGCCGGCGTCAACAAAATGAGCCTGTACCGGCAGTTTTCGTCGAAGGACGAACTCGTCGTCGCCTACCTCGAACAGGCGAGCGAACGCTTTTTCGAGCGCTTTGACCGCAGTATCGACAAGCATCCAGGGGAGCCGGTCCGTCAGATCGCTCAATATTTCGAAGACCTGACGGGCCGCGCATCGGTCGAGGGTTATCGGGGCTGCCCGTTCGTGAACGTATCGGCGGAATTTCCCGACGCGAACCATCCCGCGCGCCAGTGCGTGGCGCGCAACAAGACAGAGCTGATGGCGCGACTCCTCGCTCTCACGACCGCCGCCGGTGCGGACGATCCTGCGTCCCTCGCGAACGCGCTCGCACTGCTGATCGAAGGCATTTATGCCGCGAGTCAAACATACGGGCCGGGCTGCGGGCCTGTCCAGGCTGCGCCCCGGCTCGCCGCCCAACTCGTTGCCGCCGCTTGTCCCGGCGCGTGTTCGCGACCGGCGGACGGGCAGGCATGAGCAGCGAGGCGAACGCGGCATCCCCTGAAATGGGCGGGCGTCCGCTCTCCGATGAAGCCGTCGTCGCGGCGACGCAGCACTGGCTCGTGCGCGCCGTCATCGGGCTCAATCTGTGCCCGTTCGCCAAAGCCGTCCATGCGAAGGGACAGATACGATACGTGGTCAGCGAGGCGCGCGATATGGAAGGCGCGTTGACCGAACTCGAAGCGGAACTCAAATGGCTCGCCGAGGCGGATCCGGCGCACGTCGATACGACACTGTTGATTCTTCCGCACGCGCTTGGCGGCTTCCTCGAATTCAACGACTGCGTTTTCTTTGCCGAACGGCTTGTCGACCAACTCGGACTGCACGGCATTCTGCAAATCGCCAGCTTCCATCCCGATTACCGCTTCGAAGGCAGCGAACCCGAGGACATCGAAAACTATACCAATCGCGCCCCTTATCCGATCCTGCACCTGCTGCGCGAAGCGAGCGTCACGCGTGCAGTCGACGCCTTTCCGGACGCGGCCGATATTTACGAACGCAACATCGAAACGATGCAGCGCCTCGGTCATGAGGGCTGGCGACGGTGTATGGGAGAGAAAAAGTAGCCGTGGAAGGATGGGGTAAGCGTTAAACGAAAAACCGCTCGCGCAATGCGTCGAGCCCGAGCGTATCCAACACCTCGGTCAGCCGTTCCGCCGCCCGCCGGCCCGGCAGGGCCTTATGCTGAGCAACGATCAACTCGTTCTTCATGGAATGCTCCCACCCGACGAGCTCGGTCACGCTCACCTGATAACCGTGCGCCTCGAGCTGAAGGCAACGCAGCACGTTGGTGACCTGAGAACCAAACTCGCGCGTGTGCAGCGGATGACGCCAGATTTCAGTCAACGCATTGCCAAGCGACTTGCCCTTGTTCCGGCGTAACACGCCAGCGACTTCGGCCTGGCAGCACGGCACGAGCACGATATGACGCGCCTGCTTGGCCAACGCGAAACGAATCGCATCGTCAGTGGCCGTGTCGCAGGCGTGCAGCGCAGTCACCACGTCCACGGTCGACGGCAGGCGCGGCGACTCGATCGACTCCGCCACCGATAAGTTCAGGAACGACATTCCCTCGAAGCCCAGCCGCGCCGCCAGTTCGGTCGAACGTTCGACGAGTTCGGCACGCGTCTCGATTCCGTAGATGTGCGAACCGTCATCGCGCGGCAACGCCTTGAAAAAAAGGTCGTACAAAATAAAACCGAGATAGGACTTACCGGCACCGTGATCGACGAGCGAGACGGAGCCCTTCTCGCGGCGGACCTCTTCGAGCAGCGGCTCGATGAACTGATAGAGGTGGTAAACCTGCTTCAGCTTGCGGCGGCTATCCTGATTCATCTTGCCGTCGCGGGTCAGGATATGGAGCTCTTTCAGCAGCTCGACCGACTGTTCGGGACGGATTTCGTAGTTTTTTGCGGACATCGTCGGGGCGACCTGTGCGGAAGTCGCGCCTAACGTGCGACAGCCTACAGAACAACAAGGAGATTCGCGTCAGTTTACCGAAAAGCGTGGCTTCCCGTTCGTCGGCGCCAGCCGATGGAACGTATCGTGCTCCAACGCGTCCTACTGCGAAGTCGTCGCAACCGACAAGCCGCAGGTTCGCCGCGCTGCATAAGCTGACGGGCGGAAGCAAGCGTAACGTGCAACGGCGCACCGGCCACATGTTACGTAACACTGCATCGGGGGGAAACGGAGTATGCGGGGCCGCAACACGGTGCCCACATCCTCGAAGGATCAAGTTGACGAAAGGACGACAGGGATGGCTACGATACCCAACGGAGATGCAGAGCAAAAGTTTCAAGCCATGCTCGCCACGCTCCTGGCGGCGCCAACCGGCTGGTCGGAAAAACAGCAGCTCGAGCTCGAAATGGCACGCGATATTTCCAACGAAATGCTTCGCCTTGCCGAATCGATGCGCGACACCGAAGACACCCGACTCGAGACGTTGCTGACACTGCTCAAATACGCGAAGGTGGTCGACTTCATTTTGACGACGCTCGCATCCAGGCGCGATATCCGCCCGCAAACGCTACGCGTCATCTTCAAGCTGGCAGGCCTGAAAGTCGACGAAGCGTATCCGGGCTGAGCCGCGAACGCGTCGGCGCGCCGCGAGTCGGTCAACGCGGCACTGCACGCACACCCAGCCGCCAGAGCGAAGTCACCTCTGCCGAGCGAGCGCGATAGAGCGGGTCCCCGGCATCCGATGCCTTCGGATGCTGAGGCCTGATATCGTCGCGTCCGCGCACCTCCAACCCCGCCGCATCGATCATCGCCATCAGCGCCTCGCGCGTGCGCAACCCCAGGTGCTCGGCGAAATCCGAGAGAATCAGCCATCCCTCGCCACCCGGCTCCAGATGCGCGGCGAGCCCGGCCAGGAAACCGTGAAGCATGCGCCTGTCGGGATCGTAGATGGCACGCTCGACCGGCGAGCTTGGACGGGCCGGCAGCCACGGCGGATTGCAGACCACCAGCGGCGCCCGCCCTGGCGGGAAAAGATCGGCCTCGATCACTTCGATGCGATCGGCGTATCCCAGACGCGCCGCATTCTCACGCGCACAGGCAAGGGCGCGAGCATCGCAGTCCGTCGCCACGACGCGCTCGAGCCCGCGCTTGGCCAGAATGGCCGCCAGCACACCGGTGCCGGTGCCGACATCGAAAGCCAATGTGCGCGCGGGCAGCCGCGCCCGCGCAACGAGCTCCAGGTACTCGCCGCGCACGGGTGAAAACACCCCATAGTGCGGGTGGATCCGCGCCCCGTCGAGCGCCGCGATCTCGACACCCTTCTTGCGCCACTCGTGCGCGCCGATGAGTCCTTGCAGCTCCCGCAGCGAAACGACGCTCGGCCCGGCGGCCGGCCCCCATGCCTCGTGGCACGCCTCGCGCACATCGGGCGCACGGCGCAACGCGATGCGATAGTCCTCACCGAGCGGAATCAGCAGCATGCCGAGCGTGCGCGCGCGCTGGGCCTGCGCCTGACGATGCAGATTGAATGCGTCGAGCGGCGCGTCGGCCGTTTTGCGCGGTTTGCGGTCGATGCGCCGCGCCATGGCCTGCGACAACTGACGCGCGTTCTGAAAGTCGCCGCGCCAAAGCAGCGCAATGCCCTCGCAAGCTTGCGCATAGGCCGCGTCGGCGGTAAGGCGATCGTCGGCGACGATGACGCGCTTTGGCGCGCGCACGCCGGCTTCGGAGCGCCACTGCGCGCGTTGTTCAATGTCGGCTTCGGTCCAGGTGAGCTGATCGGGCGTCGAATCTAGAGTCACGGGTGTTGGTTTCGATGTAGGCGGCGGAGCTGCCGCGGCGAGCGCGTTGCGCGGCTCTTTTCAGGACGACACGATACCTCGCATTGCATTGCCGAGCCATTCCACCCGCAAATTGACCGCTCGAAAACGGCACTTCGTCCGACTTTTCGATATAGCGATGCGGCGTGTCGCCATGGCGGGTGAAATGAGCAATCCACGGAAAAGGAGTATTCGATGATTCTTCAATCGATTGAAGCGCCAGCAGTCGGCCAATACTGGCAGGGACAAGGCGGTCTTTATGCCGGAATCATGCCCGATTACGAGGGCCACGAACCGAAGCATCTGGTGTTCTCGATCGATGAAGCCGTCGACATCGAGTGGGGTTCGGATCATGTACCGGAGGCCACGAGCAGAACCGATGGCGCAGCGAATACAAAAGCACTGCTCGCACGCGCACTGCCGCACCCTGCCGCCCAATGGGCCGACGACTATGAGAAAGACGGCCATACCGATTTTCATCTGCCCTCGCTCGCCGAGCTGAACGTTGCGTACGTGACGATGCCGGAGCTGTTCTTCGCGAACGACCTGTACTGGTCGAGCACCGACCGCGATGCGATCACGGCTTATGCGCGCAATTTCGGCGATACGGATCTGGACTTCCTCTTCAAGGTTTTCGCAGCGCGCGCACGCGCGGTGCGCACGGTTCCCGCCTGAGGAGGCACGGAGGGTGCGTCGTGGAGCAGGCGGCGCGCCTCGCCGCGTCAGACCACGATGCGTCCTTGTCCATCGCATGGCGCATCGCCCAACTGCGGCAAGGTGCCGCCGTCAACCAGCAGGCGCGTCGCAGCGTCGACATCGAGCGGCTTGCTATAAAGGTAGCCCTGCGCGTCGACGCAGCCCAGCGAGAGCAGAAAATCGCGTTGCGCGACCGTCTCGACACCCTCCGCAATGACCGCGAGGCCAAGGGTCTTGGCGAGCGTCACGATTGCAGTCGCGATCGCGCCGGAGTCGCCCGCGCCGATCCCTTCGACGAATGCGCGGTCGATCTTGATGCGGTCGATCGGCAGCGTGCGCAATTGACCCAGGCTCGAATAACCTATGCCGAAGTCGTCGATCGCGATCGTGATGCCGGCGCGTCGGAATTCGCCGAGGCGCCGCGCCGCAGTTTCCGGCTGGCGCATCAGCGCCGTCTCGGTCACTTCCAGCTCGACGCACGCCGGATCGATTCGCGTCTCGTTCAAGATTCGCTCGAACGTTTCGACCACATCCGCACGTTGCAGTTGGAGCGGCGAAACGTTGACTGAAATGCGCGGCAAACGCACACCCAAGCGCTGCCACGCGACGACCTGCCCACAGGCAGCGCCCAGCACCCATTCGCCAAGATGCGAGACGAGTCCGGCAGTCTCGGCTACGGCGATGAAATCGCTGGGCTGGATCTCGCCGAAATCGACGTCATTCCAGCGAACCAGCGCTTCCAGGCCACGCAGTTCGCCCGTGCGCATGTCGACCTGCGGTTGATAGTGCAAACGCAGACCGCCCGATTCGATGGCCTTTCGCAACCGCGCCGACAGCCGCAACCGGGCATCCGCTTCGGCGCGCATCCTCGGCTGATAGAGCTCGTAGCAATTGCGGCCGCGGTTCTTGGCAGCATACATCGCGATGTCGGCGCTGTGCAGCAGACCGGCCGCATCGCGGCCGTCATCGGGAAACGAACTGACGCCGATGCTCGCTCCGAGCAAGAGCTCGTGTCCGCCTACGTCGATCGGCGTGGAGACGGCTTGCAGCACGGCCTCGGACAGTATCGATCGGCGATCGGCGCCATTTTCCTTGCTGTGGCGCGCAACGATGACGAACTCGTCGCCGCCGTAGCGTGCAACGATCTCGTCATCGTGCGCGCACGCCGCGAGCCGTTTAGCCATTTTGACGAGCAGTTCGTCGCCCACGTTATGGCCCAATGCGTCGTTGACGGTCTTGAAGCCGTCGAGATCGATAAAGAGCACGCTGATTCGCTCCTGCGCGCCCTCCGCCTCGGCCAGCAGCGCCTGCAGGCTCCCGGCTACCGTGCCGCGATTGACAAGTCCCGTGAGGCTGTCTCGTTCGCTCAGCTCGCGCAACCGCGCCGAGCGCTCGATGAGCTTGGCGGACACATCGTGCGTGGTCTTGGCGAGCACGAGCGGATAGACCACGGCAACGGGCAGCCACGCGAAGGCGATGTAGGACTCGGCGCCGATGAGTACCGACGGCGCACCCAGTATGACGACACCGAAGAAGATCGCGCAGGCGCTCGCGAGCGTGCCGGCCAAAAAGAGCCGCCAGCCGCCTACCGCCATATTGTCGAGCGCGAACATGAGCAGAATTACGATCGTGCCGATCGGTGCGAGCTGTATCGCGACCGCGAGCCACCCACCCCACGCGGAATCGCAGACGAGGTTCACTCTTTCGCGCACGATCGGCTGCGCCGCCCGCTTTGCCTGAAGATAGGCCACATGCGGCCATATCAGGCAAATCACCAAAACGGACGCAAGGAGCCACGCCCCGGCATGCTGCGCATGCAGGTGGAGCAGGATGGGCGGCAATCCCATCACATAGCCAACAAGGCGGATGACGTAGATGCGCCGCACCAAACCGGCGCCGCGCCCCCTTTCACCCGACTCCGATGTCAGCACACGTCACCCCCGGCGATTTTTCATATCTTACCGAGAATATATGCCGTCCTCGACGAGATTCCGTAGCGGGGCGTGCCGTCGAGGGCCACTGCCGTGTCGGCACGTCGCACCCGGTCCTGAGCGGCTAAGCCGGTTGGGTCTGCGTAGCAACCCCGATGCCCGGGAATGGACGCGGTCAGTGACCGGCTGCACTTGCGTCGACAGACGTCTGTTTGGGCGTTCTCAATAACAGTGCGAGCGGGATGCAGACGAGCAACGCGATGGCCAGGACGTAGAAGGTTTCGGAATAGGTCATCACCATCGCCTGCACCTGAATCTGCTCGGCGAGCTGGCCAAGCGCCTGCCTATTCGCGTGAGCCGCATCGCTCGCGCGGGCGAGCCAACCCGCCGCGTCGGCGGCGATTCGCTCCTGCCCGCGAAGGGAGTTCGCTGTCACCGACTCGCGAATGGCCTCGATATGAAAGCTGTTGCGACGATCGATGACCACGCCGATGATGGCGAGGCCGACCGAGCCGCCCAGGTTGCGAGCCATGTTGTAGAGGCCCGCCGCATCCGCCGACTCCTCGCGCGACACGGCCGCCATCGATGCCTGGTTCAGCGGCATCATCGCGAGCATCTGTCCCACGCCGCGCAACAGTTGCGACCAGAGAAAATCGTGGCCGGCGCTTTGCGACGTCAGCCCGGTATCGATGAAACAGCTGATCACGAAGCAACCCAGACCGCTCACTACCAGCACCCGAAAATCGACCTTGTTCAGCAAGCGCGGCAAAATGGGCATCACGAGGAACGCCGGCAAGCCCGCAAGCAACATGATGCCGCCCGATTGCTCGGCGTTATAGCCCGCGATGAGGCTCAGGAACTGCGGTACGAGATAAGAAATCCCGTAGATGCCCGCCCCCACCGCCGAGACAATGAGAATGACGCTCGCATACCGAATGTTGCGCAAGAGCGAGAGCCGCATGATCGGCTTGTGGGCAACGAGTTGAGACACCGCGATCAGCACGAAACCGAGCGCCGCAATCGCACTCATGGCGACGATCTCGTTCGATTCGAACCACTGGTTGCGCTGCCCTTCCTCGAGCACGACCGTCAACGAGCTCAGGCCGATCGACAGGCCGACGATGCCGATCCAATCCGCCTCCACGAATTCGCGCCAGCGCGGCGATTCACTGGGCAATCCGGTCAAAAGCAGCGCCAGAAGGGCGACGCATACCGGCAGATTGATGAAAAAGCACCAGCGCCACGAGACGTTCTCGGCAAGCCAGCCGCCGACGACGGGGCCAAGCAACGGACCGAGCAGGACGATGAGCCCGAAGATCGTCATGCCGATGGCCAACTGCGCGCGCGGCAATCGCGTGCGAATGATCGTTTGCGCGGTCGGGATCATCGCGCCGCCCGTGAAGCCCTGCCCGATACGGCCGACGATCATTGCCTGCAGCGATACCGACATGCCGCACATCATCGAAAACGCCATGAAAAGCGCCGCGTTCGCGAGCAGGAAGTTACGCAGGCCGAATACGCGCGTGAGCCAGGCCGCGAGCGGAATCATGACGATCTCGGACATCAGATAGCCGGTCGAAATCCACGTGCCTTCAGTGCCGGTCGCGCCTACGGCACCCTGAATCTGCGGCAGCGCCGAGTTCGTGATCGAGATATCGAGTGTGGCCATCAGCGCGCCGAGCGCGCCGGCCGCGACCGCGATCCAGTCGGCAGCGCTCGCCCGCTCGCCATGAGCTGGGGTATCGGGCAGGCCGGCAGCCGATGCCGACTCAGCCATGCCGATTCTCGCTGACGACGCGCTTGTCCTCGTCACGGGCCGAGCGCGTGTCGACATCGACCGTCACCGACAGCCCGGGCAAAAGGAGATTGCGCGTTTCACTGCCGGTTTCGATGCGGATGCGAACCGGCACACGTTGGACGATTTTCGTGAAGTTGCCCGTCGCGTTTTCGGGCGGCAGTAGTGCGAACTGTGCCCCGGTGCCGGGCGCGAAGCTATCGACGACGCCATGCAGGTCGACACCGCGCAGCGCATCGACATGCAGCGTCGCGGGCTGTCCCACCCGCATGCGCCGCATTTGCGTTTCCTTGAAATTGGCTTCGAGATAAACCGCGTGCACCGGCACGACCGACATCAGCCGCGTGCCCGGTTGGACGTATTGTCCGACCCGGACGCTGCGATCGCCCACGCGGCCCGCGAGCGGGCTCACGAGCGTGGTGTTTTGCAAATCGAGCTGCGATTGCCGCAAACTCGCACCCGCCGCTTCCAGTTGCGCGCGCGCCTGGGCGATCTGCGCCGTCATCGATGTCACCTGAGCCTGCGCCGAGCGAACCGCGGCCGCCTTGGCCGTGAGCGTCGCGCGCGCTTGATCGCGCGTGCTCGTCAGCTCCGCAAGATGGACCGCCGTTTCCGCGCCTTGCGCGGTCAGCGGCGCATAGCGCCGCACATCGTCCGCGGCATGCTCGAGCGCGACGCGCGCAACCTGCTGTTCCGCCTGCGCCTGCGCGACGATAGCCTTTTGCTGCTCGACGTCGGCCTCGGCGCGCGCGAGATCGGCGGCGCGCGCGTCGACGGTCGCCTGCGCCTGATCGACGGCAGCCTGATACTGGCGCACATCGAGCCGTACGAGCGGCGCGCCGGCCGCTACCGCCTCGTTGTCCGCGACCCGCACCTCGGCGACATAACCGCTGACTTTCGGTGCGATCGTGACGCTATCGGTCTGCAGGTAGGCATCGTCGGTCGTTTCGATGAAACGCCCGTGCGTCCACCAGTATGCAAACCACGATGCACCCGCTATCGCGAGGGCGATCAGCACGACTGCGAGGAGTACACGTTTGTTGCGGCGCCCTGGCGCGCCGCGCCCCGAGCGCGGCCCGTCGATGCGCTGGGAGGCATCGATCGTCTCCGACATGATGTTCGATTCCGGTTGATACGAGGCGCTCAATTTATTCCACTTGGAAAAAATGTGTCAAGTGATATATTTTTGCCTTCGGGCAACAGGTCGAGCCAGGCGAGAACGTGAGGAGCACGAAGCCCATGAATGAAATGAAGCGGGGTCGGCGCCCCGCGCAAGGCGGGTATGCGCGCGGCGACGAAACGCGGCTGCGCATCATTCACGCGGCCATCGAGCTGTTTGGCGAGCGCGGCTTCGACGCCGCGTCGACACGCGATATCGCCGCGCGGGCGGGCGTGAATGCCCCGGCGCTGCAGTACTACTTCGCCAACAAGGAAGGGGTCTATCGTGCCTGCGCAGAGCACATTGCGGAGATAGTCTGGGAACGCTTCGCGCCGGTCGTGCAAGGCGCGAACGAAAAGCTCGCGTCCGGTGCGGACACGCCTGCTCTGATCGACGCGTTCATCGACATCCAGCGGGTGATCGCCGAGCGGATGTTCCTGTCACCTGCGACAGCCAGTCAACGCCTGTTTTTCGTACGGGAGCAAACGGGGCAGGAGCCGTCGATCGCGTCGGAAATTCTGCAAACGCGAATGCGCGCGCCACTGAACCGCGTCGGTACGGAATTGGTTGCGCGCATCGGGGGCACGCGCATCGACGATCCGGTTACGCGGATTCGCCTCTTGAGCCTGCACGGCCAGATGATGGTATTCAATGTCGCTCCGCGCTCAGCGCTGACGCTGCTCGAGTGGACGCAAATCGATGC
>NZ_JBMRBK010000005.1:0-5104 GCF_057351765.1 Trinickia sp. | reverse complement strand
CCGTGCTCGAGCAGCACATCCTTGCCCGCGACGCCGAAATCGGCTGCGCCGTACTCGACGTAGGTCGGCACGTCGGTCGCGCGCACGATGATGACGCGCAAGTTGCCGGCGCTCGTCGGCAGGATCAGCTTGCGCGAAGTCTCGGGGTCTTCCGATACCTCGACGCCGGCTGCCGCCAGGAGCGGCATCGTCTCTTCGAAAATGCGCCCCTTCGAGAGCGCGAGCGTCAACGGTTCGGCAGTCATGCGCGAGCTCCGGAATGCGCAGGAACGCGGCGCACGTTCGCGCCGATGCGCGTGAGTTTGTCCTCCATCCGATCGTAGCCTCGATCGAGATGGTAGATGCGGTCAACAATGGTCTCGCCTTGCGCCGTCAAGCCGGCGATCACGAGGCTCGCCGAGGCCCGCAGGTCGGTGGCCATGACCGTCGCGCCCGACAGTTCGGGCACGCCCGTGACGAGCGCCGTATTGCCGTCGATGGCGATATGGGCGCCGAGGCGGTTCAATTCCTGCACGTGCATGAAGCGGTTTTCGAAGATCGTCTCGATGACTTGCGCACTGCCTTCGGCAATCGCATTGAGCGCCATGAACTGGGCCTGCATATCGGTCGGGAACGCCGGGTACTCCGACGTGCGCACGCTGACGGCGCTCGGGCGCCTGTCCATCCGAACGCGCAGCCAGTCGTCGCCCTCTTCGATCGTCACGCCGGCCTCACGCAGCTTGGCCGTGACCGCATCGAGCGTACTCGGGCGCACGTCGCGCAGCATGACGTCGCCCCCTGCCGCCGCGACGGCGCACAGGAACGTGCCGGCTTCGATCCGGTCGGGGATCACCGCGTGACGCGCGCCATGCAGCTTCTCGACACCCTGGATCACGAGCCGATCGGTACCGATGCCGTCGATCTTCGCTCCCATCGCCACGAGCAGATGCGCCAGATCGCCGACCTCGGGCTCGCGCGCGGCGTTTTCGAGAATCGTCTCGCCGTCGGCGAGCACGGCCGCCATCAGCAGATTTTCGGTTCCAGTCACCGTGACCATATCGGTCACGATGCGCGCGCCCTTCAACCGGCGCGCCCGCGCCTCGATGTAGCCATGCTCGATGCTGATGTCGGCGCCCATCGCCTGCAAGCCCTTGATGTGCTGATCGACCGGCCGCGCACCGATGGCGCAGCCGCCCGGCAGCGACACTTTCGCCGTGCCGAAGCGGGCCACGAGCGGTCCGAGCACGAGAATCGACGCCCGCATCGTTTTCACGAGTTCGTAAGGCGCGACCGGCTTGTCGACATGCGTAGCATCGAGCGACACCGTGCCGCCCGATAACCGAGCCCGTACGCCCATCTGTTCGAGCAGCGTCAGTGTCGTGCGGACATCCTTGAGGTCCGGCACGTTCGCAAGCTCGAGCGGATCGGCCGCGAGCAGGCTCGCGCAGAGAATCGGCAAGGCCGCGTTCTTGGCGCCCGAAACGCTCAATTCGCCAGAAAGGCGGCGGCCGCCTTCGATCGAAAGTTTATCCATGCCGAGCTGTCCCTCGCGCGCGGCGCCGCTGCCGGCTGCCGCCATATCGTCTTGTGTAATGCGCACTACGTTTCCTGGATTATGCGTTTCGCCATTCCGCCGGCGTCAGCGTCTTCATGCTCAGCGCGTGGATTTCCGCCTTCATGCGCTCGCCCAGCGCCGCGTAGACGAGCTGGTGACGCTGGATCGGGCGCTTGCCCTCGAAGGCGTCCGAGACGATCGTCGCAAAAAAGTGCTGACCGTCGCCCTCGACTTCGAGGTGGGTGCAGGCCAGTCCGGCCGCGATATATTGCTTGACCTCGTCGGGTGTCGGCAACATGGTTCATGACTCCTCAATAACGCAGCTTGTAGCCGGACGCGATGAGACGCATCGCGAGCGCGGCGATCAGCGCGAAGAAAACGGCAACGACGGCCAGGCACGCAAGCGGATCGATGTCGGACACGCCGAAAAAGCCGTAGCGGAAACCGTCGATCATGTAGAAAAACGGATTGAGCCGCGACACATGCCGCCAGAGCTCGGGCAGCGAATGCGTCGAGTAGAACACGCCCGAGAGAAACGTGAGCGGCATGATCAGAAAGTTCTGGAACGCCGCGAGCTGATCGAACTTCTCGGCCCAGATACCGGCGATGAGGCCGAGTGTGCCGAGAATCGCCGAACCGAATGCGGCGAAGAGCACGATATAAAGCGGCGACGCGAATGTCATCGGCACGAACCAGATCGTCACGATGAATACGCCCGCCCCGACCGCGAGTCCGCGCACGACGGATGCAAGCACGTAAGCGCCGAATATCTCCCAGTGCGTGAGCGGCGGTAGCAGCACGAAGACGAGATTACCCGTGATCTTCGACTGGATCAGCGACGACGAGCTGTTGGCAAACGCGTTTTGCAGCACGCTCATCATGACGAGGCCCGGAACCAGAAAGCTCGTGTATTCGACGCCGGGGTAGACCTCGACACGTCCGCGCAACGCGTGGCCGAAGATCGTCAGATAGAGCAATGCCGTGACGATGGGCGCGAGCACCGTCTGGAACGAGACCTTCCAGAAACGCAGAATCTCTTTGTAAAAGAGCGTCCGAAAGCCGGTCATGCCGCGAGCCTGAGTGTGGTGGGACATCATGCCAGTCCCTCCACCAGTTCCGGGCCGCTCATCAGTTGGACGAAAACGTCCTCCAGGTCCGCCTTCCGTACGTCGATCTCGTCGAACGTGCAGCCTTGTTCGCGACAGCGCGCGAGAATCGGCTCCACATCGTCATAGCTCGCGAGACGCAACAGATGCTCGCGCGCACCCGGCGGCGCCGCGTCGACCTCGAGCGCGCGCAGCTCCGCCGGCAAGACCCCCGCGGACAAGCGCAGAAAAAGCTGCATGCCGGCGAAACGCGCGAGCAGGTCGCGCGTGCGATCGAGGGCCACGACTTCCCCGCGGCGCAGCATCGCGATGCGGCCGCACAGCGACTCGGCTTCTTCCAGATAGTGAGTCGTCAGCACGATCGTGTGCCCTTCGCGGTTCAACCGCGAAATGAATTTCCAGAGCGTTTGCCGCAGCTCGACGTCGACACCTGCCGTGGGCTCGTCGAGGACGATCACGGGCGGCCGGTGCACCAGCGCCTGCGCGACGAGCACGCGCCGCTTCATGCCGCCCGACAGCGCGCGCATGTTCGCATCGGCCTTTTCGGTGAGATCGAGATGAGCCATTACCTCGTCGATCCATTCATCGTTGCGGTGCAGGCCGTAGTAGCCCGATTGAATGCGCAGCGTTTCACGCACGGTGAAAAAGGGATCGAACACGAGCTCCTGCGGCACGACGCCGAGCGAGCGCCGCGCGCCGCGGAAATCGGACACGACATCGTGGCCGAGCACGGCGACGCTACCTTCGTCCGCCCGCGCCAATCCGGCAAGGATGCTGATGAGCGTGGTCTTGCCTGCGCCGTTCGGGCCGAGCAGGCCGAAAAATTCGCCTTCGTCGATCGTCAAGCTGACGCCCTTGAGCGCTTGCAGCGCCTTATAGCGCTTCTTGACGTTGCGGATTTCTATCGCTGACATGGATGTGCGCGGCCTTTCGCGAGTGGCGCGCCTTTGTTTAGACGTGACTGGACCTGATCGCCGGGCTGGCGCCACGGCAGCGCCGCGTCGCATCCCGGAAAAAACCGGGGCGATCGCATGCCCGAAAAAACGGTTGATTATAGGCCAAGTCGAGGCGGCTCACTTGGCGCGCGTGGCCGTAGACCGTCGGAGCATTGCGCCGCGGCGGCGCCGCGCGTGCGGCTCAGAGCGGGGCCGCGACGCCTTCGGGGGACGAGCGGTGTCGCGCCGCCAGAAGGGCGTCCACACCGTACACCGCGGCGAGGCTTGCCAGCCCCTGCGGCACATTGATGATCTCGAACGCGCTGCCGCGCGCCTCGGCTGCGCGCTGCCACGCGAGCAGCACCGCGAGTGCCGATGAATCGAATTCGGTGAGCGCGGCGCAGTCCACTCCCGTCGCGCCGCCCGCAATGCTCGTCAAGCCGGCCGCGAGCGCGCTTTTCGCGCTCGCATGGGTGAGCGCCGTGCCCAGGGCAAAGCGGCTCATCGGGGTGCTCACGTCGGCTGCTTGCCGGCGGCAAGCTGCTGGTTGCGGTCGGTCAGGAACTGAATCAGGCCGCTCACGCCGCTTTCGTTGATCTTCTGGGCGAATTGCTGCTGATACGCCTGAATGAGCCATGCGCCGGCAACGTTCAGATCGTAGACGCGCCAGCCCTGCGGGGTCTTGTAGAGACGGTAGTCGAGCTCGACCGGTTGCCCGTTGTTGATCACCGCGCTACGCACGACGACGTCGGTATCGGTCGGCGCCGCGCGGAACGGCTTGAACTGGACCTGCTGGTCTCGGAACTGCGACAGCGCGCCAGCGTAGGTGCGGATCAGCAGCATCTTGAACTGCTCGACCATCTGGTCTTGCTGCTCCGGCGTCGCCTGGCGCCACGCACGGCCCATCGCCAGTTGCGTCGTGCGGCGGAAGTCCGTGTAGGGCAGGATCTGCTTGTTGACCACCTCGGTGATGCGGTTGATATCGCCCGAGCGGATCGACTTGTCCGCACGGATCGTATCGAGCACCTGGGTGGTGACCGTCTTGATCATGACGTCAGGCGAACTCGTATCGACGCCGCCGGCGTTCGTCTGGGCGAACGCCGCACCGGCAAACGAAAGGAGCATCGCGAAAAGAGGAATCAGAAAGAATTTTTTCATCGTCAACCCTGATATCGAAGAAACGCTGAGGTTGGAGCCTCGCCGAATCGTGCAAGTTCAGCCCGCATCTTGCACGGCTCGGCAGGGTTCATGTCGCACGGCCTCGCAAGATTCGTGTCGAAGTGTTACCGCAACGCGTCACTTCAGACGAATGATCGGCAAGCCCGTGCGTTGCGGCGGCGGCACGTACTGCTGGCCGGGCACCGTTCCATCGGGTCCACCCAGCGGTGCCGGTACCGCTGTCGCGGACGCCGCCGAGGCCGGCGCGGCCGGCTGCGCGCCCGAGGCCGGCTCGCCCGCCGCCGGTTCGGTAGCGGACGGCGCCGCGGCCGAAGCCGGAGCCGCAGCGGATGCCGGCGCTGCCGCACCGG
>NZ_JBMRBK010000004.1:0-118003 GCF_057351765.1 Trinickia sp. | reverse complement strand
GGCGGCGCAAAGCAGCGGCCGATCCGCACCCGGTAGGTCAGCGGCAGCACCGGCTTGCGCAGGATATGCCATCCCTTCGCGAGAAACGGCGAGCCGGCCTCCACGATGAGCGTCTGCACCGGAACGCCCGCCCGTGCGGCAACGAGCCCGATGCCGGCCTTCAGGGGATTGACGGGCGGCGAGTCGGTGCGCGTGCCTTCGGGAAACAACAGCAGCGGATGGCCGCGCCGCAAATCGTCGACGGCGGCCTTGATCATCCCCTTCGGTGCATCGTTCACGATGTAGTCGGCAAGACGCGCGCCGGCACCCAGGAACACGTTGTCGACGATGTCGCCCTTCATCACACAGCACACGCGCGGCACGCAGGACGCGATCAGCATGGCGTCGATCAGCGTCGGATGGTTGGGCGCAAGGATCATCGCCGGCTTGCCGCGCAGCGTCGCGAGCTCGGACAGATCGAAATGCGCCGCGCCGAGCGCCGAAAGCGCATGAAAGTAGAGCCGCCAGACATGTTGGATGACCGCGCGCCCCAGCGTGCGCGCGACATGTCGCGGCAGCAGCACCCGCAACAGAGCGGCAAACGGCAGCCAGCCCAGGCAGGCGATCGCGAGCAGCAGCAGACCGAAGTAGAAGACCGCGTACTGACGCAGCGCCGCGAGCCCGCGCAATACGGGGTCGATGCTGACGCGTTCGGTCGACGGAGGTCCGGCGTAGCTCACGCGAATACCTCGACAGGATGGCCGCCGCTCGCCTCGATCTCGAGCAGCAAGTCCGCGCGGCAAACGTCGGCATGCAGATAAAGCGCACGCAACGACGACCCGCACCTTGCGCGCAACACCTCGTCGATGGCGGCAAGCGCCTGCGCATCGTTCGCGTCGCGCACATAGACCTTGTAGGTCAGCTCGGCCAGTGCGGTTTTGTTCCGGGTTTGGCGTGCGGCTTCCTCGAGCACGGTTTCGATGTTGACGAGCGTCTCCCGCAACTGGGCGATCACATCTCCGCGATGAGCCGTTTCGTGTCCCACGATGCTCGCGGTGCCCGAGACGAACAAGGCCGATTCCCCATCGGGGTCGGCCGGGCCGCACCATGCCGCCGCGCGCGCGAACGTCGGCGCGCTCGGGCCGTATCGAGCCGGATAACGGTAAGCGCTGACTTGCCGGGGATTTTCAATTGCACGGTTGGGCGAGCGTGACGCCAGGAACGACACCGACAACGGCGTCGCGGGCACCGCATCGCCGACGACGCTGGCCGCGCTGCCGAGCGCGCTTGCGGCCGGCACGCTATCGATGACGGGGCGCCCGCAGGCCTTGAACGCCCGCTGCCGCCCGGTGTTGAACTGGCGATAGCGCTCGCTGCCGAACTGATGCGCGTTGATTGCAGGCACGACGTTCCAGATTCTCAGCGGATGGCGCATGTCGAGCGCATCGAGCACGCTGAAGATCGCCTCGTAAGCCGCATAGGTGGCGCGTTCGAGCGGGGTCTCGCCGCTCGCCTGCGGCACATCTGCGTGCGCTTGCTCGTACACTTCGACGCTGCCGAACACGATGCCGGCCGATTCGCTGAACCGGTAGTGGAGCGGACCGTGGTGGCCGTTCGCGAGATCGGCGGCATCGCACTGCCAGATTTCGAAACAGGTATCGCTGCTGTCGTGCAGCGGCTCCGAAGCGGGAACGAGCCTCGCCATATGAGCCGGCGCGAGCGGAAGATGAGGCGCCGCCTCGGCGAAGCTCGCCCATTGCGCCGGCTCCCCGAAGCATGCGGCACCCAGCGCGCCCGGAAATGCGCGCTCGAACGCCTCGTTTCGCGCATGGGCGGGCTCGGCTTGCAGCATCGCCGCAAGTCGTGCGCCCTCGAGTCGGACGAGCTTCAAAAACGGAACCGGCATCGAGACCACCTACCCCGCTGCCGTGCGGGCATCGTCGGCTTGCCGCAACATGCGGCGGCGCGCACGCCACGCACGCAGCGAATTGCGCGCATCGGCCAGCGCCGACAGGTAATAGATGATCTTGAACACGCGCAGCGACGGCCAGATGGGCGTGCTCTCGAAGATATCGCCGGCGAGCAGCGACAGCAGCGCCTCTTTCACGCGGAACATGTTGCGCGGATTCATGAACAGGTTGCGCATCGTCGGCGAGGTCATCCGGTAGATGAACCAGGCGAATTGCTTCGGCCCATGACGCACGCGCCGATCGAATTCGGCGAGCGCCGCGCTCGCGCGTGCCGGTTCGCGCAGGCACGTATCGATCGCTTCGGCGCCCATGAACGCGCTTTGCATCGCAAGCATGACGCCGGACGAGAACACCGGGTCGATGAACGCGAACGCATCGCCGAGCAACAGGAAATTGCGCCCGTGCGTCACGTCGCCCGAATACGAAAAATTGCCGGTCGCTTCCACGCCGGTCACGAGCTCGGCGTGTTCGAGGCGCTTGGCGAGCGGCGCACACATCGCAATCGTTTCGAGGAAAAACGTCTCGAGCGAGGTGCCTGACGCTCGCCGCTTCAGATAGTAGGGCCATACGACGGCACCGATACTCGTCGCTCCGTCGGCGAGCGGAATGAACCAGAACCAGCCGTGCTCGAACCAATACACGGTGATGTTGCCTTCGTCCGCCCCGGCATGGCGTTGCGCGCCGCGAAAGTGCGCGTACAACGCGCCGCTGTTGTGCTTCTTGTTGCGCTGCTTCGTGCGCATGCGATTGGCCAGCAGCGTATCGCGGCCCGATGCGTCGACGACGAAACGCGCGCGGCACCGATACGGCCGCCCATCGTCGTGCTTCGCGCTCACGATCGCGCCGCCGCCGTCGGAGAGAAACTCGACGTCGCGGACCTGACAACCTTCGACGACATCGGCGCCATGCGTCGCCGCGTTGCGCAACAGGATTTCATCCAGTTCCGAACGGCGCACCTGGTAGGCGTAAGGCATGGATTTGTCCCATGCCTCGGCGAACGGGAAACGCTGCAGCCGCTGGTCGTGGAACGGCGAAACGAATTCGGCGGCCGGCTTCATCATGCCGATGTCGCGCACGGCCTCGCCGACCCCGAGCCGCTCGAACAGACGCAGGTTCGCGGGCAGCAACGATTCGCCGATGTGAAAACGCGGATGGCGCGCCTTTTCGAGGAGCTGCACGCGATAGCCGGCATCGGCGAGCAAGGTGGCGGCGGTCGATCCCGCGGGGCCACCGCCGATCACGGCAACGTCCCACTCGGTCATCTCGTCAAGGTGCGGCGGATTATTCATGGGCTTGGCCTTCGCTTCGTTCGTGCGATATTTCGTGCGATGTCGGTGTCTCGAGCCGGTCTGCTCAAGCCATACCGCCGTTGACCGACAGGACCTGCCCTGTCACATAGGCCGCGGCATCCGAGACGAGGTAGGCCACCATCGCAGCGACCTCCTGCGGCGTGCCGCTCCTGCCGGCGGGCACGAGCTGCTTGATGCGCTCGGGCGGGAAGGCGGTCTCGGTCATCGGCGACGCGATGATGCCGGGCGCCACGGCGTTCACGGTGATATGCCGCGAGGCGAGTTCGAGGGAAAGCGATTTCGTGGCGCCGATCAGCCCTGCCTTCGCCGCGGCATAGTTCGTTTGCCCGCGATTGCCGACGAGCCCCGTCACCGAGGCGATATTGACGATGCGGCCCCAGCGGGTGCGAATCATCGGCATCAAGAGCGGTTGCGTGACGTTGAAAAAGCCGTTCAGCGTGACGTCGATGACACTGCGCCACTGCTGTTGCGTCATGCCCGGCATGGGCGCATCGTCGTAGATGCCCGCGTTGTTGACGACGATCTGCACCGGGCCGCTTTCGAGCACGCGTTCGAGCGCCGCGAGCGATTCGGAGGCGTTCGTCACATCGAAGCCGATCGCATGGGCGTTGCCGCCCGAGGCCGCAATGCCCGCAACGACGGCCTCGGCGGCCGCCATGTTGCGGTGCCCGTGCACCCAGACTTCATGGCCCGCGGCGGCGAGCGCCTCGCTGATCGCGTGGCCCAGCGCGCCGCTGCCGCCCGTCACCAATGCTTTCATCGCAAGCGCACCGGGTCAACGCACACGATGCTCGGCCACGTAGGCAGCCAAGGCACCGAGGGTCGAAAAGATCTTCGTGTTGTCGGGATGGTCCGACCTGAGCCCGAAGCCGTATTTTTTCGAGATGAGAAGCGCGATCTCGAGAATATCGATGGAATCGAGCCCAAAGCCTTCACCGTACAAAACCGTGTCGCCGGATACGTCGGTGATCTTGATATCCTCGAGGTTCAATTCGCCGATGATCAATCCGGCGAGCTCTTGTTCCAATTCATTCATGATGCTTACGGCGAGCTGACAACAAGGATGCAGCCTGAAACGGCGGGCGCGCGGCGCTGGGCGAGCGGGCACGGCGTCGTTGGTCCGCTCCGGCTTATTGGGGGGCCCATCCGGGCCGATTAAGGGGTCCCTTCAGGTTCGAGCGATTCTAGACGAAGCGTTTCCTGCCGTATACCCGAATGGTTACTGAATGAAGCAGCCGAACAACGGGCGGCCTCCCCGGACGAGGCCCCGTTGCGCACGGTGCCTGTTCGTTCGGAGCGGCGACGTGCGCTAAAATCCGGCGCTGCCCGCCGGTGATCGACTTGCAAAAAAGTTACAAAACGCAGCACCGGCGCCCACTGAACTCCGTATGATCGATCGCACAAAGCGACAGACTCAAAACTCGCGGGCGGTTGCCGTCGGCGGGTCTTATTCGGGATGGCACTGATTTTTTTTCGCCGGGTTTCATTCGCGCGTAACACAAGGTACTGCAGCACGGGGAGCGTCGAATGAGCCGTTTGCGATCCATCGTTCGCGGCGCAGCCGGAGCCGCACTCATCGTCGGCTATGAGATCGGCGCGCATCGCGCCGTCAGCACGCCCGGCCTGGAACCGCTCGGCCTTGCGCTCGTGCTCGCGCCGGCGCTCGTTCTCGCCCTCGGCTACGCGGCACGCTCGCCGCGGCGCGCCGTGTTGCTGCCGCTCGTGGCCATGGCCGCCGCGGGGCTGTGGCTCGCGCGGGGCGCGCTCGTGCGCCATTACGAGTGGGGGCTTTTCCTCGAACACGTGCTGTTCAACGGCGCGCTCGGGTACCTGTTCGGCCGCACGCTCGCGAAAGGGCGCGTGCCGCTGTGCACGCAGTTCGCCGCCCTCGTGCGGGGCAACCCGCTTGCGCCGGAAATCGCCGTCTATACGCGGCGGGTCACCGCTGCCTGGACGCTCTTTTTCGCGCTTGTCATCGCTGTCTCGACGCTGCTTTTCGCGACTGTCCCGATCGAAATCTGGTCGACCTTCGCCAACTACCTGACGCTGCCGCTGACCGCGCTCATGTTCATCGCGGAACATGCATGCCGCCGGTTCGCGCTGCCCGGTGTGCGGAGCTCGGGGATGGTCGCGAGCATTCGTGCTTATCGGCGCTCGACCGCGGGGCGGCCCGCCACGCAGCGATGAATGTCCAGGGAAGGTCTGCCAGGCATCGCCTGCGAGCCGCCCGCTTACCGCTTATGCCAATTCGCTAGCAACGTTATGTCGAGTTTTCCGCTGGTCTCTCATGTATCGCTCGATCGGACCATCGCCTGGCGCGATGGGGCGAGTGTCACGGTACGTGAATTTCTCGTCGACGTCAGGACGCTTGCGGCCGCCCTGCCGGCGGGCCGGCATGTGTTCAATGTCTGCAAGGACCGCTACCGTTTCACGGTCGGCCTCGCCGCCACGCTGCTCGCCGAAAAGGTGAGCCTGCTGCCCTCGACCTACACGCCGCAAACCGTGCGGCAACTGCAAGCGTTCGCCCCCGACGCGTTCTGTCTTCACGACATGGACGAGTGCACGATCGAGCTGCCGCGTTTTCGCTACCCTGCCGCGCCGCGCGCAGCGCTGGCGACGTACGACGATATCGCCGTGCCGCAGATCGACGGCGCGCGCATCATGGCGTACGTATTTACTTCGGGCTCCACCGGCGCGCCGGTGCCGCACCGCAAGACCTGGGGATTTCTCGTCAAGAACGTGCGCGCCGCCGCGGCGCGGCTCGGCCTCGTCGAAGCGGCTGGCACGACGCTCGTCGGCACGGTGCCGCCGCAGCACATGTACGGGTTCGAATCCACGGTGCTGCTCGCATTGATCGGCGGGCTCGCGTTCAGCAACGGTCAGCCGTTCTATCCCGACGATATCCGCGGCGAACTCGAAGCAGTACCGGCGCCGCGCGCGCTCGTCACCTCGCCGATCCACCTTCGCGCGCTGCTCGCGTCCGAGCCCGCGTTGCCAGGTGCGGCGCTGATTCTCTCGGCCACGGCACCGCTTTCGGAAAAACTGGCGAGACAAGCCGAAGCGCGCCTCGGCGCACCGCTGATGGAGATTTACGGCAGCACGGAGACGGGCCAGATTGCGACGCGCCGCACCGCGCATAGCGCCGCCTGGGAGCTTTTCCCCGAAGTCACCTTGACGGCGCGCGACGCGGCGACCGGCAGCGACGAGGGTCCCGAAATATGGGCGGCCGGAGGCCATGTCGAGGTGCCGGTACAAATGGGCGATGCGCTGGAGTTGATCGATGCAACCCACTTCTTGCTGCACGGCCGCAAGGGCGATTTGATCAACATCGCCGGCAAGCGCTCCTCGATCGCCTATCTCAATCATCAGTTGATGGCGATTCCCGGTGTCGACGACGGCACCTTCTTCATGCCCGACGAAACCGCGACCGACGGATTGGACGCCGATACGCAAGGCGGTCCGCCTGTCACGCGGCTGATGGCCCTCGTGGTGGCACCGACGCTTTCGGCTGCCGAGCTGCAACGCAAGCTGCGCGAGCGGATCGATGCCGCATTCATGCCGCGCCCGCTGCTATTCGTCGACAGTTTGCCGCGCAATGGCACCGGCAAGCTCCCGCGCGATACGCTGGCGCCGTTCGTGGCCGCGCTGCTGCAGCGCTGCGCTGCGCCCGCGAGCGAGGCAAACGCACCGCCGCCGAGCACCCGGAGTGCGGCCGAGAGCCAGCACGAACCGATCGTCTTCGAGATTCCGGCCGATCATCCGGCGTTGCCGGGTCATTTTCCGGGCCGGCCGATCGTACCGGGTGTCGTACTGCTCGACCATGCGATCGCGCGGATCGGCGCGGCCCTCGGGTGCGAGTTGAACGCATGCACGATCGGCTCGGCGAAATTCACCGCGCCCGCTTCGCCCGGTGAACCGCTCGCGCTCTCGTTCAGCTGCGACGAACGCGGCGCGATCCACTTCACCATCCGCACCGGCGAGCGCACGGCAGCCGCCGGTGTGCTGACACGGCGGCAACGGGCATGAGTACGAAAGGGAACCGCGATCATTCGACGTGGGCCGAACGCCAGGAGCGCGGAAACTTCGCCGTGCTGCGCATCATGACGTGGCTCTCGCTGCACTTCGGCAGACCGTTGACGCGCATCGTCCTGCACGGCATCACGTTCTACTTCCTGCTGGCCGCGCCGCTCGCACGCCGCGCCTCGCGCGCTTATCTCGCGCGCGTGCTGGGACGCCCAGCGCGTTGGCGCGAGATCTACCGGCACCTGCTCGTCTTCGCGACGACGATCCATGACCGCATCTATCTGCTCAACGAGCGGTTCGATCTGTTCGATATTCGCGTCGAAGGCGGTGCGCTCGTCGACGAGGCGCTTGCCGCGGGGCGCGGCGCATTTCTCATCGGAGCGCATTTCGGCAGCTTCGAGGCGCTGCGCGCGATCGGCCGCACGCGCCCGAATCTGCGTGTCGCGATCATGATGTACGAGGAGAACGCCCGCAATATCAACGCAGTGCTCGCGACCGTCAATCCCGCCGTGAAGCAGGACGTCATCAGCCTCGGCCGGCCCGAAGCGATGCTCGAAGCCGTCGAATATCTCGATAGCGGCGCGATGATCGGCATGCTCGCCGATCGAACGCTGCGGCAAGAAGACGGCAGCGCGCTGCAGCAGTGCGCGTTTCTCGACGGCCGCGTCGGATTTCCGCTGAGCCCCTTGCGCATGGCCGCGATGCTCAAGCGCCCGGTCATTTTCATGGCAGGGGTTTATCGCGGCGCAAACCGCTACGACATCCACTTCGAACCGCTCGTCGATTTCTCGGACGCCGGGGCCGGCGATCGCGCGGCGCGCGTGCAAGCCGCGGTCGAGCGGTATGTCGGACTGCTCGAGCAGCACTGCCGCAGCGCCCCCTACAACTGGTTCAACTTCTTCGATTTCTGGCAGGACGGCGAGCCCACCTTGCCGTGCACATCTCAATCGGCGAGCGAGGTGGACGCATGAGGCGAACGTCTGACTTCAACGCTTTGCGCGCTAACGCGCGTGCGGCGTGGGCCGTCGCCATACTGGCCGCCGCCACGTGCTGTCTGAGCGCCGCGCCCCTTGCCACGGCCGCGGCAACGCCTGCGCCTGCGGCTGCCGGCACGGCGCAATGGACGCTCGACCGGCTCATGTCGACGCTGGCACACAACAAATCCGGTCGCGCGAGCTTCACCGAAACGAAATATCTCGCTATCGCGGACAAGCCCATCGAATCGACGGGCGAGCTGGCCTTCGTCGCGCCCGATCACCTCGAGAAAGTGACGGTGACTCCGAAGCCCGAGCGGCTCGTGGTCGATGGCGACAAACTGACGGTCGATCGCAATCAGCGCAAGTACACGGTCTCGCTCGCGCACTACCCCGAGCTCGCGGCATTTATCGAAAGCATCCGCGCGACGCTGGCCGGCAATCGTTATGTGCTCGAACAGCTCTACAAGGTCTCCATCGGGGGCCACGGAGACGATTGGACCTTGACGCTGACGCCGCTCGATTCCCGGATGCTGAAGACGGTGCAGACGATCAAGCTCGACGGCACGCGCGATGTACTGCGCACCGTCGTGATCGAACAAGCCGATGGCGATCATTCGGTGATGCAGCTTCGCAACGCTTCGAGACAGTGATGCGAGACCCCATGGCGCACCGACCCGATTCCGGTTCTCCTCGCCGCGCGCTACTGCGCCGGCGCGCGGTGCAGCTCTGGTTGCTGTTTCTGATCGGCTGCGCGATCGCGATTCAACGCGCCCACTTCACGGCCGACCTTTCCGCATTCCTGCCGCGCGCGCCGAGCGCGCAGCAGCGTTTGCTCGTCGATCAATTGCGCGAGGGCGTCATCTCGCGGCTCATCATCGTCGCCATCGAAGGCGGCGATGCGGCCACGCGTGCCGAGCTCTCGCGCGGCATTGCCGCCACACTGCGCCGCGATTCGCGCTTCGTTTCCGTGAACAACGGCGAGCCCGTCACGCAGGCGCGCGACGAGCGCTTCGTTTTCGAGCATCGCTATGTACTGAGCCCCGCAGTCACGCCGCAGCGGTTCTCTGCCGAGGGCCTGCACAGTGCGCTTGGCGAGAGCCTCGATCTGCTGAGTTCATCGGCGGGGCTCATGTCGAAAGCGCTGCTGCCGCGCGACCCGACGGGCGAGGTGACGGCCATCGTCGGCCAGTTCGACGGCGAGGCACAGCCGGCCTCCGCCGATGGCGTATGGGCCTCGCGCGACGGCAAACGCGCGTTGCTCGTCGTGCAGACGGCCGGCGCCGGCTCCGACACCGACGCGCAGGAAAGTGCGATCGCCGCCGTGCGGGCGGCATTCGCCTCAGCCGCGCATGGCAAGCCAGCCGCATCGTCATGCCGGTTGCTGCTCACGGGGCCCGGCGTGTTCTCCGTCGAAACGCGCGATACGATCAAACACGATGTCGAGAAGCTGTCCGTCATCAGTCTCGCGCTGATCGTCGGGCTGTTGTTGCTCGTCTATCGTTCCCCGCTCACGCTGGCGCTCGGGCTCGTTCCCGTTGCGTCGGGCGTGGCTGCGGGCCTCGCGGCAGTGAGCCTTGCGTTCGGAACCGTGCACGGTCTCACGCTCGGATTCGGTACGACGCTGATCGGCGAAGCCGTCGACTATTCCATCTATCTGTTCATTCAATCGGCGCGGCATGACAAGCCAGAGGGCAATGGCGATGCGATGCGCGCATGGATCGCCCGTTATTGGCCGACGATCCGGCTCGGCATGTTGACGTCGGTCTGCGGCTTCGCGTCGATGCTGTTCTCAGGCTTCCCGGGGCTCGTGCAACTGGGCCTCTATTCGATGGTCGGCCTCGCGGCGGCCGCCGCGGTGACGCGTTATGTGCTGCCTCACCTGGGCACTCGCGCACCGGCCGTTCGCGATCTCTCGGGTCTCGGCACCTTGCTGGCTCGAGCGGCGGATGCGGCAGCTCGCCTGCGCTGGCCGTTCGCGGCGCTGATGATCGGCGCAGTGGCCGCCCTCGCGCTGCATCGCGGGCAGTTGTGGAGTCACGAACTGTCGTCGCTGAGCCCCGTCCCCGCGTCGAGCCAGGCGCTCGATGCGGCGTTGCGGGCCGATGTCGGGGCACCCGATGTCCGCTATCTGGTTGTCGTCTCGGGCGCGAGCGAACAGGCCGCGCTCGAAGGCGCCGAAAAAATTGCCGCGCGGCTGCAACCGCTGGTCGATTCGGGCACGCTCGCCGGCTTCGACAGCCCGGCCCGCTATCTGCCGAGCGACACGACTCAACGCGCGCGGCTCGCGAGCCTTCCGCCGGCGGACGTGCTCGAAACGCGCATGCGCTCGGCGGTGGCCAACCAGACTATCGGCGTAAAGCCCGGCGTTTTCGCCCCGTTCATCGCCGATGTCGAGAAAGCGCGCAACGCTTCGCTTTTGCGTCGCGAAGATCTGCGAGGAACGTCGATGGGGCTGGCCGTGGACGCGCTGCTGACCGAGCGCGAGGGCCAGTGGCAAGCGATGCTTTCATTACGCGCGCCCGCGCAGCCGGGCGCTGCAACACAGCCCGCGAACGAGACGAGTCTCGACGCGCATGCGATCCAAACGGCCGTCGCCAGTGCCGGCGTAGCAGGCGCCCTTTTCGTCGACCTCAAAAAAGAAGCCGACGCCCTCTACGTGAACTACGTGTACGAGGACATTCGTTTGTCGCTGGCTGGATTCGCGGCGATCGTCGTGCTGCTGTTCGTCGCATTGCGCGACCCGCGGCGCGTCGTCAGCACGCTCGTGCCGTTGATCGCGGCCGTGCTCGTCGTCACGGCTGCGTTCGCGCTGTTCCATGAGCCGCTCACGATCCTGCATTTGATCGGGCTGCTGCTGATTGTCGCGATCGGCTCGAACTATGCGCTGTTTTTCAATCGACGAAACGATGCGTCGCGTGCCGATTCGGCCGGGACGTCCCCCGCCGCACAGACCGTTGCACCGCTGACGCTTGCCTCGCTGCTGATCGCCAATCTGGCGACTGTCGCAGGATTCGGATTGCTGGCGCTCTCGCATGTGCCGATGCTCGAATCGTTCGGGCTCACTGTCGGCCCGGGCGCGATTCTGGCGCTGCTCTTTTCGGCGATTCTGGCGCCGCGCGCACCGCACACGGTATTGTCGCGGGCAACGACCGATGAACCGGGCCAAAGGAAGACGGCATGAACGAGCCAACGCCACTGCCGCTCGTCCGTCCGTCTGCCGGTTCGCAGGCCGGCAACCCGCGCCGCTGGCGCCCCACCCCGCTCGTCGGCAGCACGATTGCATTGCACGCAGGCGCCGTCACAGCACTGGCCGTGCAACCGGCGTGTTGGCCCTATGCGGCCGGCGCAGTCGCGCTTTCTCATACCGTGCTGACGGCCGCAGGGCTGTGGCCGCGCAGCGCGTGGCTCGGACCCAACTGGACCGCGTTGCCCGAGTCCGCCGCTGACCGGCAGCAGATTGCGATCACGATAGACGACGGCCCCGATCCCGAGGTCACGCCGCGCGTGCTCGACCTGCTCGATCGCTATGAAGCTCATGCGACGTTCTTCTGCATCGGCGAAACCGCGCGCCGCCATCCCGCGCTCGTCGAAGCGATCGCGACGCAGGGACACGCCATTGAAAACCACAGCCAGCATCATCGGCATCATTTTTCGCTGCTTGGGCCGGGCGGCCTGCAACGCGAGATCGATGCCGCCCAACGCACGCTGACGGAGTTGAGCGGTACGGTGCCGCTCTTCTTTCGCGCGCCCGCCGGACTGCGCAACCCGTTTCTCGAGCCCGTGCTGTGCCGGCTCGGCCTGCAGCTCGCGAGTTGGACGCGGCGCGGATTCGATACTCGGACATCCGATGCCGGCCTCGTCGCAAAGCGGCTGCTGCACGGCCTCGCGCCGCGCGACATCCTGCTGCTGCATGACGGCCACGCCGCGCGCGACGTGCGAGGCCGGCCGGTCGTGCTCGATGCACTCGACACAGTATTGCGTGCGGCGCGCGACGCGCGACTGCAATGCACGACGCTGCGTGCCGCCATTACGGAAGTACCCGAGACCAACGCAACGGTAACGGTCGCCAAGACGACCGCTCATCATCGATAAAGTACATCGGCATCCGGATTGATTCCTGTGAAACCACTGCAACTGACCCACTTCACCGCGACGAGCTGCATCGGCAGAGGCCTCGACGCCACTTTGCAAGCGTTACGCGAGTCTCGCGGCGGCCTGGCGCCGTGCCGCTTCGAGCGTGCCGAACTCGAGACATGGATCGGCACCGTCGACGGCGTCGACGACACCCCGGTACGCGCCGATCTCAGCGCGTTCGATTGCCGCAATCATCGGCTCGCGCAACTCGGTCTGACGCAGGACGGTTTCGCCGAAGCCGTCGAATCCGCCGCGGCGCGCTACGGGGTCGCGCGCGTCGGCGTGTTTCTCGGCACGAGCACCTCGGGCATTCTCCAGACCGAGCTCGCCTATCGACGGCGCGATCCGCAAAGCGGCGCGCTGCCGGCCGACTTCCACTACGCCGAAACGCACAACACGTACTCGCTCGCCGCTTTCGTGCGTGCGTACTTCGGCCTCGTCGGGCCGGCGGCCGTGATTTCGTCGGCATGTTCATCGGGTGCGAAGGCTTTTGCTTCGGCCCGCCGCATGATCGAGGCCGGGTTGATCGACGCGGCCGTTGTCGGGGGCGTCGATTCGCTGTGCCTGACCACGCTTTACGGTTTCAACTCGCTCGAACTGCTTTCTTCCGAACCGTGCAAGCCATTCGATATAACGCGCAAGGGCATTTCGATAGGAGAAGCAGCGGCATTCTTCCTGCTCGAGCGGCCGCGCAACGGCCACCGTGCGGGGATGGGTACGGAGACGAGCGATGACGCGATCCTGTTGCTCGGCATCGGTGAATCGAGCGATGCGCATCATATGTCGTCGCCGCATCCGGAGGGACTCGGTGCGCGGCGCGCGATCGAAGGCGCGCTTGCGACGGCCGGCTTGGGCCCAGCCGATATCGACTACGTCAATCTGCACGGTACCGCGACGCCGAGCAACGATGTCGCCGAATCCCTTGCGCTCAATGCCCTGTTCGACGGAACGCCTGCGAGCTCCACCAAGGGTGCGACCGGCCACACGCTCGGCGCGGCAGGCGCATTGGAGGCCGTGGTTTCGGCGCTCGCGTTGCGCCATCAGTTCGTGCCTGCCGGGGTCGGCACGACGCAGCCCGATCCGGTCTTGCAACTGGACTATGTCCTTGCAAGCCGGGACGCGCGAGTGCGTACCGTACTCAGCAACTCGTTCGGTTTCGGCGGCACCAATTGCAGCCTCATTCTTGGCCGCCGTAATAGCGTGCGCGGAGGAAGTGAAACATCATGAGCAAGACGAGCGCATATATCGAGGGGCTCGGACTCATCGGCCCCGGCTTCGCCAATTGGCCGCAAGCCGTGCCGGTACTGAGCGGCGCTCAGGCGTATGTCCACGCGCCGGCCGCCATTCCCGCACCCGCCGCCCTGCCATCGGCCGAGCGACGCCGCACGAGCCAACCCGTGCGGTTGGCGCTCGCAATCGGCTTCGAAGCGGCGCAAGCGAGCGGGCGCGACGCCGACGCACTGAGCACCGTCTTCACGGCATCGGGTGGCGATGGAGAGAACTGCCATGCAATCTGCGAAACGCTCGCAGGCGACGAACGGGAGATTTCGCCGACACGGTTTCATAACTCGGTTCATAACGCGCCCGCGGGATATTGGAGCATCGCGGCCCATGCCATGACCTCGTCGAACGTCTTGTGTGCCTACGATGGGAGCTTCTGCGCGGGGCTGCTCGATAGCCTTTGCGCGGTCAGCGTGGATGCGCAGGATTCGCTGCTGATCGCATTCGATACCGAATACCCGGATCCGCTGCGCGGTGTTCGCCCTACGGCGGATGCATTTGGCGTCGCACTGGTGCTGACGCCGCGCGAAAGCGAGCGCGCCGTGGCGCGTATCGATGTCGAGTTGACCGATGCGCCGGCGACGACGCTTGCGTCGCCGGCACTCGAAGCGGTGCGTCTCGGCAATCCCGCGGCGCGTGCATTGCCATTACTCGAAGCGCTGGCCGCAAAGCAGGCCCGGACCGTTGTGCTCGATTATCTGGACCATTTACGTCTGCGGGTGGAGGTCGTGCCCGTCGATGCTAGTAAAACCTGACGCAATGACTGCTGACAATCGATCCTCACTGCCGCTCGATCATGCGTGGATCGCCGCGCACATTCCGCATAGTGGCGCGATGTGCCTGCTCGATGAAGTCGTGCAATGGGATGAAGAAACCATCCGCTGTACGGCAACGAGCCACCGCGATCCCGGTAATCCACTGCGCATGAACGGCCGTCTTGCCGCTGTTTGTGCGATCGAATATGCCGCGCAAGCGATGGCGGTACACGGGGCGGTGCTCGGCGCAGCTTCGGAGCGGCCGCGCGCGGGGTTTCTCGCGAGCGTGCGCAACGTGCAAACGCATGTCGAGCGGCTCGACACACTGGAGGCACCGCTTGTTGTCGAAGCCACGAGAATCAGTGGCGATGTCAACAATATCCTCTATCGGTTCGTTGTTAGCTGTGATCACCAGACGATAGTCGAAGGGCGCGCCGCCGTGATTCTCGACGCCTCGGCTGTCGGTGCCGTCTCGCGGCAAGAGGCCGGTTGAAAGGATGGCCGATCTTCAGGACCTCCGATGAACTTTATGACGATGAAAAGGAGCAATCATATGAGAACAACAGTCCGTCGTTTGCTGCTTGTCGCTTTGATTCCGGCGATATTGAGCCCTGCCGCTTATGCGGACGTGAAGGAAACGGCGCATGAGGCGAAAGAGAACGTGAAAGCCGCCGGCAAGAAATTCGGCGAGGATGCGCGCGAGGCTGCACATGGCGCGGCCAGTACCGCCAAGGCAGCCGGCCACGCCATCGCAAGCGGTGCGCGCAGTGGGTACTACGCGACCAAACATGCTGTCCGGAAGGCGGTCGGCAAGGATAAGGCGACGTCGGACGAAGAGACGAGCAAGTAGCCGAAGCCTGGGCGGTGGGCGGCGTTCGATGAGCTTCGGCGATGGATCGCAGCGTTGCGACTGCTTTTACTCGATGTCATCTTGCGGTGGCGTCGACTCGCCCCGCCCCACCGCCAACGACGCAAGGTCGGTCGCCGGATCGAGCGGCCGCCCTGCTGCGACACGTTCGCTGTATCGGTCGACGAGGTAATCGGACCGCCCGCGTAGCAGCAACGTGAACTTCACGAGTTCCTCCATCACGTCGACGACGCGGTCGTAGTATGGCGACGGCTTCATACGCCCTTCGTCGTCGAACTCCTCGAACGCTTTGGCGACCGAACTTTGATTCGGGATGGTGAACATGCGCATCCATCGGCCGAGCTGGCGCAATTGATTGACCGTGTTGAACGATTGGGAGCCGCCGCTTACTTGCATGACGGCGAGCGTTCGGCCCTGCGTGGGGCGGATACCGCCCATGAACAGAGGTAGCTGGTCGATCTGCGTCTTCATGACGCCGGAAATCGTGCCGTGACGTTCAGGACTGCACCAGACCTGGCCCTCGGACCAGATCGAAAGGTCGCGTAATTCCTTGACCTTCGGGTGGTCGTTGCCTTCGACCGCATCGGGGTAAGGCAGCCCGCGCGGATCGAATATGCGCGTCTCGGCACCGAAATGCTGCAGCAGGCGAGCGGCTTCCTCTACGAGCAAGCGGGAATAGGAACGCTGGCGCAACGAGCCGTAGAGCAGCAGGATGCGCACCGGTGGGGCGTCCGGCATGCCCAGACGTGCCGCTATCGCGGTGTCGAGGAATTCGGGGTTGGCGGCTGGGAGGAGAGGGTCCATTACGTCGATATTAAGGCAATTGTCTGCGATGCGATGAGCTCACCGCGACGGCTCGCATTTGCACGGGCGGAGGCGTTTGAAGGAGATCTGCTCGGCCGCCAGGCGCTTCGCGCGTGGCCGGCTGTCACCGATGATAACGGCTTCCGTTCCGCAGCCCGCGAGTTCGGTCATCAGTCTGGCATGGGCTTGATCTCGACCAGCCGCTGGACGCCGTGCCGAACGAGATACGTCGCGAGTTCGAGATCGGTGGGAATGGGTTCGTCTGTATCGCGACACACCCAAGGCTCAGCAAACGATCGACCCAGTCGCGAGGCAATTTCCCGGTTTCGCTGCGTTTCGTCGGGTGATACCGCATTTGACGTATTTATCGCGGACCTGCTGTTCCCGTACCTTCCCAAATACGCGAGACGCGTCTCGGATCAGCCCCATCGATCCGAGCTATTCCGGTGTCGGCCCCGCAGCCGAGACGCATGACATACATCGCCAGCAAGTCCCCACATTGCTTTGAGAGGAGCAACGAACATGACTTACATCACCATCGCAGCTTTCAACATCGAGAAAAACGGGCAGTCGTCGGATCCCTTCAAGCAGCAAAAGGTTTCCGAGTTCGTCGACTTTTGCTGCAAGCGAGGGACGGACTTGATCTTTCTCTGCGAGGTGCACTCGGCGCGAATCCAAGACTACATTGCTTTTCTAAAGAGCGTGTATTCCGAGCACTACCTTTGCGAATCGCTCGACGGTGGGCATAGCAATGCCTATGTCGTCATGCACAAAAAGTCCGTCGGTTTTAGTTTGTCCTACGACCAGCTGAACCACCTGAATCGCAACTTCCTGTTGTGTACGATCGAGAACAAGCTCGGGGTCGGATTTGCTCATTTCAAATCCGGTCAGACGGGCCTGACAAAAAACCAGATCGAGAATGCAGCCGAATTCATGCACGGTGCGCTCGGCGACACCTGGGCGATCGCGGGCGATATGAACTGGGATATGGCCAACTTCAACAAGCTCAACCTACCAGCCGGGTCCCATTGCGCGAGCTGCTGGCCCGATATGACGCAGGCTAGCGGCGGCATCCTGGATTGGTGTCTTGCAGGCAAGGGCGTCAAACTGGCGGCAGCGAACGGTTACACAGAGTTCCATAAGGACTTCCAGACGATGGATGGTCCTGATCACCGGCCGGTGTTGTTTCAGCTCGAGTTTTGATCGGGGGGATGGGAGTTAGCACGGTCCCTTTATCAGCGTATCGGCCACGGTTGCAAGCCCGATTTCGAGCTGCCGGATCGTCATGGGAGCAGCCATGGCGATCCTCACAGACCGGGTTGACGGCACATTAGGCGTAGCGAATGCGGCCAAGGGCGCAATCGCTACGCCTTGTCCTTTCAATGCGTCTACCAAGGCGTCAGGCCTCCATGGTTTCGGCAGCTCGAGTAAGAAATGAAAACTAGTTGGGTGCGCCGTGATCGGCCATGCCCCGAGGAGACGTCGTGCAACCTCTTGCCGCAATCGCGCCTCGTTGCGCTTCGCGACGATCCAGCGAGCAAGCGTTCCGTCGCGCATCCACGCGGAAACCAGCCCGGCAGTGATTGCGCTTGCCGACCATAGGGTGGCATGCAGTCCTTCATAAAGTCGTTTTCTGAGCCGCGCGGGCGCGACCAGATAGCCCGTTCTCAAGCCCGGTGCCGCGCTCTTCGACATGCTGTGAATTTCCACCACCCTATCCGGAGCCAGGCTTCGCAGCGTCGGTGGCGGCGAAGCCTCGAGAAATCCGTATACGCTGTCATCGACCAATAAGAGGTCGTGACGATGTGCCACGTCAACCAGGGCGAGCCTGCGTTCGAGTGGCATTACCACACCGGTCGGGTTGTGGACCGTGGGCATCGTATAGACGACCCGAATTCGGCCCCGATGCTTGCGGCAAAGCTCATCCAGAGAATCCGGAACGATGCCGCTGTCGTCCATCTGAACGCCGACCAATGGGATGTCCAAAAGCTTTGCGGCATTTTTGAATCCGGGATACGTCAATGACTCGACGGCGACGAGATCACGCCGAGTGAGAAGGCTCGACAAAATGACGTTAAGGGCATGCTGGCTACCACTGCAGACCATGACGTCCGCGGTATCGATGGGAGCGTCGGCAGTGGATAACCACTTTGCTGCCGCCTCCCTGTCCTCCAGACGTCCGGGGGGCGGGTGATAGTCGAGCAACGTCGCTATGTCTCCCTTGTCCGATAGCGTTCGCAGCGCTCGACGCAACTGCACGGCTTGCTCAGGCAAAACCGGATAGTTAAACGCCAAGTCGATCAAATCCGCGTCACGCTCGCTGGTCTGCGAAAACTCCGCCGCGGCGCGCGTCACCTGCGTGCGGACAAACGTGCCGCGTCCTACTTCGCCTACCGCCAAGCCGCGCTCGATCAGTTCTCGATATACGCGGGCAGCGGTTGCCGCAGCAATGCCATGTGCTTGCGCGTAGTCGCGGTGGGCCATCAACTGACTCCCCGCGGCGAGCGAGCCATCCTGAATCAACGAAGCAAGTCTTTCCAGATGTTCTCGGTATCGCGCCGGAGCAGCCATGATCTCGATGAATTGATATTAGTGCAATGTAATGATTGCACTAGAAACGGAACGCAGCAATACTTTCGCGAAAATCAATTTCCGAAGGCGCCCATGAGCGATGTTCTTTTCCCATCCGGTTCACGCGCGGATCGATGGCCCGTCTACGTAGTAGCGTTGACGCTTTTCCTCATTACGAGCGCGGTGAACCTTCAGGCGCCGCTCTATACGACCTACGCCAGAGCCAGTCACCTGGGCGCCGGGGCACAAACGGTTGCCTTTGCCTGTTACGTGGCGGGATTATTGCCGACGTTGATCTTTCTGGGCGGCATATCGGATCGCTTCGGGCGTAAGTGGCCGTTGGCTATCGCGCTACTGCTCACGACTGTTGCAACAGCGGTGCCGATGAACTGGCCTCGACTGGAGGCTCTCGCGGCGGCGCGCATATTGTGCGGCATTGCCACAGGCCTGATGGCCGGTTGCGGAACCCAGTTCCTGGTCGAACTGCTCGGGTCTCGCTCGGCAGCGTCCACGCGAGCGGCGGTCATCGTGGCGGCATCGACCTCGCTGGGATTTGGTAGCGGCGCGCTCGCTACTGGCCTTTGCCTTCTGGCTGCGCCGTCTCAGCACACTCCGATAAGCTATGGTGCCTATATTGGTTGCGCCGTGTCGGGTATGGTCTTGCTGGCCATGATCCGAGAGTCGTCATTTTCCCGTTCGTCATCATGGCTGCGCATGCCTGTCTTCGTCAGCGGAACGCTGCCCTACGGCATCGCCGTATTCATTGCATGGTCTGCATCCGGAATGGTCATCGGTCTCGTTCCTGCAGCGCTCTCGTCCCATGGACACGATGCATGGACCGGTTTCGCGACGTTCTTCGTCATCTCGACCGGGCTCGTCGTTCAGCCGATGGCCCGCAAACTATCGCCTCTGAGTTCGCTGCGCATCGGGATGCTCCTCATACCGTGCGGTCTCACAGTCTTGATTGCCGGCGTAGTGCTTCAGTCATTGCCGGTGCTTCTGATCGGTGCAATGCTCGTCGGAGCCGCTTCATACGGCTTTACCTATTCCGCGGGCCTCGCTGCAAATGCGGCCAGTGCGAGCGACGCCAACCGAGCACGAGCGACATCCGGCTATTTCCTTTTTGCATATTGCGGATTCAGCGTGCCCGTGGTCGCAAGTGGGCTAATGGCGGACCGCATCGGCGTGAACCCGACGCTTTGGGTCTTCGACGGCGGGATCGTCATCGCAACGGCGTTGCTTGCGCTCTGGATGGTATGCACGCGAGAAACGACTCCCGCGTCCGCTTATGCGCGAGTCACGCCTGAAAATTGAGTTGACCCAATATAACGGTCCAGCGTGCCGATAGGCGATGCGTTCGTCTGGAAATGCGGTTTCGGCGAATCCGCTCAATTCAATATGGCGATGGCCGCGCTCGGTCCACGCCGCACGCTGCACAAAAGCATGGTAGCCGTCCAACGATCGTGACCAGCCAGATGCCCTTTGAGCATTGGCACGATGCGATCGGCGAGCCCACCTCGCCGGGGAATCCATGTGCAAGCGTCGAAATGGTTTGAACCGTCGCCGAACGGTTTATCGGGAAATTCCATTTCGGGGTAGATCTTTTCCCTCTAAAAACGATTACAGCGTCATTTAAACAATACCGCACACGACCGTCGCAGAAATAACGATGGTCTGCAGTATTGAGTTTCATACGCAAATCGCATCGGAAATCCGATGAACTTATGAAATAAATACTACATTGGGTGATCATACCTGTTAACTCTAACAGCTACTTGTATGTTCCCCGGAGAACTAGATTACGCAACAGGTGTCGTTTTTAATAACTAAGGGACACGATGAGCCCGATATTTCACCATGCCAGCCCTCCTTGTGGCGCAGCAATTCACGGCACCACTTCAGATTATCGCTTATTAATCTCAACGTAATCGATTTCAAGGGCGAAAAGCCCTCAGCTTTATCGCCGTCTTGTGCGCGAGAAGAAACCTGATCAAGCCGACACTCGACGACGAATCAAGGGAATAAGAACAGACGATGTACGGGGCATCGGTTTTGTCACCCTCACCTAAACATCGCTTCTGAGACGTCAATTTCGTTTGCTCCGCCCATGAAGGCGGATCTCGAAACCATCGGGGAGCACGGTGGGGGTCACGCCTCGCCGGGTCTGCCCGACCACTTCTACAGGAGTTGTCAGTCATGACCCAGAAACTTCCCAGCATCAAGACGGCTGTGGCGCAAGCCGTGGCTAGGCCTTATGCCCGGGCAACCGACGCTTCCTCTCCCCGCATCGAGACCGAAACCAAGTTCATGCAGCAATACCGGATCGCTGCAGCCGTACATGGCGGGGGAGACATCGTCGCCATACGAAACGGCAACGGTCAGGTGGAAGCGTTCACTGTCGGCACCGATGGCACCGTCTGGAATTTCTTTCCCGATCCGACGAGCGACACCGGCTACAACGCAATGAGCACGGGATTGGCCGCGCGCTGGGTCGTGGCCGGGCTGAACTCCGCGGGCCGCATCGTACTGTTCGCGGCAAACAATCTCAACCTCAACTACGTTGTCGAGACCAGCAAAACGGGAGCCGCCCGCTGGGGAAGCATGATGACGGCCACTTTACCGCTGCCCGTGAACGCGACGGCTATTGCAGGCCTGTATGCCGCGCAGGTAGCAGGCAAGCTCTATGTGGCCGCACTCACCAAGTTCCAGAGCGCGTCCCCGGGCAGTTCCTATGCACTGGCGACCTCCGTTTGGGATCAAAAGCCGGGCGTATTTCAGTCCACGTCAGTGACCCTGTCTTCGCTCAATTGCGTCTGGTCCGGCTCGTCGGCCAGCACCGCCGAATTCACGGTGCTCGATACGGTGTACCTCGGCTACAACGTCTCGACGCAGCAGGTGAAACGCTATCCGTTCGCCGCCACGTTCAAGTCCTTGGCGGTCACGACGAGCCTGGATACCGCCGGCAACAACAAGTATTTCAGCGTGCTGTCCGACGGAAACCTTTATCAGATGGTGGGCGGCTCGGGTGGCGTCCCCTATAGCTGGGCTCAGGTCACCCAAAGCATGAGCTTCCGGGACGTGCAAAGCGCGGTGTCTGCGTCTGGGCAGATCGAACTGTTCACGCTCGACACCGGCGCGCATTTATGCCATTTCACACCGAACCAGCAATCGGCCACGGGGTGGTCCAACACCATGGTGATCCAGACGGGTGTCGCGCTGCTCGGTGTGACTCAACTCGATCAGGGAGACATCGAAGCATTCACGGTGGGAACGACCCAGGCCACGCTCAGCCTGCTCATCGAGCAGCAGGACAGCGGCAACTGGCAGATTACCTCCCTGGAGGTGCCAACTTCGGGGCAGGTCGAGGAGTTTATCTCGTACTCCACCGACATCATGGTTTATGACGCGGCTGGCGCCCCGATGCCGAATGCACCCGTACAGGTATGGGCGTCGTCGCAAACTCAGATCGTCGTCAACGGGGCGAGCTACACCGTGGACGCCCATACGCCAGCGAACCTTACCTGTTCGCCCGGTGGATCGCTGAGCATCACGCAAGGCACAGGCATGCTCGGCATTCCCGCGCTGCAGATCAATCTCGTCAACGTGATGCCCTCAGGGCAAGCGATCGCGCTCGAACAATATGCCGGAGTACAGGCGCAACTCGCCACAGTCACCGGCAACGACTTGATGGACGCGCGCACGGCGGATGGACAGTACCTACTGCAAGACCAGTACCGCACCGTCGAACAGACTAATGAACTTGCCTCGGCCTTCAACGAGTGCATGGCGCTGACGCAGTCCGCTTCCGTGAAGCGCTCCTTGCAAACTCCTGTCCTGGGCGCGGCTCCCAAGCAGGGTGTGTCGTGCGTCGAAGCCGACCGAACCGCGGACTTGACCCGTCTGGGTGCCCCGACTCAAGCCCGGCATTGGCAGCTCGATTTCAGCGCGGGCAAGCCCAAGTTCCGCACGCTGACGGCGCAGCAGGCCGAGCACCTGATCCACGAAAAACGTGCCAAGCATGTGCTGACCACTCAGTCGGTGGGTGGCTTCATGGACTGGATCGGCAGCATCGGCGATTTCGTCGAGGGGGTGGTCAGCGGCATCCTGGACGTCGTCGACACCATCATCACCACGGTCGGCAACGCCGTCAAAGCAGCCATCACCTTCGTGGTCAACGGTGTTCAGTACCTCTTCGAGACGATTGTGCAGTTCGTGCAAGACGCCTTCGACCTTGTCGAGGTGTTCTTTGCCCAGGTGAAGGTGATCTTCGAACAGATCTTCGAATGGCTCGGCTTCCTGTTCTCCTGGCCGGACATCCTGCGCACCCACGATGCGCTGTACTACACACTGGACCAATTCCTGGATTTCCTCCCCGGTGCGGTCGGCGGCATCCAGGTCAAGTTCGACCAGGCCATCGCTCAGGTCAAGGACCAGATAAGTATCATCTTCGATCAGTTGGTCAACAGCGTAGGCGGCACATCAACGCTGGGTGGCTACACCGATTCGCAAACGCCGACCGAGCCGGTCTACAGCTCGGGCAATTCCAACAACATCGTGCTTAACGCTACTGTGGAGAACTCGCCCGCAGCGAAGCAAACCACGGCGGTGCCCGCCTCCAACACCGGTCCTTGGGACATCTTGACCCAGCAGATACAGAGCCTGGCAACGTCAGTGGAGAACGATCCAGCGTTCAATGACGCGCTCGCGTACATGAACAACCTGGGCGGCAGTCCCGACCAAATCTTCAGCCAACTACTCAGCGCACTGTTGCGGGTCATGCAAGGCCTCGCCAACGCTATGCTCTCGGGCGTTCAAGCCGTCGTCGACGGGGTGCTGCAGTTGGTGCAGACCTTCCTGACTTCGCTGAAGGACCTGTTCACCGCCGATTGGAACATCCCGTTCGTGACGCAGTTCTACGCTTGGCTCACGAATGGATCGCAGATGAGCCTGGGTGACTTGTTTGCACTCGTGCTCGCCATTCCCTCGACGATCATCTACAAGGCGATCTACGGCAAGGCGCCTTTCCCGGATCAGGCGAGCGTGGACAGCTTCAAGGCCTCCTTCAGCGCGCAAACGATGCTGACCAACTCTGGCCTCGCGGCGACCAGCGCGGCCGGCAAAGCCGTATCCGTCAAGGCATCCAAGGTGCAGGCCACGTCCGTCCAGGACAACACGCCGAGTGCAGCGCAAGAACTCTTGGGCATTGCCTCCATTGTCTCCACAACGGTTTACGCCTTCGTCTCCGCGGCCCTCGACGTGCGCCCTACTACCGGGGCCGGTGTCGTGGACCCTTTGGTCAAGACGCTCACGAAGTTTGCCCTGGGCGGCGAGATCGTCGCTCAGGCCGCAGCCTGTCCGTGGATTTTCTCGTCCGGCGGTCCGGACTGCGCCACGGCCGACGGTGCAAGCAAGTGGATGTACCTCTACACGACCCTGGGCGTGACGCTCGACTCGGCCTTCACGATCTACGACGAGGCATTCCCCGAGAACAACGACACCGTCTGGGGCATTGTGCTGGCGTCGCTTTATGGCGTAGGTCACGCGGTGGTCACCGGAGTCACTTTCACAAAACTCTCGGGCTACTCGCAGGCTGGCAACATCGTGATGCTCATCCCGGAGATCGGCAAGCTGCTCAAGCTGCCCGCTGTCGAGACCGCGACGAGCGGGATCTCTCTGGTGGTGATCGCAGCGGCGGATGCGCTGTGCCTCACGTCTGCCGGCATCCTGGGATTCGCGGATCTGAACAATTCGAGCAACGAGTCGCGTCGCTTGGCAGCGGTGCCTGGCGCCGTGCCTCGCATCGGGCTCGACGCCATGCTTGGCGCAGTACGCGGCGCCGCGTCCGGCGCTGCGCCTGACGCTGTGCCGGCTCTCGCACACTGAGCCAACCGAGCCAAGACGCCGGCAAGAGTCGGCATCTTGGCTCGCCTCATAGCCATCGCTACCCCCGACTTACTCACCCCTCCCAAAATAGGAGACCGCTATGCTCATTCGCACACCCAAGAGCTCAGCTTTCGTCAGCCGCACGCCTGTGGGCCTGCCGTTGGTCCTGGTCCAAGGCACGAGTGAATTCAATGGGACCTATATGCGTCCCAACTCGGGCAACACGGGAAGCGTCCCTGCCGGCGGCCCATACTCTGCCTCGCCGGACATCTGGTTCGCCGGCAGCACGCCCATCGCAAACTATCAAACCGCTCTCGCCACGGACTCGAGCTACGCCACGTCGTCGAACAACAACATCTACTCAGGCCAGACCAACATCCTCTACGTTCGCGGCAAGAACGGGGCGACCTCGAACAAGACCAACACGGTGCAGCTGTACTACGCCCCTTCCGGCATCATCAATGCGCCGAGCCAGTGGCAGAACAATGTCATCAAGACGGACATCGGCGGCACGTCCGGCAACATCACCAACCTGGCTCCCGGCGCGGTGGGCGTGTGCGATGCGACCTTCGTGTGGACCAATGTCACTCCGCCCCCTCCGGGCAGCGATCACTACTGCGTGTTCGCCCAGTTCAACGACGCTAACAACAGCAATCCCTTTCCAAGCGTCGATACCGCGTTGGACATGGGCGCGTTGATCATGAACAACCTGGGCTGGGGGTGGCGCAACACATCGATGATCGCAGCCACGCCAACGTGGCAGTACACGACGCCGCTCAACATTCCGAGCGACTACCCAACCACCAATGCGTATTCCATCTTCATCGCCCCCACCGGCTATGTCGGCTGGGATGCGGAGTTCTACAGCAGCCGCCCGGACTCACAAGGCAATCCGATCAAGCTTGGCCGCACCAAGGTCACGCAAGACGGAATTCTTTTGGGCGTGTCATCCGCCGTTCTGGATCCGGGTTACCAGTCGCTCATGACGGTCAACATGTACAGCCCCAACGGCCAGCCGCCGACTTCAGGGGCGCGCGTGCCGATGTCGGTCAATTACGTGGCAGGCACGCAAAGTTATCTCGAAGCAATCTCGCGCAACCTCATCGATACCGAGTTCATGTTGCGCCTGCGCCGTAGTTGTCCCGAGCTGGTCGGCGTCGAGCCTACCGCTTGGATCATCCAGGGCACCTACAACTGGCAAGTTACGACCAACCCGGCCATCAAGTGACGGCCCCGAAGATTTCCGTCATCCCTAGAGCAAGGAGACTTTCAATGAGCACAGCATTTGCGCATGACGCAGCGCCGGCGCTGCAGGGAACCGCTTCGACCTACGACGGCCTGTATCTGCGAGACAACCTCAAGTCTCAAGGCACGCTTCCGGCCGTGGCCCCGTTCAATGCCTGCCCCGACATCATTCAGAGCAGCACGCCGGTTGCCGACCCGCAGAAGACTTTCGGCACGGTCAGCAGTTGGAACACGATCTATCCCACTTCTCCAACGCCGGGCAAAAACTACTACTACGTGCGCGGGCTTAACGGCTCGACGGATGACTTCGACGGCGAAATCAGCCTGTTCTGGACGCCGGCCCAGTTGATCCTATTTCCTTCGACCTGGAAGAACAATCCGCTGCTGACCGCTGCCGGCAGCGAAGGCGTGAAGGTGCAGGCCGCGCCGGGCTTTGTCGGGGTCGGCAACGACGGCTTTGTGCTCGACACCGGCGTCGAGTCACTGCCGAACCCCAACGCGTTCTATAGCTTCGTTGCGCAGAACAACGCGGCGGCCATCCCCACGATAAGCAGTTGGCTGGAGATGTCTCAACTGCTGACCCAGCAAATGGGTATCGGGTTTCGCAACGTACTGACCTTCGACCCGGTCAATGGTCCTCTGCTCGCCCGGATGGGATTCAACATTCCGATGAGCATCGGAGAATCCGCGACGTTGCAACTCACGATATCCACCCAAGGCATCCCAGCGGGCGACACCATAGCTCTGATCGGCGACTGCTTCACTCCTGAAATGAAGTCCATCCTGCTGCAGCCGATGAAGACCACGGGCAATAGCTACGTAGCCGGCATTCAGATCGACGTGGACCCCGGGTTTAATTCATCCGTCGCGTTCCAGTACTGGAATACCTCAGGTCAAGTACCTGCTGCGGGCAGTTCCCTCACCCTGAGCGTGAACTACGAGGTGCCGCAAGAAAAATATGGTCGTGCGCTGGAGCTTGGAGTGCTCGATTCACGGTATGCACAAGCTCCGCAGACGGTAGGCGTCGGGCCACAACAGATTGCACCGGTTGGGCAGGTGACCTACGTGGTGGCCGCGTCTAGCTAGGCAGTGCTTGGTTCGATACGCGACTCGCGGCGGCGAGGCGCGTATCGTGTCCCAACTTTGACCCTTCCCCTCTTCGTGCGTTAGGTGATGAAATCCCGATACGGCGATGCTTCAGCCTTGACGAGCGCCTGCAGGTTGGTGGGCCGATTTTAGAGCGCGGGCCGGTAGGGTGGGCCTATTACAAATGATGGACGGGGCGGCGGCGCGCGCCGTGTGCTCTTGGGTGCGTCCTGCCTGTGGTTATCCGATTCACAATATCGGTTGCTTCGCCGTCCGTGCTAACGCTTCATGCTGCACGACAAGCTAAATCTTCGCGTTTCGCAGTCGCAGCGCGTTCGAAATGACGGAAGCTGAACTCAGGCTCATCGCAAGCGCTGCAATCATCGGCGAGAGCAGCAACCCGGTGAACGGGTAAAGCACGCCGGCCGCCAGCGGAACGCCGAATGCGTTGTACACGAACGCGAAGCCAAGGTTTTGCTTCATGTTGGCGACCGTTGCCTCGGATAGCTCTCGCGCACGCGCAATACCGCGCAAGTCGCCCTTGACGAGCGTCACTTGCGCACTGCTCATCGCCACGTCCGTGCCCGTTCCCATCGCAACGCCGACATCGGCTTTCGCGAGTGCCGGAGCATCGTTGATACCGTCCCCAGCCATCGCCACGACATGTCGGGCTTGCTGAAGCTGTGTCACCAGTTCGAGCTTGTCGGCAGGCTTCACCTCGCCATGGAACTCATCGATGCCGAGCTTCTCGGCGACGGCCTTGGCAGTGACCACGCCATCGCCGGTCGCCATCACGACGCGAATACCGTTCTCCTTCAATGTCGAAAGCGCCTCCGGCGTCGTCGCCTTTATCGGGTCCGCGACTGCCAGCAGTCCGGCCAGGCCGCCATCGGCCGCCAAGTACATGACACTGGCGCCTTGCGCGCGCATACCGTCCGCCTCCTTGGCCAGGGATTCCACAGAGACAGCGTCAGTCTGCATCAGCGCGGTGTTGCCAAGCGCGAGTGTTCTGCCGGCGACCAGTCCTCGCACGCCAATGCCCGTCGCAGATTCAAAATTGTCCGGGCGGTCCAAAGTGAAATTCTTCTCACGCGCAGCGGCAACGATGGCTGCGGCAAGCGGATGCTCACTACCTTGGTCCAGACTCGCCGCCAGACGAAGCACTTCATCGCTCGTGTATCCGTTTGTGCCCACGGCCTGCTCGAAAGCTGGACGCCCCTCGGTCAGCGTTCCCGTCTTGTCGACAATGAGCACATCGACCTTGCGCAGATTTTCGATCGCGGCTGCATCTCGAAAGAGAATCCCGGTTGTGGCGCCTTTGCCGCTTGCGACCATGATCGACATCGGCGTCGCAAGGCCCAGCGCACACGGGCACGCGATGATGAGCACCGCCACCGCATTGATTAGACCGAATACCCAGCTAGGCTGGGGTCCAAAGATGCCCCACACAATGAAAGTGAGAAGCGCGACGCTGACGACCCCGACGACAAACACCCCGGCTACCTTGTCCGCCATACGTTGCATGGGCGCCCGAGACCGTTGCGCCTGCGCGACCATCTGGACGATTTGCGACAGTACGGTCTCGGAGCCGACCTTTTCTGATCGAATGACGAGACTGCCCGTCGCGTTCATCGTTGCGCCAATGACGTGGTCCCCAACGCGCTTCGTGACGGGAATGGGCTCGCCAGTAATCATGGACTCGTCCAGCGAACTCGAGCCATCGGTCACCACGCCATCCGTGGGGACTTTCTCGCCGGGTCGCACGCGAAGCAGGTCGCCCACATGCACATGGGACAACGGAACGTCTTCCTCGGAGCCGTCGGGGTTGATGCGTCGGGCGGTCTTGGGGGCGAGCCCGAGCAGCGCCTTGATGGCTGCGGATGTTTGCGAGCGGGCCTTCAGTTCGAGCAATTGCCCGACAAGCGTCAGCGAAATGATGACCGCCGCCGCTTCAAAATACACGCTGACTCGGCCGTGCGCGCTGTACGTTTCAGGAAATACGCTGGGGAAAAGGGTGGCGATGACACTGTAGATATAAGCCGCGCCTGTCCCTAGCCCGATGAGCGTCCACATGTTGGGGCTGCGGTTCATGAATGAGCGCACGCACCGTTCAAAAAACGGCAGGCCTGCCCACAGGACGACTGGCGTAGAGACGATGAACTCGACCCAGTTTTCGGTGCCGGCGTTCATCAGTCCGAGGCGATGGCCAAACATCGCCAGCACGAAAACTACGACGGTCAGTGGCAACGTCCACCAGAACCGGCGTCGGAAATCCACCAGTTCCGGATTCTCACCATCGTCGACGCTGGGCAGAATCGGTTCGAGCGCCATGCCGCACTTCGGACATTGCCCGGGATGGTCCTGGCGAATTTCCGGGTGCATCGGGCACGTGTAGATGGTGCCCTCACGAACTTCGTGTGGCTGCTGATGGTCCTGATGGTGATGAGCATGCGCGTCGTGTCCGTGCCTCGCGCAAGGGTCGTGCTCGTCCGTCTCAGGTGCGTCATGCCCGCCCGGTGACGCGTGCCCGGAAATCCGGTGACGGTGAGGCTCGTCTGCTCCATGTTGACCGCTCATCTTGACGCTCCTTTTCTACTCTCCGCCAGCACCATGCGGATTCCTCGCGATTCACGGTTCTCATATCCGGTATCTATCCTGGGTCAACCGCAATGCGGTTGACCGGCCAACTGCTGAATCTTCAACCTTCCCACAATGGGAAAGTCAAGAGCGCCATATTGCGAGTATCGGCCTATGGGCTCGGCCGCGGATGGGCTCTCGAGTGCTGCCAAGAGTTTCGGCATTTCTGTCTGGCGTTCGCTTCCCGGTGCATCGAGCAGGCCCACCTTGCAGGCCACGACCGGACGGGTGAAACCCGGCGGCTACTACGGCCCGATAGGCTTCGGCGGGTACAAGGAGTCTCGGGGGAAGCCAAGCTGGCACCGACGGCGCAGGACCCCGCGCTTGCACGGCGACTCTGGGATGCATCGGTCGCAGCCACCGGCATCGATCCGGGGCTTGCGGCGGTGCGCTGACAACGCCTTCGCCGAGAGCCGGTCAGCCCTCCGGAGCGCGCCGCAATCTACCGCGCCTTGAGTTCCCACAATGCGTCGAGCACGTGCTGTGTCGCGCGCTCGATCGGGCCCGCCCGATGGGCAATGCCCAGCTCCCGCGAGAGGGCTGGGCGCAGCGGACGCATCACAATGCGCGCATTCGACTGCGGCGCCCCCGCCTCATGCGGCAAGAGCGCCGCGCCATAGCCTGCGGCGACAAGGCTCTTGATTGCGTCGTTGAAATTGAGTTCGATCCGCGGCACCGGCCGGTAGCCGCCCAACGCGAACCATTCCGATATGAGCCGCGACAGGCGCGTTGTCGCATCGTTGAGAATCAGGGGTTGCTTCGCGAGCCACGCGGGCGTAATTCGGGCCGGGCAACGCCAGTCGGCAGGCAGGAAGGCCATGACCGGATCGCGGCGCCACGACCGGATCGCGAGTCCCGCGACCGGGGATTGCGGCAGGGCGACGAGCCCCACATCGAGCGTGCCTTGCGCGAGCCGCGCCAGCGTCTCCTGCGACGTGAGTACCGCGATCTGCACGTCGATGTCCGGGTACTGCTCGCGAAGTTGCGCTACCGACTGCGGCAACAAATGCGCGATCGCGCCGGTAGACGCGCCCAGGCGTACGCGCCCGGCCAGCCCCTGCACCTGCCGGCTGAGGTCGTCCAGCGTCGACTCGATCTCTGCAAGCAGATGGCGCGCCCGCTCCACCAGCACTTCGCCGATTGCCGACGGCCGCACGTCCCCTCGCTTGCGGGACAGCAACGGGGCACCGACGCGGTCTTCCAGTTCGGCGATGTGGAGGCTGACAGTCGGTGGTGCGAGATGCAGCAGCCGCGCCGCAGCTAAAAAGGACCCGTGGTCCGCGATCGCAACCAGCGTGCGCAGGCGGTCGAGACTGATCTCGCGCATCGAAATTCTCCAGTTTGGAAAATCTGAATCAGCTGCTCAGAAAATTCAACTTTTCCTATTCAGGTCAGTAGGCGGATGATACAGCCTCCCCCGCATGATCGAATTCGAGGAGCGCAGCCACTATGAGCCTACCTACAGTTTTTATTGACGGCGACCAGGGCACCACTGGGCTGCAGATCCATGAGCGTCTGGGCGAGCGCGCCGACTTGCGGCTCGTCGCGCTGCCCGCCGCGGAGCGCAAGGACCCGCGGCGGCGAGCGGAAGCGATCAACGCATGTGACATCGCAATTTTGTGCCTGCCCGACGCCGCCGCGCGCGAATCAGTCAGTTTCATCCGGAATCCGCATGTGCGCGTGATCGATGCGAGCTCAGCCCATCGCACCCAGCCTGATTGGGTTTATGGCTTCCCGGAAATGGCCGACGGGCACGCACAGAGAATCATGGAGGCCCAGCGCGTTACCAATCCGGGCTGCTATCCGACGGGAGCGATCGCCTTGCTGCGGCCGCTTTTAGAGGCCGGCCTGCTGCCGCACGACTACCCCGTGGCGATCCACGCGATCTCCGGCTACTCGGGGGGCGGACGAGCAGCAGTCGACGCATACGAGTCGGACGGCGCCTCGCGTGCAGCACCCGTTCAGGTCTATGGCCTCGCACTCGAACACAAGCACACGCCGGAGATCGAACTGTACGCGGGGCTCGCGCACCGTCCGTTCTTCGTACCGGCCTACGGCGCGTACCGGCAAGGGATCGTTCTCACCGTGCCGATTGAGTTGCGCCTGCTCTCGGCCCGTGTGGACGGCGAGCGGTTGCACGAATGCCTGGCGCATCGATATGCACACGCGCGTCATGTCGAGGTCATGCCACTAGCGGATGCGGACGCGCTAACGCATCTCGATCCGCAAGCGCTGAACGGAACCAACAACCTCCGGCTCGGCGTATTCATCAATGCGGACCGTGGCCAGGTGCTACTGTCCGCCGTCTTCGACAACCTCGGTAAAGGCGCATCCGGCGCGGCCGTACAAAACCTGGATCTGATGCTCGCCGCATAAGCGGCGACAATGTCGGCCCACCGTGATGGCGGCCGAGGCGATCGAATTGTCCCATCCATTGGCCCGCGTCTTCGGCACATTGTGCTTGGGATGCCGTTTCCCAGGTTCGTCTTCCTATTCCGGCATGCCGGCCTCGGCTTTTTTCAGAAACCCGATGATTTAGTCTTCCGTAAAGCGCTTTTTCATGCTCGTCTTCTTCTCCGAAAACGGACTTTACTAGGTTCTGACTGGCTTGGTTTGTTGGGGGCAGGTCACACGTTGCGTGCCCCCTGTGGCTGACGCCTTACTAGCGTGGCGGCGAGACAGAACATGATGTTTCTTTACCGAGCCCACCGGTTGAATGCTAGCATCCAACCGGCGGGCGGGCGCGAACATTAAGCCCCCGCGAAAGGCGTAGTGTCGCGCTAGCCCCATCGTTGGCCATCGGTAGCCGGTCTTCTATGCCGGCGAAGGGACACTATTCCAACTCTGAGGTCGTTGGCAAAGTCTCTTCGCATCGGCATTCGCGCAGCCCGCCAGCGGCTCTACCGCCGTACACAATTCGTGTGCGGTCTACGAGCTGCCTCCGAAGTCGCACGTTCGCTTTTCGTCATCCATTAGCCCGCCAATCCTAGACATCACAGCATTCTGAGTACGCTCCACGCTATTGACGAGGGGGTCACGTTCAACCTCTTCTAGCAAGTGCGACGACGACTGCATTGGACTGCTCCGCGACATTTGCTCCTTTCTTTCATTGGCTAAGCTTTTCCAATCCTCCCACAGAGACGCAATGAGTTCGTCGTGCTGCTTACACCAAACCATCCGAGCCTCTCGATTGCTAACCGCAGCGGTCAGACGGACGTTCTCCGCTTCAGACTTTTCGAGCTGAGCCTGCCGAGTCGCGGCCAAAGACTCCCAGTGCCGCGCAGCGTCGAGCTCGGATTTCGGCGCCACGACGTAAGGTCCGCCAGACATAAACCCACTCCAGCTCGGTAGCTTGACTGCCAGTCCGATGACGAGCAGTACGCCCGCTCCGAACGAGAGTGGACTAACGCGAAACGCGCGGAAAATGAACTTTCTAAACCAACTCGATTCTGCCATCGGTTAATCCCCAGTAGTCTGTCAAGACAGAAGAACTATCGGCAGAAACGGTGCCGGCTTTAGCCATAGCCCGACCTTTGCTTTTGTCTTTTCCGCTTTTTGTCAACGGCGCCCAGAAGCGCGAGGCCTGACCGCGGCGACCGAGTATTGCAGTTGTACAATCAACAGGACGGGGCTCCACGGAAGAAATCGAGATGAGCGCGGACAGCGAATTGTGCGGCGCATGCGCGCGGGTTGAGGTGTTGCTCGGGCACGACATCGAAGAACCAACGGAATTACGATTTCTCCAGAGGCTCCGCGCGGACCTTGAGAGTAGCGGCGAGCCAGCACTAGTCCTGGGGAATTTTTATTGCGGACTTCGTCGTACCCAGGTGGACTTCGTCGTAGTCACGAGGCGTGGCGCCACGGTCATCGAGATAAAGGGCTACCGGCTACCTGTCGAGGGTGGGGTCAACGGGCAGTGGGTATCGCTGTTTCCCGGAGGAGCGCGTCGGACAATCGTTTCCAAAAATCCATTCCAGCAAGCGCTGGACGCTCGATATGCCGTTGCAGACGCGCTCGCGAAGATAGCCGCCGTTGACTCGGTCAGTGCAAAGCGAGCGGTTGGTGGAAGCCTTTGCTTGTTCCCCGAGCCTCTAGTGGGCTCCAATATTCCGGAAAGCAACTTCAAGTGTACGGTCGGCGGTTATCGTCAGCTCTTGTCCCAAATACAGGGGGCACGCGAGGGGGCGATATCGCTTGATACGTGGCGCGAGTTTGCCAGCCAAATCGGCCTGACTCCGCACTCGGATGTATGCCATAGCGAGTGGGAAAGCTTTGCGGCCGAGTACAACTCTCAGTGGCAGGCAACCACTGCCGCGACCAGCAGACCGTTCGTCCCGTTGCCACTCTTGATGGATGAGCGCGCGGTCCCCCTTGCTGAATGCGTGCAGCAACTGCATGAAGGCAACAATCTGTTGGTCGTCGGCCCGTCAGGTTCAGGAAAGTCAAGGGTGCTGGAGGAGTTGTCGACGCTTGTGGGCTCGGCCTGCATCCTGCCCATATCGGTTGAGGCACGCGTCTTTTGCGGAAATCTTCGACCGCTCTTAGAGCGGTCGGTCTCCCTAGCGACGAACTATACGCTGGCCGATGTATTGCGATGCTCGCGTCGCAGCGCTAATGCTGCGGTTGTGCTCGTCGACGGCTTCAATGAATGTCCGTCTGAGCATCGACAAGCTCTCATACGCGCGCTCTTTGCTTTGCGTCGCCGCTACGGTGTCCGCGTGGTTGTATCTAGCCAGAACGAGATGCCCGTGCCATGGTTGCCAAGTGCCCTTGCAAAGGTACCGGTGCCAAGTTCTTCGCATTTGAGAGGGGTGCTTGAATCACACCTTGGTCGGAGCATTGTTGAAACTGAAGAACATGCGTTGGAAGTCGTTGCTACGGCGCATGACGCCGAGATACTTGCGAGCGTTATAAGCAATCTAGCCTATTTGGACGGGCGATTTTCGCTGTACGCGGCCTTTACTCGGCAACTCCTAGGTTGCCAAGCGCCTGCAGGACATCCTGCTCTCGCCCGCTTGGCTGCTCGGATGCGCGAGCGGTTTCTTTCCAGTCTTTCTGAGCACGAGTTACTCCGCGAACTCACTTCGTTGCTTGAATCGGAGACTGCAGCCACGCGGGTGTGGGAAGTCGCAAGAGATTCCGGCGTGATGGTAGTCCGGTCCGGCCGGGCATTCTTTCGACACGACCTCCTCGGCGACTATTTCAGTACCGTCTCGCTGTTGGCGCAATGCAAGGACGCCGGCGCGAAGGTTCGTGCATTAGACAGGCCAATCAATTCACCGCTGCTTGAGTTCGCTGTTGGTGCGTGTGAGACCCTTTCCGATGTGGGGATGCTATTGCAATCGGCTTCGTCCGAGTTGTTGATGGCATGCCTGGACGGGAAGTGTGGTGCCAAGGCCAAGTCGTATGTCCTCGACCGAGTACGAGATGTGCTGGATGTGGTCGTCAGTGACTATCGTCGACTGGTAGTCGAGCTTGTTACAGATGGTGACGGTCGGCATCACGTCAATGTTCGCTTGCCGGATAGCGAGGAGACACCTTCGTACGGTAACTTTATGGCAGTCGTCCCGTACGCACTGCGCCACGGCGTGTTGCAGGACGTATTGCGAACGTTTGGACAGGTGGACCGGTACATCCGGGACGCAGCTGAGCACTTGCGCGCCCAACATTCGGATATCAAGATTGCATTTCGCCGGCGAGCCTATAACGCCATTTACGGTTCGCCCGGTGACCTGCTAGTCAGAGCAATGCGCGATATCCAGCAAGGCCTCTCGTTACTGTACCGACGTAGCGCACCGGGTGCCCTAAGTGCGGCATTGTGGGAGAGGCTCTCACGTCCAGCAGACCTATCACCGGGGCAGTTGCTCGTCGTCACGGCCGTACTAGGTCAGCTTGACCTACAACCGAGTTGCGTCCCGGTGAACTTCCCAATCGTAGCTCAACAACTCTGGGACACCGGGCTTCAGCGATTGCGCTCGGAGGTCGTCCAACTCGCACGGCGCATCGGTCCGCAACTTGATGCCCAACAGCGAGACGAACTTCGGGACACGCTAAGCTCGTGGCTCAGCGATAGCGATATCTTCACTAACTCGATGGTTTTCGATGCCTTGCAGGGTGTAGGCGGTCCAGAGACGGACCTTTCCGTCGAGTCTGCCTACGAAGAGTTTCTTGACGTGCTAAGGATGCAGCACTCGGAATCGGCATGCGAGCGTGCGATGCACATGTATGTGTGCACGTTCGACCATCCTTGCGAAGAGCTCTACGCAGAGGCGTTCAACGAGCGGCTGGCGGATAGTGAGCGGCAAGAACTGCTACTTCGAGCGGCGGCAGCCTCATATTCTGACTTGACAACCCCGATGGTTATCGCGGAGCTAGCGCGATACCCTGTTCCTGCTGCCGTACAGTGCTTCAAAAAGTTTGCGCAAGCCCCCGAGATGGGCGGCGCATGGGTGGAATCGGCGGTAGAAACGTACTTGCGGTCAATCAAGGCACTTGCCGAGATGGGCGTTCCGTTCGAATTCGCGGACGGTGTCGTCGCCGGTACGTCGGCCTGGAGCCAGGCTGCGCCGCTTCTGCACTTGCTGTGCTCACGCTTGGGCGACCCGGAAGGTAAGCAGTTGGCTCTTCTGTGGGAGCAACTCGAGAACTGCGGTGTCGGACGCGCATTCGACGTGGTCATGCGTACTGAAACGAGCTTCATGTTCCACGGGAAGGACACCAAAATTTCGTTTGTACCCGCGTGTAACGATGGGGTGCGCAGATTGGCGCGTGCCGTATTGAGCTCCGACTACCAATCAGAGACCGAATTCGAGCGACTGTCACAATGGCACGACGTTACGAGTGAGCATCGGGTTTTTGCGTTGCAGGTGTTGGGGCACATTGGTCGGAAAACCGACATCGAACTGGTCAGGGACTGGACTGAGGATGCGACTCTCGGACCACACGCGATTGCTGCTGCGAGGGCACTTGAATCCCCGACATGGGTGGTGGATGCCGGCGGTTCTCGCTAAGAAAAATGCCAATGTATACGAGGTAAGAATGGACGAGTCGGGCTCGAAGGAGTTGGATGTCGACGCGTGGTTTGCCGCAAGACCGACATTGACCGAGGAGCGCAGCCACCCAAATCACTGGTTCAATCGCGCGGCTGACCTGCATGCGTCGGCAGGCGCCCTGTGGTACTCAATGGAAAATGATGGACGCCACGGCATCGGCGAAGAGCTGGGCTTCTCGAAAGATTTCAGTATGAATGTCGCGTGTTACCCCGTTTACCAACAAACCAGCGAAGCGGTGCGGGTGCTTGCGGAGAATTGGCCGCAGTATTACGCGGGAGGAGCGGTTGAGTGTCCGCTAGTGAGAGACGGCGGCCGCCCGCGCTGAGTGTTCGAGAGGGGGGAAGTAAACGGAGCCTGCGCGCCTGGAAACAACGGGCGTTCCGGTGCTTGTCTCGCGGCAGACGAAGGCCAAACGGGAGCTTGGGAATGTCTTAGGCGCAGCGCCGGTATAAACCCGATGCACTAAACGCTCGGTCGCGACTTGCGCACCGTAACGACGACTCGGGAACTGGGCCGCCCCGCATCCAGTTCTCGAGTCGTCGACGCTTGGGGCTGAGAGCGCGACAAAAGCATCATTTCTCGCTTTTCACAACCCCGACCACATGAAAAGCCTTTAAATCAATAAGTTATCGATGACCGTCACAACATGTGTGTCACAGAAATCACAACTATGATTGTCATCGGTCAAGAGACAGTTACGGTATTCCCCCCTCACTCCACCGTAACCGACTTAGCCAAATTCCGCGGCTTATCGACATCCGTCCCACGCGCACAAGCCGTGTGATACGCCAACAACTGCAGCGGCACCACATGAAGAATCGGCGAGAGCATTCCATAATGCTCGGGCATCCGAATCACGTGAATGCCTTCTCCATTCCCGATCCGCGTATCCGCATCGGCAAACACATACAGCTGCCCACCGCGGGCCCGCACTTCCTGAATATTCGATTTCAGCTTTTCGAGCAGCGCGTCGTTCGGCGCCACCGTCACCACCGGCATCGCCTCCGTCACGAGCGCGAGCGGCCCGTGCTTGAGCTCTCCAGCCGGATAAGCTTCCGCATGAATATACGAAATTTCCTTGAGCTTCAACGCACCTTCTAGCGCGATCGGGAAGTGCATGCCACGCCCGAGGAACAGCGCATTTTCCTTGCGTGAAAACTCTTCCGACCAGGCGATGATTTGCGGCTCCAGCGCCAGCACGCTGTTCAATGCCGCGGGCAAATGCCGCAAGCTCTTCACATACTGCGCCTCGAGCTGAGCATCCACATGCCCGCGCAGCTTACCGAGCGTCACCGCCAGCACAAAAAGCCCAACGAGCTGCGTGGTAAAGGCCTTCGTCGAAGCCACACCGATCTCGCGCCCGGCCCGCGTCATAAACGCCAGTTCCGTCAAACGCACCATCGCGCTCGTCGAAACATTGCAAATCGCGAGCGTATGCTTATGCCCCAACTCCTGCGCATGCTTGAGCGCCGCAAGCGTATCGGCCGTCTCGCCCGATTGTGAAATCACCACCACCAGCGCCTTCGGGTTCGGCACCGACTCGCGGTAGCGATACTCGCTGGCAATCTCCACCTGCGTCGGAATTTTCGCAATCGATTCGAGCCAATACTTCGCGGTCAGCCCCGAGTAATAGCTCGTGCCGCAAGCCAGAATCAGCAAGCTGTCGATCTCGCGAAACGCCGCTTCGGCGCCTTCGCCAAACAGCGCAGGGTCAAGCGTATCGCCCTGCGGCAACGTATCGGAGATCGCGCGCGGCTGCTCGAAGATCTCCTTTTGCATGAAGTGCCGATACGGCCCGAGTTCAACGGCACCGCCATAAGCGTGAACCGTGCGAACTTCGCGCTGGGCGTCCTGCCCGGCACGATCGCAAATGCGCACGCCGTCGAGCGTCAGCTCGCAAACATCGCCCTCTTCCAGGAACATGAACCGGTCCGTGCTGCCGGCAAGCGCCAGCGCATCGGACGCCAGAAAGTTCTCGCCCTCACCCAAGCCCACGACGAGCGGCGAACCTTGTCGCGCGCCCACCACCGTATGCGGCTCGTCCTTGTGCACGACGGCGATCGCATACGCGCCATGCAGTTGCCGCGTCGCCTCGCAAACGGCCTCGTAGAGACTGCCGCGATAAAGGCTGTGCACGAGATGAGCGATCACCTCCGTATCAGTCTGCGAAACGAACTCGTAGCCCTTGCCGCGCAGCATCTCGCGCAGCGACTCGTAGTTTTCGATGATGCCGTTGTGAACGAGCGCGACGGCATCGCGCGAGAAAATCGGGTGAGCGTTGTCGGTCACCGGGGCGCCGTGCGTGGCCCAGCGCGTATGCGCGATGCCGGTCACGCCTTCGAGCCGTCCTTCATGGACTTGCGCATCGAGGTCCGCCACGCGCGACACGCTGCGCGCACGGCGCGGCGCGTCGCCGGCCAGCACGGCCACACCGCAAGAATCGTAGCCGCGATATTCGAGGCGGCGAAGTCCTTCGATGAGAACGGAGACGATATTTCGCTGCGCAACCGCGCCGACAATGCCACACATGGTTCTATCCCTTCCTCGATGAAACTTCCGCCATTTGCAGCGCACGCCGCGCGCGCGCCGGTTCGTATTCTGATCGGCCTCGTCAGCCCTTTTTCTTCACCGGACGCACGTAACCCGTTCGGGTACGCTGCGTCTTCTCATTGAGCACGAGCGTATCTTCGGGTACATCCTTCCAGACGGTCGTCCCCGCGGCAATCGTGACGCCCCGCCCAACACGCACAGGTGCCACGAGCTGCGTATCGGAGCCCACGAACACGTCGTCCTCGATCACCGTGCGATGCTTGTTCGCGCCGTCGTAGTTGCAAGTGATCGTACCGGCGCCCACATTGACCCGCGCCCCGACGTCCGCATCGCCGATATAAGTGAGGTGGTTCGCCTTGGAGCCCCGCCCGAGCGCGGCATTCTTGACTTCGACGAAGTTGCCGATGTGCACCTCGTCCGCAAGCGCCGTGCCGGGCCGCAGCCGCGCATAAGGGCCAAGTACGGTGCGCTCGCCCACGGCCGCCCCGTCGATATGCGTGAACGGCTCGATGCGCGTACCGGCGCCGATCGTTGCGTTGCGCAACACGCAGTGCGCGCCGACGCTCACGTCGTCACCGAGCGTGACCTCGCCTTCGAACACGCAGTTGACGTCGATCGAAACGTCGCGCCCGCAGCTCAATGCACCGCGCACATCGAGCCGCGCGGGATCGGCCAGCGTCACGCCGGCTTGCAGCAACGCGTCGGCGACGTTGCCTTGATGAATCCGCTCGAGCTCGGCCAGTTGCGCCTTGCTGTTCACGCCAAGGGTTTCCCATTCCTCGTCGGGCTGCGTCGTGACCACATCGAAACCGGCTTCGATGGCGCGCTCGACGACATCGGTCAAATAGTACTCACCCTGCGCGTTGTCGTTCTTCAGCGCGCCGAGCCACATCGCGAGCTGTGCCGTGGGCGTCACGACGATGCCGGTATTGATCTCGGCAATGCGCAGCTCTTCGAGCGTGGCATCCTTCTGCTCGACGATGCGCACGACGTAGCCCGCGGGGTCCCGCACGATGCGGCCGTACCCGTGAGGATCGTCGAGCGTGACCGTGAGCAGGCCATAGCGGCCGTCCACGGCTGCGTCGACGAGGCGTTTGAGCGTCGACGCCTTCGTCAGCGGCACATCGCCGTACAGCACGAGCGTGGGCTGGGCCGGATCGAGCAGCGGCAGGGCCTGCTGCACGGCGTGACCGGTGCCAAGCTGCTCATGCTGCACGGCGAACTTGATGTCCGGGGCGGCCACGGCCTGCTGGACGGCCTCGCCGCCGTGCCCGACAACGACGACGATGCGAGTCGGAGACAGCATTCGCGCCGTTTCGATGACATGGGATAGCAATGGCCGGCCGGCCAATGGGTGGAGCACTTTGGGCAACGCGGAGCGCATCCGTTTGCCGGCGCCTGCGGCCAAGACGACGATATTCATTGCGTCGACACGAATAGAGAGGTATCAGGTGCGCGATTCTAACATCGCGCTCTTTACACCAAAGCGGCACGGCACACGCTCAAGGCGCGCCCGCGCATCAGAGGTCGTCGAATTGCGCGAACGAGATCGGTTGTGCTGCGCCGGCATCCCCGCCGCCCGCTCCGTCCGCTGAACAAGGGTCATCGTCGAAAGCGATGTCTCCAAGCGGATCGGCGTTGCCCGTCGCGCGCAATCCCGCAAACGGAAAAAGCCGCGGATCCATCAAATGCGACGGCACGACGTTCGACAGCGCATTGAACATGTTCTCCACACGCCCCGGAAACCGTTTGTCCCACTCGCGAATCAGCGCTTTCATTTCCGCACGCTTCAGATTCGGCTGACTCCCGCACAGATTGCAGGGAATGATCGGAAACGCACGTAATTCGGCGTATTTCTCGAGGTCGGTCTCTTTAACATAGGCGAGCGGCCGGATCACGACGTTCTTGCCGTCGTCCGACTGCAGCTTGGGCGGCATGCCCTTGAGCTTGCCGCCGTAAAAAAGATTGAGCAACAGCGTCTGCAGGATGTCGTCGCGATGATGGCCGAGTGCGATTTTCGTGGCGCCGAGCTCGCCGGCCACACGGTAGAGAATGCCGCGCCGCAGCCGCGAGCACAGCGAACAGGTGGTCTTGCCCTCGGGCACGAGCCGCTTGACGATGCTGTAGGTGTCCTGGTTCTCGATATGGAACGGCACGTTCATGCTGCTCAGATATTCGGGCAGCACATGCTCGGGAAAGCCGGGCTGCTTTTGATCGAGGTTCACGGCCACGATATCGAAATGGATCGGCGCGCGCTCGCGCAGCCGCAGCAAAATATCGAGCAACGCGTAACTGTCCTTGCCGCCCGACATGCAGACCATGACCTTGTCGCCATCCTCGATCATGTTGAAATCGCCGATCGCCTGCCCGACCAGACGCGCAAGCCGCTTGAACAGCTTGTTGTTCTCGTAGGCTTCCTTCTGTTCGCGGCGCGTGAGCGCCTGGCGCGCTTGCCCTGCCTCGGCGTTCGCGGCGGCGTGTTCTGGCGCATTCATCTCAATCTTCCTCTTTGATGCGAAAGACTTCGACGCCCACGGCATCGCAGTCCGGATAAACGTCAGGCTTTTCGGTCGATACGCTCACGGCCCTCACCTGCGGATGCGCGAGCAGCACGCGGGCGACGTCGTCGCACAGCGTTTCCTGCAGATGGATATGGCCGCGGCCGACGCGATCGGCGATCGTCGCGCGCATGAAGTCATAGTCGACAACCTCATGAAGCTTGTCGTCGACAGGCGTCGTCTGCGCGAGCGGCACGAACAGCTCGACGTTGATGACGACGCGCTGCTCGCCGCGCTTTTCGAACTCGTGCACGCCGATATTGATGAAAACTTCGTAATTGCGCAGAAAAAGCCTGCGACAGTCGGCGAGCCGGGGGTGCAAGAGAGCGCAAACCATATTCATTCCAATCAAAAAATGCGCACCGGCGATGCCTCATCGCATCCGGCCAAGCTCGCCAATCGAGCGTCGCGCCCGGCACAGGCGCCCCGGTCTCCCGAAACGCTACTTGCCTTCGGGCGTCAAAAACATCACATCGCGCGGCAGCGGCACGAGATGCTGGCCACCATCCACGACGAGCGTCGCCCCCGTCACGCCCGACGCATCGGCGAGATAGCAGGCCGCCTGCACGATGTCCTCGAGACGCGACGCACGGCCGAGCGGCGTGACGCGGTGCGCGGCGGCAAAGCCTTCGGGCGTCTGATCGGCCGAGGGCAAGGTCAGCCCCGGTGCGATACCGACCACGCGCACTTTCGGTGCCAGCGCCTGTGCCAGCGCCACCGTTGCCGTCTGCAGCGCCGCCTTGGACAACGTGTAGGACAAATAGTCCGGATTCAGGTTGTAAAGCTTCTGATCGAGCACGTTGATGACGACACCGCGCTCGGCCTCGTCTTCGCACGCGGCCGCGGGCGTCGCCGCATGCAGTGCGCGCGCCAGTACGAGCGGCGCACCCAAGTTGACCGCCATCAGTTGCAGCAGCGTCTCGTAGCCGACGGTCACCGCCGTATCCTCGACGAAACGCGAAGCGTTGTTGACGATGCAGCGCGGTCGGCCCAGCGCGGCCGTGCAGGCCGGCACGAGCTGCGCCACGTCCTCCTCGACCGCCAGATCCGCTTCGAGCGCGCAAGCGCGGCGGCCCAGCGCGCGAATCTCGGCGACGACGCCCTCGGCCTCGCGGCCCGATGTGCCGTAATGGACGGCCACATCCCAGCCTTTTGCAGCGAAGCCGAGCGCCAGTGCCCGGCCGATGCGCCGCGCCGCGCCCGTGACGAGCACGACGCGCCCGTGCGCGCCGGCGCCACCGGCGGGAGTGGCGCGACTGGCACCTGCGTCAGGACTCGCGCGCGGATCGGATGGGGCGCTCATTTACAATGCCGGAATGAATCAGAATGCTCACAAACCCGGTAGTTTACCCGTTCCGGACGCGGACGCGCTGGCGGCCTCCCAGGCGCTCGTCGCGCTCGTTCGAGACGACATCGCGGCGGCGGGCGGCTGGCTGCCGTTCGATCGATACATGGAGCGCGTCCTGTATGCCCCGCGCCTCGGCTACTACAGCGGCGGAGCGCGCAAATTCGGCCTGCGCGCGCAAGACGGCAGCGACTTCGTCACGGCGCCCGAACTCTCCCCGCTTTTTGCGTCGACACTCGCGCGCCCCGTCGCCCAAGCGCTGGCCGAGAGCGGCACGCGCGAATTGATCGAATTCGGTGCCGGCACGGGCAAGCTCGCCGCGGGCCTGCTCACGGCACTGGACGCGCTCGGCGTGCCGTTCGACAGCTACGCCATCGTCGAGCTGTCGGGCGAGTTGCGCGAGCGCCAGCGCGAGACGATCGAGGCGCTCGCCGGGGAGCTCGCGCAGCGCGTACGCTGGCTCGATGCGCTGCCCGAGCGCTTCGCCGGTGTCGCGTTAGGCAACGAGGTACTCGATGCGATGCCGGTCAAGCTTTTCGTACGCACGGGCGGCGTATGGCATGAGCGCGGCGTCGCGACGGGCGCGGACGGAAAACTGGGCTTCGCCGACCGCCCCACCGGGCGTGAAGACGCCAACGCTGAACATGGCGGCACGGTGCTCACCGATTACGACGCCGCCGTGCTGGCCGAACTCGACGAGCGGATCGACCCGTCGATCGACTACGTAGCGGAAACGCACGCGGCTGCCGCAGCCTTCACACGCACTGTCTGCACGATGCTTTCCAGCGGCGCGGCGTTTTTCATCGACTATGGCTTTCCACGTCACGAGTACTACCATCCGCAACGTGCGCAAGGCACGCTCATGTGCCATTACCGCCACCACTCCCACGACGATCCGTTCTTTCACCCGGGATTGCAGGACATCACCGCTCACGTCGAATTCACGGCGATTGCCGTCGCGGGAACGGAAGCGGGCGCCGATCTGCTCGGCTATACGTCGCAGGCCCGGTTTCTGATGAATGCGGGCATCACGGAGGCACTGGCCGAACTCGACGCGTCCGACACGTCGCGCTTCCTGCCGGCGGCGAATGCGGTACAGAAGCTGCTATCCGAAGCCGAGATGGGCGAACTCTTCAAGGTGATCGCCTTCTCGCGCGGCATCGAGCGGACCGTGGATGCGTTCGCGCGCGGCGATCGTTCGCACACGCTATGACGTCATGAAGCGCCGGCGTCCTCGCTGAGCGCGTCGGGCGCCTGGCCCAGCGCCGCCGCCACGGCCGCGACACGCGCGCGATGCACGGCTTCCTTTATCTTCTCGGCTCCCGCGGGCTTGCCCTCCTGCGCTTGCCCCTGCCCCTGCTGCGCCTGGGCTTGGGCGATTGCCCCGGCATCCACCGCCCGGGCGGCCACGAGCGCCACGCGCAACCGCTCGGCCTGAGGATACTCGCGCATTTCGAAGCCGAGCCGCCCGCGCGCATCCGATTCGCAGGCCTGTAGCGCTTCGGCGAAGCGCGCCGGCTTGCGCAGTGCATCGGAGCGCTCCAGAAGGCGCACGAGTGCCGCCGCGCCCATCTCCATCACGCGGTGAATGTTGCCGTGCTCGCGCGCCACGAGCAGCGCCAGATCGCGGCATTCGTTCGGCACACGCAACCGCTCGCACATCGGCCTGAGCAGATCGACGCTGCGCATCTCGTGGCCGACATGTCGCGGCAAGACGTCAGCCGGTGTCGTCGCCTTGCCCAGATCGTGCGTGAGTGCGGCGAATCGCACGGCCAGCGCATAACCGCGCGCGGCGGCGTAATCGACGACCATCATCACATGCACGCCGGTATCCACTTCGGGATGGTAGTCAGCGCGCTGCGCGACACCGAAGAGCGCGTCGACCTCGGGCAGTACGCGCGCCAGCGCCCCGCAGTCGCGCAATGCCGCAAACATGCGCGAAGGCTTGTTTTCCATCAGGCCGCGCGAGATTTCCTGCCAGACGCGCTCGGGTACGAGCGCATCGACTTCGCCGGCCGCGACCATCGTTTTCATCAGCGCCAGCGTATCGGGCGCCACGTCGAAATCGTGGAAGCGGGCCGCGAAGCGCGCGAGGCGCAAAATGCGTACCGGATCTTCGACGAACGCCTCACCGACATGCCGAAACCGCTTTTCAGCGAGATCGCGCTGCCCAGCGAACGGATCGATGACAGGCCCCGTCAGTTCGCCGTCGGGCCGGACTTCGCGCGCCATCGCGTTGATGGTCAGGTCGCGCCGTGCCAGATCCTCTTCGAGCGTCACGTCCGGCGCATAGTAGAACTGAAACCCGTGATAACCGGCGGCCGTCTTGCGCTCGGTACGCGCGAGCGCGTACTCCTCCTGGGTAGCCGGATGCAGAAAAACGGGGAAGTCCTTGCCCACGGGGCGATAACCCTGCGCAACCATCTGCTCGGGTGTCGCGCCGACCACGACATAGTCGCGGTCCGACACGGGCACGCCGAGCAGTTCGTCACGAATGGCACCGCCTACAGCGTAAATCTTCATTGCGGCGTTTCGTATTTGTCGAGCCGATGCGTTTCCCGCAGGGCGCTTTCGATCCACTCCCGCACCGCCGGCAACGCGGTGATGTGCCTGGCGTAAGCGCTCGCCGCCTCGGACAGCTTCGGGGCATAGGTATTGAACCGCATGACGACCGGCGCATACATCGCATCGGCGATCGTAAACGACGCGCCAAAGAGGAAAGGACCGCCGTAGCGCGCAAGGCATTCGGACCAGATCGCATCGATGCGGGCAATGTCGGCCAACGCACCGGGCGTGGCATTGGCACCTGGCCACTTCGCCCGGATGTTCATCCACATGGCCGAACGAAGCTCGCCGAAGCCGCCGTGCATTTCGCTGGCGGCCGAGCGCGCATGCGCGCGCGCCGCGGGTTCGCGAGGCCATAGCGCCAGCTCGGGAAAGCGCTCCGCGAGCGTTTCGGCAATGGCCAGCGATTCCCATACCGACTGCCCCTCGTCGGTGACGAGGCAAGGCACCTTGCACGAGGGCGAATACTGGAGAATCCGTGCGGGCGTGGACGCTTCTCCAAGCTCGATGGAGATTTCGTCGAACGGAATGCCCGCCTGGCGCATCAGCACCCAGGGCCGCATCGACCACGAGGAATAGTTCTTGTCACCGATTACGAGTTTCATATCGCGAGTTGTGATGAGAAGGTTGAGCAAGCGACTGACTACGGCACATCACGACGGCCGTCAACGACCGGCCGTCGTACGAAACGCACTGAAGCGCGATCTGAGCGAAGCATTGCCGAGATAGGCCGGCGCGATGGCCTCCATGCTCGCCGGCTCGATGCCGAGTTCGGGTGCAAGCGGGCCGCTCAGCACGGCATCGCGCGTCATCGAATCGAGGTTGTCTCGCGTGAGCACGGCTCCCGGCAACATCTCGAACGTCATGGCCTGCATATAGGCGAGAGCATCGGGCAAACGCACGATGCGCGCGTGACGCCGCACCGCGTCCCCGCAGAACTTCACGAGCGCTTCGAGCGTATAGACCGTCGGCCCGCCCAGTTCGTAGGTGCGCCCGCTTGCCGCATCGAGATCGAGCGTGTTCACGATCGCGCTCGCCACGTCGCCGACAAAGACGGGCTGAAACTTCGCATCGGGCTTTGCGAGCGGAATCACCGGAAAGAGGCGCTGCAGTAGGGTAAAGGTATTCAGGAAGTTGTCTTGCGGCCCAAATACGACCGACGGACGAAAAATCGTCGTGGCCAGGCGCGATCCGGCGCGCACGGCTTTTTCGCCATCGCCTTTCGAGCGCAGGTACATGCTCGGCCCGGCGGGATCGGCATTGAGCGCGCTGATATGAACGAGCCGATGCACACCCTTGCCTTCGCAAGCGGCCACGATTTTCGCCGGGAGCTCGACATGCGCGCTCGCTAATTCGCGCCCGTAGGGACGGCCCCGCCCGCCATGGAGCGTGCCGACCAGGTTCACGACCGCATCGGCGCCCTCGACGAAGCGCGCGAGCGCGACAGGATCGAAGACATCGACTTCGAGCACGTCGATGGGCAGCATCGTCAGATGACGTGCGCGTGTGCGACTTCGCGTGGCCAGCCGGACGGACTTGCCCGCCGCGACGAGCGCATTGGCCAGATGTGAGCCGATAAAGCCGGAACCGCCGATCAACGCTACGGATTGATGCCGCATCTTCGCCTCCTTTCGCTATGGCCGCCGAAGCACTCGCGCGCGCAGGGCGCACAGCGAGCTGCGCACCGGGGCGGCCGCTAAGCGGCGTCAGTTTGGCAGGATGGCGCCGAGCCTGGCCTTCAGCGATTGCGGACGGCCTTCGAACAGCGCCGCGTAGTAGACCGTGTTCGACAGCACATTCTTGACGTAGTCGCGGGTCTCGTTGAACGGAATGGTCTCCGCGAAAATGGCCCCTTCGACGGCACGCGGCAACGCCGCCTGCCATTGCCGCGGCCGCCCCGGGCCGGCGTTGTAGCCGGCGGTCGCGAGCACGGCCGAACCGTCGAACTGATTGTAGATCATCGACAGATAGGTCGTGCCGAGCAGGATATTCGTGTTGATGTCGTTGAGCTCGGCCGGCGAGACGGCGCCAAGACCGATCTTCCTCGCGACCATCTTCGCGGTGCCCGGCATCAGCTGCATGAGGCCGCCCGCGCCGACACCCGAGCGCGCGTCGATGATGAAGCGCGACTCCTGACGAATGAGCCCGTAGGCCCATTCCACGTCGAGCCCGTTGGTCTGGGCATCGCGCTCGACGATATCGCGAAACGGCGACAGGTACCGCAGCGAAAAATCATGCTCGGTTCGCGTGCGATCCGCCGTGTTGACGGTGCGATCGTAAAGCTGGATTCGGCGGGCATACTCGGCCACCGCCAGCAATTGGCGGTCCGTCATCCCGCGCAGCGGCCAATTCCACTCGCGATTGCCCTCGAGCCGCAGGTTCAGCGCAAAAAAGCGCCGCGCGAGCTCGAAGCCCGGCGTCTTGGCGACAGCCTCGACTTCCGCGTCGGTCACCGTGGTCTTCGGCGGGATCTCGATCTTGCGGCCCAACTCTTCGGTGGCCAGTTGGCCATAGAAATCGAAGCGCGAGGCGATACGCTCGAATTCCTCGTTCGCCGCGGCCGTCTCGCCGGCCTGCTTCAGCGCGCGCGCGTGCCAGTAGACCCAGGCCGGCCGGCCGCGCAGCGGTGTGGGCATCTGCTCGATCGACCAGCGCACCATCGTCCAGTCGCCCGCCAGCAAGGCGCTGCGTGTGCGCCACTCATAGGCCGGGTACGAAAGCGGTGCATTCGCGGACAGGCGGAACCAATCGACCGCGCCCGGCACCTGCCGCGCCGCGGCCTGATAGCCGATCGTGCCCCAACCGATCGCACGTTCGGCGAGCGAAAGCTGCGGCGCGACCGTCGCGAATGTGGCGGCCGCCGCGGCCGCGTCGTTGCGCGCCATGACGGTGATGGCCAACAGGGCGAGCTCGTGCGAGGCGGAATCCGCGCCGATACCGTTCGCGAGCAGGAGCGGCGGCGCGCTCGTCGCCTGTTCGAAGCGCGTCGCATCGGGTCGCGCCGCGCCGAGCGCGTCGGCAATACGGCTGCCCGTCGTCGTGGCGTTCTGCTCGTAGGCGAGCAGGATCTGCTGCCACACGTCCTCGGGCGTGAATTGCTTCTCAGCCGCAAGTGCGGTGATCAGATCGACGCAGCCGTCGCCGTAATAGCGCGGCTCCACGAGCAGCGCGCGCGCCGCATCGGCCACGTATTCGCCGCGCGCGGCGCGCGACTCGAGCGCATAACATTTGATCTGCGTATCGTCGTCCAGCACGAAGCGGGCGTATTGGGCGTCGAAATTGCGCCAGTCGTGCCGCGCGCCGAGCACCGTCAGATAGTCGTTGCGCATGCGGTCGGCGAGCGCTTCGCCGTCGTGCCGCTTCAAGAAAGACAGCACGGGCTCGTCGGGCGCGTCGAGCCGGGCATGGCCCGAGCTGTCGAAAAGCTGGGGCTTGATCTGGAAGTACTCGAGATAAGACGGCGCCGGATAGTCCGGGATCATGCTCGCGAGCTGCGCGGCACGCGCCGCGTCGTTGTTGCGGGCCGCCTCGCGCAATTGCACGAAAATGCGGTCGTCGCTCATCGGAGCGAGGGCCGCGTGACGCCCGGCGGACGCCGTGCCGCACGCAACGAGTGCCGCCGCGGCGAAAGCGGAGCAAGCCGCGCGATATACTCGAAAGAAGCGTTTCGACATCATGATCGGTGGAGCAAAAATTGAGCGACAGCATAGCACGCAACGTTGCGTCGAATTCGAAAGCCGAACTGCGCAAAGCCTTGCGTGACGTGCGTCACGCGGCGGCTGCGGCAACCGGCGCGAATGCGGCGCTCGGCATGCATGTGCTCGAAGCGCTCGAGCGCTTCGCGCCGCACACGGTGGGGTTCTATTGGCCGCTGCCGGGGGAATTCGATGCACGCGACGCACTCTCGCGCTGGCTCGCGCAAGACGTTCGTCGGCAAGCCGCTTTGCCCGTCATCACGATGAAAGGCCATGCCCTCGTTTTTCATGCATGGGCACCCGATACGCCGATGCGAATCGGCCATCACCGGATACCCGAGCCGCTCGACACACCCGCCGTGTTGCCCGACCTGCTGCTGATTCCATGCGTGGGCTTCGATGACGAAGGCTACCGGCTCGGCTACGGCGGCGGCTATTACGATCGAACACTGGCCGGATGGCCAGGCACGAGCCGTCCAGCGACCGTCGGCATTGCCTATGACGCCTGCCGCATCGCCTCGCTGCCGCGCGAGCTGCACGATCTGCCGCTCGATGCCATCGTCACCGAAACGGGCGAACGCGCGCGCTTTACGACCTGAGCGCGCCCGCGCCAACGAAGGAACCGAGCGCCGCCGCGCCGCTACAGCGAAGCCGCCGCGCGCGCAGCCGTATCGTAAAGGCCCGATGCGTTTCGCATGAGTTGCGCCGCCGCGCCGATCTGCTCATTGACGAGGCCGCTTTCCTTGAGCGCGGCGATGAGGCAACGCTCGCGGACATCGCGGTACCGCGCGCAGAGCTCGCGCCCGGTGGCGGTCGCCGAGAAGAACACTTCCTTGCCTGTCTTTTCGCTTTTTACATACCCTCTAGCCACGAGCTTCTTCAACGCATACGTGGCGACGTGCGTATCCTCGATGTTCAGCACGAAGCAGATGTCGGCGAGCTTCTTTTTGCGGTCCCGATGGCTCACGTGGTGCAGCAACGACACCTCGACAGGCGTCATGTCCTTGCCGCCGGCGGCTGCCATGCAGCGCACCATCCAGCGATTGAACGCATTGCTCGCCATGATGAGTCCATACTCGAACTCGGACAGCTCGGCACTGGTCTCGGAAACGAGGTGCTCCGAGGACACGATCTTGGTCGGTTGACGCGACATGGCAGCCACTTTGAATACGACGAAACGATGATGGTCGCAGTGTACGACGCGCGCGCCGCCCGCACGCTTGGCGAAAACTCTTATTTGTAAATTATCGATATTTTATCGATAATACGTTAGAACGGAACGAGCGGCGGCTTTGGCGCGCCCTTTTTGGATCGATGTCAACGAGACTCCGGCGATGACCCCACCCCGCATCTTTCCGTTCGGCGACGCAGCCTTGGTCTGCGAAGTGCCGCCCCCCGCCACGCTCGAGTGCCAGGAGCGCCTCTGGGCCATGGCCGAGATTGCGCGGCACTGGCCGCACGTCGTCGAAGTCGTTCCCGGCATGAACAATCTGACAATCGTCTTCGATCCGCTCGCGGCCGATAGCGCAACGCTAGCCGGCGGGCTGGCGACAGCCTGGGAAAGCGCCGAAAGCGCCGCGACGGCGGGGCGCCTCGTCGAGATCCCCGTGCATTACGGCGGCGAATCCGGGCCGGATCTCGCCGATGTGGCGCGGCACACGGGGCTCGACGCGGAAGCACTCGCCAGGCGGCATGCCGCGGGCGAATACATCGTGTTCTTTCTCGGCTTTCAGCCGGGCTTCGCCTACCTCGGGGGGCTCGATCCCGCGCTCCATACGCCGCGCCGCGCGGTGCCGCGGATCGAAGTTCCGGCAGGCTCCGTGGCGATCGGCGGCGCACAGACCGGTATCTATCCGGCTGCATCGCCGGGCGGCTGGCACTTGATCGGCCGAACGGCCGTGACGCTCTTCGATCCCGCCGCCACACCGCCCACGCTCTTGCAACCCGGCGATCGCGTCCGCTTCACCATTGCGGAGATCGAACGATGATCGAAGTGCTTCGCGCAGGCATCCTGACTTCGGTGCAGGATCTGGGCCGCCCCGGCTACCGGCATCTCGGCATCGCCACGGCGGGCGCGCTCGACACGCTCGCGCTCGAAGTCGGCAACCGGCTCGTCGGCAATGCGCCGCAGGCCGCGGCCATCGAGGTGACGATGGGGCCGACCGCGCTGCGCTTCACGCAAGCCACACGCCTTGCGATCACGGGCGCGCAGTTCGACGCCTCGCTCGACGGCAAGCCCATCTATGCGTGGTGGAGCCTTCCCGTGCGGGCGGGACAGGAACTGATCTTGCATGGGGCCGTGCGTGGCATGCGCTCCTATGTTTGCGTGCGCGGCGGCATCGATGTGCTGCCGATGCTCGGCTCGCGCAGCACAGACCTGTGCGCGCGCTTCGGCGGACTGGGCGGACGGGCGTTGCGCGAAGGCGATCGTCTCGCCGTCGGCACGCCGTCGACACAACCGGGCTCGGGCATCGCTGTGCAGGCGCCGCCTTTCGGCGTCAAGGCGCCGCAATGGTGCCGCTTCGCGGCGGCCGGCCAGGAACCGGTCCGGCGCGGCAAGCATCTGGCCGGGGCCGAGCGTGCGGTGGCGATACGCGTGCTGCGCGGCCCCGAGTACGAAAGCTTCACGGCGCTCGCGCATGAAGCGCTTTGGTCCGACGAGTGGCGCGTGACGCCGCAGAGCAACCGCATGGGCTACCGGCTCTCGGGCTCGACGCTCGCGCGCGAAGCGCAAGGCGATCTGCCTTCCCACGCTGTCTTGCCGGGCACGATCCAGGTGCCGCCGAGCGGGCAGCCCATCGTGTTGCTGGCCGATGCGCAGACCACGGGCGGGTATCCGCGCATCGGAGCCGTCATTCAGGCGGATTTATGGAAACTCGCGCAACTGCGATTGAACGGCAGCGTACGGTTCGTACCGAGCTCTCGCGAGGAAGCCGTCCTCGCCCTCGGTGAAGAGCGCGCCTATCTGCGCCAGATCGATGTCGCGATGGTCATGTATGAGGAGCGGTTGCGACAGTCGGCACGCGCCGCTTGAGCGGTCTTGGAACGAGGAAGTCATGGAAATCGATTTGAATGCCGATCTTGGCGAAGGCAGCGGCTCCGACGAAGCGCTGCTCGATCTCGTCAGCTCGGCGAATATCGCGTGCGGCTGGCATGCCGGCGGGTCCAACGCGATGCGCGACTGCGTGCGTCTCGCGCTTGCCAAGGGTGTCGCCATCGGCGCGCACCCGAGTTTTCACGATCCCGCCAACTTCGGCCGCAAGGAAATGGATTTGCCGGCCGAAGACATCTATGCCGGCATCCTCTATCAGCTCGGCGCGCTCGCCGCCATTGCGCAGGCTCAAGGCGGCCGCATCGTGCACGTGAAGCCGCACGGTGCGCTCTACAATCAGGCGGCGCGCGATTCGGCGATCGCCGATGCGATCGTCTCGGCCGTGCATGACTTCGATCCGTCGCTGGCCATTTTCGGTCTCGCCAACAGTGGTTTCATCGAAACGGCCCGCCAGGCCGGCCTCGCGGCAATCGAGGAGGGCTTCGCCGATCGCGGTTATCGCGCCGACGGCTCGCTCGTGCCGCGCAGCGAACCGGGCGCGCTGATCGAATCGGAAGACGAAATGCTCGAACATGTGCTTTCGATGGTGCGCGACAAACGCGTGCGCACAGTCGACGGAACGTGGGTGCCGCTCAACGTGCGCACGCTGTGCCTGCACGGCGACGGCCCGCACGCGCTTGCGTTCGCGCGCCGGCTGCGTGCCGTCCTCGAATCGAACAACATCGACGTGCAACCCGCCTGGACCTTGCGTACGTAACGCCCGCGCACCTGCGCCCATCACGCCGGATCGACGACGAACCCCCGCTCGCGCAGCAGCGCGAGGACACCCTTCGGCCCACCCAGGTGCAGCGCGCCGATCGCCACGAATATCGGACGATTGGGCGCGGCGAGCTGGACCATGCGCGCCGTGAACCGGCGATTGCGCTCGAAGACGATCTTGTTGTCGAGCGAGCGGGCAGCAGCCTTCGACGACGCGAGCCGTTCGGACTTCGCCGAGGCCCACGCCGAAATGGCATCGGCATCGCCCACGCGCCAGAGCCGGTGAAGCGTCTTGACATCGTCGACCGTCTGCTCCGGCGTCTCCTCCAGATCCTGCGCGAGCATTTCGCGCTGTTCGGCCAGCGTCAGGTTCGTGAACGCGCGCATCTGCTCGCCGAGCGTCTCGAGACCGACCACCTTGCCGCGCGAGCGCAGATAGACGTTTTGCAGCTGGGCCTCGGTGCCATATTCGGTCTGAAGACCCGCGCTCAACGATCCATAAGTCTCGACGAGCAGTGCCGCGAGCCACGGCCGCGTCTTCTTGATCTCGCGCAGCGCGGCCGGGTTCTCGCGCAGCCGCGCGGCGAGCTTGCGCATGAGCGGCGCCGGTAAAAGCCGCGGAAGGCAAGCGTAGTTGCACACGCCGTATTTCGATACGTCGTCTTGCGAGGCAATGAGGTCGTCCGGCGAAAGTTCCAGCGCGAGCGTGGGGGCGGCGGCAAGCGCCGCCAGGATCGGCCGTCTGAACGGCGCGCTCGGCGGATAGTCGGCCGGATCGCCGACGTGCAGCGTGCCAAGCACGTAGATCGTCGTCGTACCCTTCGTCGCCACGTAAAACGGCATATGCGCGGGCTGCGCGACGACCGGCCCGCTCGCACTCGTGCTCGACGCCTCGGGCGGCCCGTGAAACCCGGGAATGACGGGAGCAGGCGCCGCCGGGGGCGGGGGCGCGGCAACGGCCGAACCCGGAAGACGCACCGGCGGCATCGCAGTGCCGCTCGGTCCGGCCACCGCGCGCGCGAGCCCGAGCACCGCCTGCGCCCCGCAGTCGACGGCGTTCGACAGCAGCAGCACCAACACGAACGCGCGCAAGCGGCGCCGCCGCATGCCGGCGGCCGCGCCGCCACGCACGTGCCGCGCCGCCTGCGCATCAGGCATCCGCGTCCCCCACCTCCTCGGCGCGATGACAAGCCACGAGACGCCCGTCGACGTCCCGCAAGCGCGGCTCCTCGACGCGGCACTGCTCGATCGCATACGGACAACGCTGATGGAACGTGCAGCCCGACGGCGGATTGAGCGGCGACGGCAACTCGCCTTGCAGCTTGATCTGGATGCGCCGGTCGGACTCGAAAATGGCCGGCGTCGCCGACATCAGCGAGCGCGTATACGGGTGGCGCGGATTGGCGAAGATCGTCTGCTTGGGGCCAAGCTCGGCGATGCCGCCGAAATACATGACCATCACGTCGTCGGCGATATGCTCGACGACGGCCAGGTTGTGCGAGATGAACACGTAGCTCGTCTTGAACTGCTCTTGCAGGTCCATGAAAAGATTCAGAATCTGCGCCTGGATCGAGACGTCGAGCGCGGAGACGGGCTCGTCCGCCACGAGGATGCGCGGGTCCAGAATCATCGCACGCGCGATCGCGATGCGCTGGCGCTGCCCGCCCGAAAACATATGCGGGTAGCGCTTGGCATGCTCGGACCGCAGCCCGACCGTGCGCATCATATGAGCGACGCGTCCGGCGCGCTCCGACGCCGAGAGCGCCGAGTTGATCGCGAGCGGCTCGCCGAGCGTCTGCTCCACGGTCTTACGCGGATTGAGCGACGCGAACGGGTTCTGGAAAACCATCTGCACATGGCGGCGCAACTGGGCAATGCGCTCGCGCGACGCACCGGCAACGTCCTCGCCCTCGATGACGAGCCGCCCCGAGGTGGGTGTCTCGATCATCGTCAACTGGCGTGCAAGCGTCGATTTGCCGCAGCCCGATTCGCCGACGACGGCCAGCGTCTTGCCGCGCGAGAGCGCAAACGAGACGTCGTTGAGCGCTTTCACCGTGGCGTGGCCGAAGAGACCGCGACGCACCGGATAGTGTTTCGTCAGCCCCTCGGCGACGAGCACGGTGTCGCCGCGCTCGGGCGCACGCGGTGCTTCGGGTACTGCGTTCATCGTGCGCCTCCGTGGGTCGAGCAAATCGAATCGAGATTGAGCGGCTTGATGCAGCGCGCACGCATGCCGTCGTTGCCCGCTTCCAGCGCCGCGAGTTCGGGCCGGCCTTTCCAGCAATCGTCGGCGACATACTTGCAGCGCGGCGCGAACAGGCACCCGCGCGGCCGGTCGTCCCGGCCGGGCACCATACCCGGCAGCGCCGCGAGACGCTTCGCGCCGAAATTATGCTCGGGAATGGCCGCGAGCAGCGCCTCGGTATACGGGTGGTGAGGGCTCGCGAAGATGTCGGGAACGCGATTCGTCTCGATGATCTCGCCCGCGTACATCACGGCAACCCGCTGCGCGACTTCCGAGACGACGGCAAGATCGTGCGAGATCAGCACGAGCGCCATCCCGCGCTGCTTTTGCAGGCTGACGAGCAAGTCCATGATCTGCGCCTGGATCGTGACATCGAGCGCCGTCGTCGGCTCGTCGGCGATCAACAGCTTCGGGTTGCAGGCGACGGCCATGGCGATCATGACACGCTGGTTCATACCGCCCGAGAGCTGATGCGGAAACGCGCCGAGGCGGGTTTTCGCATCGGGAATGCCGACCTGGTCGAGCAATTCGAGCGCGCGGGCTTCCAGCGCCGCGCCGCGCAGGCCCTCGTGCAGCCGCAGGACCTCCTTGATCTGGTAGCCGACCGTATAACTCGGATTGAGGCTCGTCAGCGCGTCCTGGAACACCATCGCGATGTCCTTGCCCACGGTCTTGCGGCGCTCCTTGGGCGAGGCGTTCATGAGATCGCGCCCGTCGAAGGCGATCTCATCGGCCGTCACGATGCCCGGTGCGTCGATGAGCCCCATGACGGCCATCATCGTCACGCTCTTGCCCGAGCCCGATTCGCCGACGACGCCGACGACCTCGCCCGGTGCGATGGAGAAGTTCACGCCATCGACGGCAGGCGCGCCGCCGAACGTGACCGACAGATTGCGGATCGTCAGAAGGTCGCGCATGGCAGTGTCCCGCGGTGAGTGTGGAGGTCGTTCCATTCATCCCATCCGTTTCAATTTGGGATCGAGCGCATCGCGCAACCCGTCTCCGAGCAGATTGATCGCCAGCACCGAGATCAGTATCGCGAGACCCGGCATCGTGACGATCCACCAGGCGTTGTCGATGTAATCGCGTGCGGAGGCGAGCATCGCGCCCCACTCGGGCGTCGGCGGTTGAACGCCGAGGCCGAGAAAACCGAGCGCGGCCGCATCGAGAATAGCCGACGAAAAGCCGAGCGTCGCCTGCACGATCAGCGGTGCGGTGCAATTGGGCAGCACCTGCGAAAACATGAGCCGCAACGTCCCCGCGCCAGCCACGCGCGAGGCGAGCACGTACTCCTTGTGCAGCTCGCCTTGCGCCGACGCCCGGGTCAAGCGGACATAGCCGGGCAGCGCGACGATCGCGATCGCGAACATCGTGTTGACGAGACCCGGTCCGATGATGGCGACGACGGCCACCGCGAGCAGCAGCGAGGGCAATGCGAGCAGCACGTCCATGAGGCGCATGATCGGCGTATCGGCCCATTTGTCGAAAAAGGCGGCGACGAGCCCGAGCACGATGCCCGGAATGAGCGCCAGCACGACGGACACGCAGCCGATCCAGAACGACATGCGCGCACCGTAGATGAGGCGGGACAGGATATCGCGGCCCGCCTCGTCCGTGCCGAGCACGAAGTGCCAATTGCCGCCCGCGAGCCATGCGGGCGGAATCTTGACGAACTCGCGATATTGCTCGATGGGACTATGCGGCGCGACCATCGGCGCGGCCACGGCGAGCACGATGAACACGAGCACGATGACGCCCGCCGCCACCGCGCCGCGATTGCGCGAGAAGTTGTGCCAGAACTCGCGGGCGGCGAGCCTGCGGCCGCTCGCCGGTGTCACGGCCTCGGGAATTGCGTTTTGTATGTCTGCCATGTCGGGGCCTCGCTAGCGCGTGTGACGGATGCGCGGATTGAGCACGCCGTACAGCAGATCGACGGCAAGGTTCACGATGATGACGAGCGTGGCGATCAGCAGGATGCCGCCTTGCACGACCGGATAGTCGCGCCGGCCGATCGCGTCGATGAGCCACTTGCCGATGCCGGGCCACGAGAAGAGCGTCTCGGTCAACACCGCGCCGGCCAGCAACGTGCCGACCTGCAGCCCGATCACCGTCACGACGGGAATCAGCGCATTGCGCAGAGCATGCACGATGACGATGCGCGCCGGCGAGAGCCCCTTGGCGCGCGCCGTGCGGATATAGTCCTCGCGCAGCACCTCGAGCATCGACGAGCGCGTCATGCGCGCCACGACGGCCAGCGGAATGGTGCCGAGCACGATCGAAGGGAGAATCAGGTGGCTCACGGCCGAGACGAACGAACCTTCGTCGGGCACGAACAGCGAATCGATGAGCAAAAAGCCCGTGACGCGCGGGATGTCGTACTCCACGGCGATGCGGCCCGAGACCGGTGTCCAGCCGAGCGTCACCGAAAACAGCATGATGAGAATCAACCCCCACCAGAAGATCGGCATCGAATAGCCGGCCAGCGCCGTGCCCATGACACCGTGGTCGACGACGGTGCCGCGCCTGAGCGCCGCGAAGATGCCCGCCGGCAGACCCAGCACGAGTGCGAACACCATCGCGCAGATCGACAGCTCGACGGTGGCCGGAAAACGCGCAAGAAACTCGCCCATCACGCTCGTGTTCGTGATGATCGATGTGCCGAGATTGCCGTGCAGGGCTCGCCACACGTAGTGGATGTACTGCAACGGCAGCGGCTCGTCGAGGCCGAGCCGGTGCAGCGCCGCCGCGTGCATCGCGGGATCGACGCCGCGCTCGCCCATCATGACTTCGATCGGATCGCCGGGAATGAGGTGAATGAGCGCGAACGCGAGAATGGTGATGCCGATGAAAGTCGGTATCACCATTCCCACGCGGCGCAAAACGAATCGGAACATGGTTCGCCCCTTGATCTGCGTGGGGAAAAATGCGACCGGCGACGAGAGGCGCATGTCCTCTGTCGCCGGATCGATCGCGGCACCTTCCGGTTACCGCAAATGACGTCCATCGAACATACCGGAGCGACGCCGGCGGCTACTTGAGGCTCACCCCGTCGAAACGCGTATAGCCGAGCGGATCGATCTTCATGTCGACGACGTTCTTCGTCGTCGGCTGATAGACCGTCGAGTGCGCGATCGGCGAAAACGGCAGCTGGTCGGCGAAGATCTTTTGCGCCTCTTCGTAGTATTTCGTGCGCTGCGCGCGGTCCGTCGTCGTCCGGCCCTTTTGCACGAGCTCGTCGAACGGCTTGTAGCACCACTTCGAGAAGTTGTTTCCGTTGATCGCCTCGCAGCCCAGCAACGTCCCGAGCCAGTTGTCGGGGTCGCCGTTGTCGCCGGTCCAGCCGATGAGGTAAGCGTCTTGCTCGCCCGCATGGCCGCGCTTGATGTACTCGCCCCACTCGTAGGTCACGATCTTCGCCTTCACACCGATCTTCGCCCAGTCCGACTGGATCATTTCGGCCATCAGCTTCGCGTTCGGGTTGTAGGGACGCTGTACGGGCATCGCCCACAGCGCGATTTCAAAGCCGTTCGGATAGCCGGCCTTCTCGAGCAAAGCCTTCGCCTTCGCGGGATCGTACGAGGCGGCCTTCAGGTCCTTGGCGTAGGACCACTCGGTCGGCGGCATCGGATGCGTCGCCGCCTGACCCGCGCCCTGATAGACCGAGTCGACAATGGCCTTCTTGTTGATCGCCATGTCGAGTGCGCGGCGCACATCGACATTGTCGAGCGGCTTATGCTGCACGTTGTAGGCGAGATAGCCGAGGTTGAAGCCGGCTTGACTCGGCATCTCGACACTGCTGTCGCTCTTGAGCGTGGCGATGTCGGCCGGCTTCGGATAGCTCATGACCTGGCATTCGTTGCGCTTGATCTTCTGGGCGCGCACGTTCGAATCCACCGTGATCGAAAAGATCAGCTTCGAGACCTTGACCGTGTTCGGTTTCCAGTAATCGGGGTTGCCGTCGAAACGGATCGTCGCGTCCTTCGTATAGCTGCGGAAGATGAACGGGCCCGTGCCGACGGGGAACTGGTTGATGTCGGAGGCCTTGCCGGCTTTCAGCAACTGGTCCGCGTATTCGGCCGACAGAATCGACGCGTATTCCATCGCCAGATTCTGGATGAACGGCGCGTTGACCTCGTTCAGCTCGAAGCGAACCGTATACGGATCGACCTTTTCGACCTTCTTGATGAGCTTGTCGAGGCCCATGTCGGTGAAGTACGGGAACGATACGTTGTACGCCTTGCGAAACGGCTGATTCGGATCGAGCATGCGCTCGAACGTAAAGACCACGTCGTCGGCATTGAATTCGCGCGTGGGCTTAAAGAACGAGGTCGTCTGGAACTTGACGCCGTGACGCAGATGGAACGTGTACGTCTTGCCGTCGGGCGTGACTTCCCATTTCTCGGCCAGCCCCGGCTCGATGTTCGTGCCGCCGCGCGCGAATTCGACGAGGCGGTTGTACACGGTAAACGTGTTGGCGCTGAAATCGACGCTGGTCGTGTATTGCGCGGGATCGAAACCGGCGGGACTGCCTTCCGAGCAGTAGACGAGGGTCTTGTTGGGAATCGTCGCGGCCTGCGAGATCGTCGCGGCGCCAAGCGAGGCCGTCACGGCTGCGGCCGCGAGAGCGGTGACCCGCGCGGCACGCAACAGTTTGTTGAGTTCCATCATTCCTCCAAGTCGTAGTCCGGCTAGCCGGCGTAGCCGGATATTACTGACCTTTGATTACCCGAACAAGCGGTCGAAAATATATGATGGCGGGTTGGCCCCAGCGCCGGCGCGGGTCGCAAGAAGGGGGCCCGGCCCAATTCGGGCCAACGCCTCGGCTCCGGGCTTCGCGCTAACGCAAGCCCACGTTCCAGAACTGCGTCGGTCCGAACGGATCGATCTTGAAGCCCGTCACCTCCTTGCGCAGCGGCTGATAGACGAGCGAATGAGCGATCGGCGTGAACGGACGTTGATCGGCGAAAATGCGTTGCGCCTGCCGGTAGAGTTTCGTGCGCTCCGTTGTATCGGTCGTTTCCCGCGCCTTGACGATCAGATCGTCGAACGGCTTGTAACACCATCTCGCGAAGTTGCTGCCGCCGACGGCCGAGCAGCCCAGCAATACGCCCAGCCAATTGTCCGGGTCGCCGTAGTCGCCCGTCCAACCGATCAGCAGCGTGTCGTATTCGCCCGCGTGCGCGCGTTTCACATATTCGCCCCACTCGTAGGTCACGATGTTCGCCTTCACGCCGATCTTCGCCCAGTCCGCCTGGATCATCTCGGCCATGAGCCGCGCATTCGGGTTGTAAGCGCGCTGCACCGGCATTGCCCACAATGTGATCTCGAAGCCGTCCTTGAATCCGGCATCGGCGAGCAGCCGCTTTGCTTTTGCGATGCCGCGCGGCGCGTCGGCGATCGACTCGTCGTAAGACCACTGCGTGGGCGGCATCGGATGGCTCGCGATCACGCCCGCGCCCTGATACACCTCGGCCAGAATCGCCCGCTTGTCGATCGCCATGTCGAGCGCGCGGCGCACGTCGACGTTATCGAGCGGTTTTTTCGTCGTGTTGTAGGCGAGATAGCCAAGATTGAAGCCGGCTTGCGACGGCACCTGCAAATCGGGATCGGCTTGTAGCGAGGCGAGGTCGGCCGGGCGCGGGTAGGTCATGACCTGGCATTCGTTGCGCTTGAGCTTCTGTTCGCGCACGCCGGCGTCAGGTGTAATCGAGAAAATCAGCCGCCTCAAGCGCACCGCGCCCGGCTTCCAGTAATCGGGATTGCCGTCGAAACGGATCGACGCATCTTTGGTATAGCCGCGAAAAATGAACGGCCCCGTCCCGACGGGAGCGTTGTTGATCTCCGACGCCTTGCCCGCGTTCAGCAGTTGCTGCGCATACTGGGCCGAGAGCACGGACGCAAACGGCATCGCCAACTGCGAAAGGAACGGTGCATTGACAGACGCCAGTTTGAATCTCACCGTGTATGCGTCTATCCGCTCGATGCGCTCGATAGTCCTGTCGAGGCGCAGGTCCGTGAAATAGGGAAACGCTACCGGATAGGCCTTGCGAAACGGCTGGTTCGGATCGCGCATGCGCTCGAACGTGAAGACGACGTCATCGGCGTCGAACTCGCGCGTCGGCTTGAAAAACGAAGTCGTCTGGAACTTCACGCCGTGGCGCAGATGGAACGTATAGGACCTGCCGTCCGGTGAAACCTCCCAGGACTCGGCCAGGCCCGGTTCGACCTTCGTGCCGCCATGCTCGAATTCGACGAGCCGGTTATAGACGGTATAGGCCGCGGCCGAATTTTCGACGCTGCTCGTGTATTGCGCCGGATCGAAGCCCGCCGGACTCGCGTCGGAGCAGTAGACGAGGGTTTTGGCGGGAAGCTCGGCGGCCCCGCAGGCAATGCTGCCGAACATGGCGCAGGCCACTGCGGCCGCTGAAACGATGAACGAAGTCGAACGAACGCCAAAAAGCGGGTGACGGACCGACATGGGCACTCCCTCGGTAACCGGGCCGCACAAGCGTAGCACGGCGCGTTCGCATCGCGGTCCGCGGATCAGCGGATCAGCGGATCAGCGGCCAGGGCGAATCGAGGAGAAATCTGATTCGGCCAACGTCTTTGGGCCCGTTGCGCTGGAATCAGTCCTAGATTTTCGCGAATAACGCTGTCTCTCTCACCTGGCGGTTAGCCTGCGCACCGCAGTCGAGCGCGCGTTCGTCGCGTCTCGCGCTCCCGATTCGTTCACTCATAGAGGCATAGATGTTTCGTTGTTTATCGGTCCGTATCCGCACGATCCCCTTGGCATTGCTGCTAGCGACCACATCGGTCGTTTCGCTCGACGCGCTCGCCGATTCAGGCGACTACCGCATGCGAAGCGAAACGCGCTCGAATGGCGTAGGCATCGTCCAGCAAGTCGACGCCAACACGTTTCCTCAATTTCAGGGTTCGCGCCCGGCATCCTCCGCCCCGGACACGCCGGGCGTCGAGGCGAGCCACCTGCGAGCCATTCGCATGCTGGTGCCGAGAGCTGGCGATATCGCCATAGCATCACAGGACGAATCGACCCAGTTCATCGTCGAGTTCTACAATCACGCTTTGTACGTGGTCTATGGCGGCCCTTCCCTTTCGAAATCCAAAAATCCCTTCCTGCGGACCGACAGAGGGTCGACCTGGCGAGACGACACGCGCCGGTGGGCGCAGACGGTGAAGGTCAGCGCTTCCCGCGCGACGCATTTCATCGTGACGCTGTATGTCGTTCCCCGTCTCGACGACACATCGTCGTCCAACGGCAAGGGCAACTTGCTCCTCACAGTCAACGAGGCCACCGTGCAAGGCATGCACGTGATCACCGGGCGAACGCTGGCCAATGACATTGCGCTCTCGGTGGATGAAAGCAACTGGTCGCATTGGCGGCAAGCACCGTTGCGTGCGGGGCTCGTACGCCGGCACCAGGACGACGTGCTCCATCCGCTGCGCACCTCGACCAGCCGCCTGCCCTTCATCGAACAGCGAACGCTCGATCTGCGCGCCGATTCGGGCGGACGCCGGCGCGACAAGCGGTGCCTGAACAACGTCATCTTCGACATGAGCAATCTCATGCTGCCGTTGTTGCTGGACGTCTACTTCGGCCGCGCGGATCTGTGCTCATTCGATCCCCATCCCAACGAGGACATTGCCGCGCCGCTGCCGCTCGTGGAAGTGACCGATCCTCAGGACATCCCGCGTCTGCCCGAGCCAACCGTTTTCGAGGCCTCCGCGCTCGAGCCGAAAGAGTTCGGTTACACCGATGCATTCGACGCCGCCATGGGCGTCCAGTTTTGCAATTCCAACCACCTCGCCGGAGAGGGCGAGCAGCCGTGCACGGACGAAGACCGGCGCGCGGTTGCAGCCATTGGCGAGCTCACCCCGCTGGAAGTCGACGAGTTGCTTGCCAGCATCGCTCGCATGTTCGCGCCCGATCAACAGGGCGCGGGTACGCTGCGCACCGGCAACGCCGAACTCGATCGATGGCTCAACGCCGATGTGAACCGGGCCGAGCAGGCGCTCAACGCGGCCAAGGCGATCGTGCGCGTCTCCGATGCCGCGGCAAACGTCAACGAAACGATCAAAAAGAAGAAGAACAAGAAGGAAAAAGTCGTCAAAGCGAGCTGCGTCATCAAGCAGAAAGACGACGGCTCGGACGAGGTGAAAAACGGCGCGGACGACGAATTCACGCTTTGCGTCAAAAAAGCGAAGAAGCAGCTCGGGGAGACCGGCCCGACCGTGGCCCTGCCACCGCATGTCGACGATAGCGATCGTTTCCATCTGCGCGGCACGCCGGGATTCACGCGACTCGTCCGGGAATTCCGCAACACGGGCAGAAGCCTGCCTCCAGGCATGGCCGGCGATCATTTCGCCCAATTCACGACAGCAATCGCCCGAGATCGCGCGCCGACCGGCGACAATCTCGGCCTGATCTACATCAACGATCCCACGCTGCGCGGCAATGTCCGGTTCAAATATGGAATCGAGCACATCTGGGCACCCGGCGCAGGCGGTGGGGACGACGCGGGGCACCGGGATGACTGGCAGACTCGTCTGCCGGGGCTCTCGGTGAGCGGGCGCGACGTGCTGACACAGGTAATCATGGCCGCCTTGACCGATCCATTCGCCCAATTCAGGCAGACGCGCTCACGCAACGGCAACGTCGTACGCACGTTCGAGTACTTCACGTTCCGACAGGGCCAACGTCTTTTCGCCATCAGGAACGTGCGAATCGTGCTCGGTCAGAATGGGATGGTCATTACGGCATTCCCGCTGAAAAACGCCAGCGCGCAATCGCTCGAAATGTAAGCCGTTCCGGCTGCGGGGGAAGACATCCCCGCAGCATCGGTACCCGCGCGGCGCCGGGACTGCTCGACGGATCCGGCGGCCGGCGGGCGTTCAGCCCAACCGCTCGCAAATCGCCTTCGTTGCCGCGGCTCCATTGAGCGTATAGAAATGCAGCCCCGGTGCACCTTCTTTTACGAGGCGCTCGCAAAGCTGGGTGACGACATCGAGTCCGAACGCGCGAATCGACTCGCGATCGTCGCCAAAGCTTTCGAGCCGGCGCGCGATCCAGCGCGGCACTTCCGCACCGCACATATCGGAAAAGCGCATCAGTTGCGTGTAGTTCGTGATCGGCATGATGCCGGGCACGATCGGCACATCGACGCCGAGCTTACGCACATCTTCGACGAAGCGGAAATAGGCGTCCGCGTTGTAGAAGTACTGCGTGATCGCCGAGTTGGCCCCCGCTTTGACCTTGCGTGCAAAGTTCTCGAGGTCTTTTTGCGGCGAGCGCGACTGCGGATGATATTCGGGATAGCCCGCGACTTCGATGCGAAACCAATCGCCGTATTCGGCGCGAATGAAGGCGACGAGCTCGGACGCATAGCGCAGCTCGCCGACCTCACCCATGCCCGAAGGCAAATCGCCGCGCAATGCGACGATATGACGGATGCCGTGACTGCGATAGCGCTCGAGAATGTCGCGCAGGCTCTGCTTCGACGAGCCGATGCACGACAAATGAGGCGCGGCTTCGAGCCCGTCGCGCGCCAGTTCGAGGACGGTATCGAGCGTCCCTTGCTGGGTCGAACCGCCGGCCCCGAACGTGACCGAGACGAACTTCGGCGCGAGCCGCGCGAGTTGCGCGGCGGTGGCGCGTAGCTTCTCGACGCCGTCGGGTGTCTTTGGCGGAAAAAATTCGAAAGAGATTTCGATGGTGGCCATGGTGCGACAGAAGAACGGCAATCAGCCTAAGCTGCGATTGCCGAATATGAGGGCCGACAGCAACCACGACACGATGCTGTACAGAATCGAGCCGAAAAACGCCGACCAGAATCCCGACACTTCGAAGCCTTTCAGTAGCGACGCCGCGAGCCAGAAGCAAAGCGCGTTGACGACGAGAATGAAAACCCCGAGCGTAACGATCGTCACGGGCAGCGTGAGCAGAATCAGCACGGGACGAAGCACGGCATTGATGAGCCCGAGCACGAGCGCGACGATGAGCGCTGTACCGAAGCTGCGAATATGGATCGACGGCACCAGGTAGGTGATGATCAAGAGCGCGAGCGCATTGATCAGCCAGGTCAGCAGCACGGTCATCTCAGGACTCCTTTCGGTTTCGTTTCGGTTCGGTATCGGTTCGAGGTCGCCGCCGGACGCAAGGCGAGGCCCGCCGCCGGCCAGGGCTGGCTAGGGGCGGCCGTCGACCGGCGCGTTCCGCGCAAGCATGCCATACGCGCCGGCGCGGAGCCGACCGTTCAATAACGGTAGTGATTCGGCTTGAACGGACCGTTCTTGTCGACGCCGATGTAGCTCGCCTGATCGTTCGTGAGCTCGGTCAGCTGCACGCCGATTCGCGCAAGATGCAAACGCGCGACCTTCTCGTCGAGATGCTTCGGCAGCACGTAGACCTTGTTCGCATACTCGGCGCCGCGCGTGAACAGCTCGATTTGCGCGAGCGTCTGGTTGGCGAACGAGTTGGACATGACGAACGAGGGGTGGCCCGTTGCGCAGCCGAGATTCACGAGGCGGCCTTCGGCCAGCAAAATGATGCGCTTGCCGTCGGGGAACACGATGTGATCGACTTGCGGCTTGATGTTTTCCCACGTGTACTGGCGCGTGGAAGCAACGTCGATCTCCGAATCGAAGTGACCGATATTGCAGACGATGGCGTTGTGGCGCATCGCCTTCATATGCGCGTGCGTGATGACGTGATAGTTGCCCGTGGCCGTGACGAAGATGTCGGCCTTGTCGGCCGCGTACTCCATCGTCACGACACGATAGCCTTCCATCGCGGCCTGCAGCGCGCAGATCGGATCGATTTCCGTGACCCAGACCGTTGCGCCGAGCCCGCGCAGCGACTGCGCGCAGCCCTTGCCGACATCGCCGTAGCCCGCCACGACCGCGACCTTGCCGGCGATCATGACGTCGGTCGCGCGCTTGATGCCGTCGACGAGCGATTCGCGGCAGCCATAGAGGTTGTCGAACTTCGACTTCGTCACCGAATCGTTGACGTTGATGGCCGGAAACGGCAGGCGGCCGTCCTTTTCCATCTGATAGAGGCGGTGCACGCCCGTCGTGGTTTCCTCCGTCACGCCGCGGATCTGCGAGAGGCGCTTCGAATACCACGTCGGATCGATGGCGAGATGGCGTTCGATCGATTTGAAGAGCGCCGTTTCCTCTTCGTTCGTCGGCTTGGCGATCGCGCTGCGATCCTTCTCCGCCTTCGAACCCAGGATGAGCAGCAGCGTGGCATCGCCGCCGTCATCGAGAATCATGTTGGCGAATTCGCCGTTCGGCCATTCGAAGATGCGGTGCGAGAATTCCCAGTACTCGTCGAGCGATTCGCCCTTGAACGCGAAGACCGGCGTGCCGCCCTTGGCGATGGCCGCGGCGGCGTGGTCCTGCGTCGAAAAGATGTTGCACGAAGCCCAGCGCACGTCGGCGCCGAGCGCCTCGAGCGTCTCGATCAGCACGGCCGTCTGAATCGTCATATGCAGCGAGCCCGCGATGCGCGCGCCCTTGAGCGGCTGCGCGGCTTTGTACTCTTCGCGGATTTGCATGAGCCCGGGCATTTCGGTCTCGGCGATGTTGAGCTCCTTGCGGCCCCAGTCCGCAAGCGAGAGATCGGCGACAACGAAATCCTGCGAGTGATTCGATTCGATAACTGCGGCGTTCATCACGCCCTCCTTTCTAAATGAGTTCTAGAAATAGACGTGAGCGCCGTTCGATGGAACCGCCGCGCGTTTTCATGCGGGGTCCGATTGAAGTTTCCGAGCCTGGCGGGCAAAGCCGTCGCAACGCTCCTCGGAAACGGGGGGAATTGTAGCAAAAACACGCGCGCAACGGTCCCGGCATCGCATGCTGCCCAGGCTTGCGATCCCGCAGTCGGATAAACGAGAGTTTTCTCGTTGCCGCTCTTGCAGCCGTTCCGGATAGTGCCCGGATGTTTTCGTCAAAAAAGGGATACCCGTGTCATTCGGATTGAACAGCCAATTTCGCAAGGCTACGCGAGGGTTCATCAGCCAGATGGCGATCTCCGCGAAGGCGATTCAGGCAGGCGGCGCCCACGGGGCTGGTTTCGATTTGCGGATACCGTCGACCGTCAAAGGACCGACCGTCCATCTCGGCTATTGGGGAGCGGGCAGCCGTTCCGATGAAATACTCCCCGGCTACTGGGTGCCGCAAGGTGGCTATTGCGACATCCCCAAGACGCCTGAGGAAAAGTGCTTCGTCTTCACACCCGACTTCAGCGGTTGCTCGCTGCTGGTGGACCAGATCGGCAACGACGCGTATCGCGTCTATCACGTACAAGGCGGAAGCGCCCGTTTGCAGCCGGAGTATTACCGGCGCCACGACAGCACGCCGCAGCGGCTCGGCCTCGCCGCGGCGATGACCTTCGGTGACTATGGGCACGTCTGCGGGGATCGGTTTGGAATGGGACAGGTCCGCACCGAACGACGTGGTTTCGCATTCCTCAAATACGAGCAAGGGCGCTGGTGGATCTACTTCCAGGGACAGCACGAATTGACCGACTTGAACTGCGACGCATCGCGGGACCCTCTTACGCTCGGCGTGCGTAACGGAGGGCGCATCCCTGTGGCGGATCTCACGTGTGAAGTGCCGCGGATCAACGCGCGACACGATCCGCAGGTCGAGCGCAAGCGCAACGAGGCCTGCCTGCCGCCGAAAGCGCCTTTGCACGATCTGCCGATCAGCCGTCAGATCAAAACCCAGCGGCGCCTGCTGCCCAACGACGAAGTATGGGCGGGCTTTTCCCCGGCATTCGGTCACTGAGGGCGCTGCGCCGGCGCGGCGCCGGCCCCAACCGCGGCACGCGTTACCCGAACGCGCTGCCGAGCAGCGAGCCGATCACAGGTGCAATCAGCACCATGACGACACCCGCGATCATCATCGTGAGGCTTGCGATCACGCCTTCCTCGCTGCCGAGTTCGCGCGCCTTTGCGGTGCCGACCGCATGGGCCGCCGCGCCGAAGAGCGCACCACGGGCGAGCCGCGTGCGCAGCGGCATGAGCGCCAGGACGAACTCGCCGAGCAGCATGCCGCACACGCCCGTGGCGATGACGAACAGCGCCGTCAGTTGCCGGGGCGCATGGATTTCATCGGACACGGCGAGCGCGAACGGTGTCGATACCGAACGCGTAAGCAGACTGCGCGCGACGTCCGGGGCCAGGTGCAGGAGCTTGGCCAACGCGAACGAGCCGCTCACGGCTACGACGATGCCGACGGACACGCCCGCCGCGAGCGAGAGCCAATGGCGCTTCATCAGTTCGCGGTATTCGTAGATCGGCACGGCGAATGCGACTGTCGCCGGCCCGAGCAGCCACATGAGCCAGCGCGTATCGGCAAAGTACACGGCATAGGGGATGTGGGCGATGACCACGAGCGTCGCGAGCAACGCGGGCACCACGACGAGCGGCGTCAGCCACGGGCGCGAAAATCGCGCATAGAGCCGCTTGCCCGCGGCATAGAGCGCGATCGTCAGCGCGAAGCAGACGGCCGCGATGGCTTGCGGACCGAAAGCGGACACCGGCGACGACAACATCGAGGCAAGCATGGTCATGTTCCGTTCAGGTGAGGCGAGCCATCAGCCGCGCGCGACGCGCGCATGCCGCAGGGCAAGTCGGCGTTCGAAACGCGCGGCCTGATCGACGGTGAAGGCCACTGCAACCATGACGGTCAACGTGCCGGCCACGACGACGAGCGCGAGCCGCCAGCCGTCGGACTTGAAAAGCCCGCCGTACTGGACGACCGCGACGGCCGCCGGAATAAAGAAAAGCAGCATGTTCGACAGCAGCCAGTCCGCCCCCGCCTTCACCCACTTCGGCGCGATGCCACCGGTGAGCAGCAGTGCCAGCAACGTCGCCAAGCCGACCACGCTGCCCGGCACCGGCAGGCTCAAGCGCCGTGCGGCTTGGTCGGCGAGGAACCAGAGTGCGGCCAGCAGCGCGCTTTGCGCGACGATTTGCGCGAGATTCCCGATGCGCTTGACGGTCATGGCAGAACTCCCTATTGACTTCATGAACCAAGTGTAGTCAGCTCGCGTCCATAAATAAAATGACTTAAAATCATCCGATCCATTCCAATTTGGAACAACATCGACGCGGGGCGGCCTCGCACCGCACGGCGCTGGAGGGCAGGCCATGGAATTGCGCGCGCTGCGTTATTTCGTCGAAGTCGTGCGGCAGCAGAGCTTCACGCTCGCAGCCGAGCGTCTTTTCGTCACACAGCCGACCATCAGCAAGATGGTGAAGGCTCTCGAAGAGGAGGTCGGTGCGCCGCTCCTGTTGCGCGAAGGCCGGCAAATGGTGCTCACCGACGAAGGCCGCATCGTGTTCCAGCGCGGCCAGGACGTATTGGCCGCGCACACGCGGCTACAAGCCGAGCTCGACGATATCGGCACGCTGGGGCGCGGCGAACTCACCGTCGGCATTCCGCCGATGGGCGGCTCGCTCTTTACGCCGGCCATCGCCGAATTCAAGCGTCGCTATCCCAAAATCGAGCTGAAGCTCTTCGAACAAGGCTCGCGCGGCATCGAAGCCGCGCTCGCGGCGGGCGAGCTGGAGCTTGGCGGCTTGCTGCTGCCCGTCGACGCCGAGCTTTTCGACGTGCTCCCGATGTCGCGGCAGCTGCTGTGGCTCGTGGCGCGCACCGGCACACGCTGGGACAACGTGGAACGGGTCGGGCTCGCCGACCTTGCCGAAGAACCGTTCGTCTTTTACGGCGAGAGCCTCGCGCTGAACGATGTCGTTACGCGTGCGTGCCGGCAATCGGGCTTCGCTCCGACGATCGTCGCGCGCAGCAGCCATTGGGACTTCATGGCGGCGCTCGTGCATGCGGGGCTCGGCATCGCGTTGCTGCCCGCCCCGTACTGCGACCGTCTCGATCCGACACACTTCACCTGCCGCCCGCTGGGCGAGCCCGAAATTCCCTGGGAGATGGCAATCGGCTGGCGGCGCAACGGCTATCTCTCGCATGCCGCCCGTGCCTGGCTGGAGGTGGCGCGGCAAACGCTGCCAGGCCAGCCGGGCGACGATTTCGTCTATGCGCGCACCGGCAAGGCGGCCGGCAGTCCGGATGTCTGGTGAGCCGTGCGGGGCGTGAGCTCGTCGTCATCGGCGGTGGGCTCGATTGACAACCGACATGAGGCGTTCGATCGTTGTCGCGAGCCCTCCCTCTAATCGTTCGGCCCATTCAGAACCTATGATGCAGGTGCGATGCACCGACGACGCCACCGGCGCGGCAGGAAGCGTCGCAGCCGCCAAGCCAGCGATCGCCGGAACGGGCAGCGGGCAGCTGGCGGCTGTAGTGTCCTCCTCGGACGAAAGTCCCAGGTTTCTCGGAGCAAACTCGGATGAAACCGCAGAGCACCCACGAAGTCACGAATCAAACGCCGCCGCTCGAAGGCTATAACCTCTTTGCGAGCGACCCGGTACTCGCCGCGGCCGTCGATCGCGAAGGCGCGCACTGGCACGCCGAGGCGCTCGTGCGCGATGGTGCACGCATCGGCAGGCGCGAGATTCTGGCGCTGGCCGATCTCGCCAATCGCCACGCCCCCGAGCTCTTTACATACAGCCCGCGCGGCGAGCGCATCGACACACTCGAATTCCATCCCAGCTGGCACCGGCTGCTCGAATTGCTGCGCGAAGAGGGTCTGCACGCGCTGCCGTTTTCCGAGCCGCGCCCCGGCGCCATGGTCGCGCGATGCGCTGGCTACTTCCTGCACGCCCAGCTCGAATCGGGTTCGCTGTGCCCGTTGACGATGACGTTCGCGAGTATTCCGGTATTGCGCCGCGAGCCGGCGCTCTTCGCGGCGCTGGCCGACAAGCTTTATTCGCGCGAGCACGATCCGCGCGACGCGCCGCTCGAGGAGAAGCGCTCGATGCTGGTTGGCATGGGCATGACGGAGAAGCAAGGCGGCTCGGACGTTCGCTCCAATCGCACGAGGGCGTTCGCACTGGATCGGGGAGGGCGCGGCAACGCCTACCGCCTCGTGGGGCATAAGTGGTTTTTCTCGGTGCCGCAATCCGACGCGCATCTCGTTTTAGCGCGCGCCGACGACGACGAAGGACTCTCGTGCTTCTACATGCCGCGCTTCGCCCCCGACGGCACGCGCAACGCAATCCAGATACAGCGGCTCAAGGACAAGCTCGGCAACCGCTCGAACGCGAGCAGCGAAGTCGAATTCCTGGATGCGTTCGGCATCATGATCGGCGAGCCGGGCAGGGGTGTACCGACGATCATCGAGATGGCGAACTACACCCGGCTCGACTGCGTGATCGGCAGTGCCGCACTGATGCGCGCGGCGCTCGTGCAGGCCATCCACCACGCCCGTCACCGGATGGCATTCGGCAAGCGGCTCGCCGAACAGCCGCTGATGCGCAACGTGCTGGCCGATCTCGCGCTCGAATCGGAGGCGGCGACCCTGCTCTTCATGAGGCTTGCCCGCGCGTTCGACGCACACCTCGCCGCCGATGCGGGCGAACTCGGGGCCGACAGCGATGCCGAGCGTGCCTGGCGGCGCATCGTCACACCCGCGGCCAAGTTCTGGGTATGCAAGCGCGCGCTCGAGTTCACCGGCGAGGCAATGGAAGTGCTCGGCGGCAACGGCTATGTCGAAGAGAGCCCGATGGCGCGCTTTTACCGCGAGGCACCCGTCAATTCGATCTGGGAAGGGTCGGGCAACGTGATGTGCCTGGACGTGCTGCGCGCGATCGAACGCGATCCGCCCGGTATGCAAGCGCTACTGGCGCAATGGCGACGGAATGCTGACGGACACGCCGTGCTCGGCACCGCCCTCGCCGAACTCGAGGCCTTGCTCGGCGGCCCCCCGGACGCGCGCGAAGTGCTGGCGCGCCGGCTCGCGCAGCACATCGTCCTGTGCGCGCAAGCTGTGTCGATGCTCGAGGCAGCGCCCGCCGCGAGTGCCGATGCCTTCATTGCAACGCGGCTCGGGCAGGGTGCGGGCCGGTGTGGCCGCGTCTATGGAACGTTGCCGGCGTCGTTCGACCACTCGGCCGTCATCGCGCGCGCATTCGAGCATTGAGCGAGCGCCGAACGCGCGTTGGATCGACACAGGGAGCAACGGCGCCATGAACAACGATTTACCCGAGGATGCAGCGCTCGGCGACTTGCTGCACGCTCAGCGTGCGGCCTTCCTGCGCACGCCGTACCCCGACTGGGCGCAGCGCGCCGCGCATCTGAAAGCGTTGCGCGCGATGCTGCTCGATCACCGCGACGCACTGGCCGCGGCCGTCGACGCGGATTTCGGCCAACGCGCGAAGGCAGAAGTCCTGCTCTCCGAGGTCTGGCTCATCACAAACGAAATCGATGCGGCGCTTCGGCACGGCAAGCGGTGGATGCGCGCGCGCCGCCGCGCGACCGGCATCTGGCTCAGGCCCGCGCGCGCGAAAGTGATGCCGCAGCCGCTCGGCGTCGTCGGCATCGTCGCGCCGTGGAACTACCCGCTGCTGCTGTCCGTCGGCCCGCTCGTCTGCGCGCTGGCGGCCGGCAACCGCGCGATGGTGAAGATGCCGGAACTTGCGCCACGCACGTCCGCGCTGTTCGCGCGTTTGATCGCACAGACGTTCGCGCGCGACCATGTGAGCGTCGTGACCGGCGATGCGGCGGTCGGGGCGGCGTTTTGCGGACTTGCATTCGATCATCTGCTGTTCACGGGCTCCACGGCGGTGGGCCGCGAGGTCATGCGCGCCGCGGCGGGCAATCTCACGCCGGTCACGCTCGAGCTGGGCGGCAAATCGCCTGCAATCATCGGCCCGCACGCCCGCTTCGACGCCGCGGTGGACAGTATCGTCGCGGGCAAGACGCTGAACGCCGGCCAGACCTGCATCGCGCCCGACTACGTGCTGTTGCCGCGCGAGCGCGTGACCGCCTTCATCGAGCGCGCCCGCGCCCGCGTGGCCAAGCTGTACCCCGATCTCCGCGGCAATCGCGATTACACGTCGATCGTGGCCGAACGGCATTACGCGCGGCTCATGCGCATGGCGGACGAGGCCGTTCGGGCAGGCGCGCAGCTCCATCCGCTGTCCGACGCGCCCAACGATGCGGCCCGCCGCGTTTTTGTACCGTGCGTCATCACGAACGCGCCCGAGCACACCGCCGCCATGCGCGAAGAAATCTTCGGCCCGCTGCTGCCGCTCGTACCTTACGACACGCTCGACGAGGCGATTCGTTACGTCAACGGCCGCGAGCGCCCGCTTGCGCTCTATCTGTTCGACGACGATCGTTCGAACGTCGAGCGCGTACTGCGCCATACCGTCTCAGGCGGCGTTTCGGTCAACGAGACACTGCTGCATATCGCATGCGAGGGACTGCCTTTCGGCGGCGTGGGCGCGAGCGGAATGGGCGCGTATCACGGTTATGAAGGATTCGTGACTTTCTCGACGCTCAAGCCGGTGTTCGTGCAGGCGCGCGTAAACGCGCGATCGCTGCTGCTGCCCCCGTACGGGCTGCGCTTTCGGGCCATCATCGCCACGATGCTGAAACTCTGACCGTGGCGATTCCGATTCCAATTCCAATAGATGCTCAGACCGGCCAGAGCGGCCCTTCCTGCATCGCGCCGATTTGCTCGCGCAGTTCGAGCACGCGCGCTTCCCAATAACGCTGCGTGTTGAACCACGGAAACGCGGCCGGAAACGCCGGGTCGTCCCACCGACGCGCGAGCCACGCCGCGTAATGGATGAGCCGCAGCGTGCGCAGCGCTTCCACCAGATGGAGCTCGCGCGGCTCGAAGTCGCAGAAGTCCTCGTACCCGGCAAGCAGATCGGTCAACGCGGCTGACGCATCCGCTCGTCCGCCCGGCAACAGCAGCCAGAGGTCCTGCACCGCCGGCCCCATGCGGGAATCGTCGAAATCGACGAAGTGTGGGCCGGAATCGGTCCATAGAACATTGCTCGCATGGCAGTCCCCGTGCAGCCGAAGGTGCGCCACCTCGCCGGCCGCCTCGAACGCGCGCTCGACCGCATCGAGCGCCATCGCAGCCGCGGCGGCATAGGCGTCGCGCAGCTCGGCCGGAATGAAGTCGTGAGCCAGCAGGTAATCGCGCGGCTCGCGGCCGAACGACGCGATGTCGAGCGTCGGACGCACGGCGTAGGGCACGCGCCGGCCCACCGCATGAATGCGCCCGATGAAGCGCCCCATCCATTCGAGCGTGTCGCGCCGGTCGAGATCGGGCGCGCGCCCGCCTCGCCGCTCGAAGACGGCAAAGCGAAAACCGTCGAATGTATGCAAGGTACGCGATTCGACGATACGGGCCGGCACGGCGGGAATCTCGTGCTCGACGAGCTCGGCGACGAAGGCGTGCTCTTCGAGAATCGCCTCGTCGGACCAGCGCTCGGGCCGATAAAACTTGGCGATGACCGGCGGGCCGTCTTCGACGCCGACCTGATAGACGCGGTTTTCGTAGCTGTTCAGCGGCAGCAGCCGCCCATCGGTGCGCACACCGGTCGGCGCGAGCACCGTATCGAGCGCATCGAGCACGCACTCGGGCGTGAGTCGCGTAAAGGGGTGCGTGGACGACTGATCGTCCATGCCAGGTCCATCGGGAAAATGATCGTTCATGCCGGCATTGTGCCGCAACGGCACGCGTACGGCATCCACGCAGTGGGGCGAAGCGGCATCGCCCCCACGGCCCGCCTGTTGGGGCCGGCGTTGGCTGTCAGACGGCGGCTGTCAGGCGGCGGCCGCCGTCAGTGGACGAGCGCGCCAGCCGGACGGGCGACGAGTTCGCCCGTATCGATGAGATCTTCGAGGAAAAAAGGCTCGGTGCTCAGTTGCAGCGATGCGCCGGGTTCACCGGCGTACCAGACGACCATCGCCATATCGCCGAGTATGCGCATGACGATGCCGCGCGCGCCCGTGGGCACGGCGATATGCACGGACCTGACGATCGAACCGACTTGCATGATGTTTCCCCCGTGTCAGTGGTGGATGATGAAGATGCGCGAAGACAACGCGCCCGAGCCGGCAGACAACCGTATGGCGGGGCAAAACGCACATTCGATGACACCTTGGCACATGCAGGCATTGTTGCCGGAACCGGCCGCAGTGCAAAGCAGAATGTAACGGGCTATCTGCCGTCACTTCCCCCGATCATCCTTACAAAGTACTGTCGCATTCGGCCTGCCGGCGGCCCGTGCCCCGGGGTACGATTGGTGCTGTAGGCCGGGGGCGGCTTTGCGCGTGATCCGAGACGCGCGTTTTCCACGGAGCGCGAGCGTGCCCCCGCTCGAGCGCTCGGGACAAGGAGATCATCGATGAACACGTTGCTGCCCTACGCGATTGCCGCCGTGTCCGGCGCTGCGATACTGGCCCTCGGCGGGTGCGCGCACGGGCCCGATTACGTCAAGCCGACATCGACCACCGCCAAGGTGTCCGATGCAGCACCGGTCCAGCCGCAGCCCGATTTGCAGCGCCCGCAACGCGGCGATACACCCCCGCCCGGCGACCCGGCCGCCGCGAAGGCCCGCCCCACCGCCCCTGGCGTCGACGGTTGAGACGCCACGGAAGGCCTGTTCGCAGGCCCCAAGGCCCAGCCCTTCGCGCATATGACGCAGCCCAGGATATAACCGCCAAGGGCGGCGCCATCTCCTATACTCGATCAATAACGCGCCGGGTTTTCGCCGGCGCGACGATTACAGCTTGCACCGGCAGCGAATCTGCTGCGGGCTGCGGACAAGGAGACGGGCATGGCGACGTTCACGGTCAGCGACTTCATTCTCATGATCCCGATGGCGCTCGCGGGCGCGCTGTTTCTCGGCGCGCTGCCGACCTCCTCGAGGTTCCTCCACAACGTGCTACGCGTGTTCGGCGCACTGCTCGGCGTCGTGTTCGCGGTCGCGCTCGTGGAAGGGTTGCCCGCGCTGGTGTAGCGGCGTGCGGCAGCGCGGGCGGGTGCCGCCTTAGCGGATCGGCTGATCCGTCGAGGGCTTTTCCCAGAGGTTGATCCCACCCTCTGTCGCATAGCGATCGATTTCGGCGAGTTCTTCGGCCGAAAACGCGAGTTGCGCGAGCGCCCCGACGTTCTCGCGCACCTGCTCGGCCCGGCTCGCGCCGATCAGCACGGAAGTCACGCGCCCATCGCGCAGCGCCCAGGCCAGCGCCATTTGCGCCAGACTCTGGCCGCGCCGCTCGGCGATCGCGTTGAGCTTGCGCACGTGCTCGATGTTCTGCGGGCTCAAATGGCTTTGCTGCAGCGAACCGCCACCCGGCTTGTTGATGCGCGCGTCGGCCGGGATGCCATTTAGATATTTGGAAGTCAGCACTCCCTGCGCCAGCGGCGTGAAGGCGATGCAACCGGTTCCAGTCTCCTCCAGCGCATCGAGCAGTTCGTGCTCGACCCAGCGGTTGAGCATGTTGTAAGCGGGCTGGTGAATCAGCAGCGGCACCTTGTACTCACCGAGCAACCGTGCCATCTCGCGCGTCTTTGCGGCCGAATACGACGAAATGCCGACATAGAGCGCCTTGCCTTGCTGCACTGCGCTCGCCAGCGCGCCGGCCGTCTCCTCGAGCGGCGTATCGGCGTCGAAGCGATGCGAATAGAAGATATCGACATAGTCGAGACCCATTCGTGCGAGGCTCTGATCGAGGCTGGCCAGCACATATTTGCGCGAGCCCCCTCCCTGGCCATACGGTCCCGGCCACATGTCCCAGCCGGCCTTGGTCGAAATCAGCAATTCGTCACGATAAGGGCGGAAGTCGTCCCTGAAAAGCCGCCCGAAGTTGGTCTCGGCGGTGCCGTAGGGCGGGCCGTAGTTATTGGCCAGATCGAAATGCGTGATGCCGAGGTCGAACGCGGTGCGCAGGATTTCGCGCTGCGTCGATAGCGGCGTCGTATCGCCGAAGTTGTGCCATAGGCCAAGTGACAAGGCCGGCAGCTTCAAGCCTGACTTGCCACAAGTGCGGTACTGCATATCCGAATAGCGTTGCGAAGCAGCTTCATAGCCCATAGGAATTCCTTTCATGCGGGTCGACAAATGACGATGCTGTGCTGCCGATGCCTCGCGATTGCGCAGCGAAAAATCGGCAGCCGGATGCACGCCGGGTGGACATCGACGGTGCAACTTTCATACACTGCGCCGTTAGCGTGCCAATGACGGAAACTTCTCCATGATCAAAGCGATCTCGATTGCGTTACTTGCGGGCGGCGTCATATTGCTCTATTTCGGCGGGCAATCGTTCCATTCTTTCGCCAACGACATGTCGCGCATGTTCACGGGCGCCCCGACGAACAAGACGATATGGCTCATTGCCGGCGGCATCGTGGCGACGCTCGCGGGTCTCATCGGGCTCATATCGACGGGCCCGGGCCGCAAAGGCTGATTCGCACGCCCCGCCGGCACTACAGTACGATCTCCGGTTTCGAAGCCGAACGCGTGCCTGGCAACGGCACGTTGCTCGCGCCATGGTAAGTGAAAACGAGCGAGAACTTGACCTCGTCGGTCTGGTTGCGACCGGCCGAATGCAGCGTGTTGCAGTGAAAGAAGACGACATCGCCGGTCTGCAGTTCGGGGCAAACGGCCGTGTCGATGATCGACTTGTTTTCGGGTAAGTCGGCACGGAAGAATTTCGCCGCGTCGAAACGGTCCGACGTGAAAGTCATGGCATGCGAGCCGGGCACGAGCCAGAGCGCGCCGTTCTCGACGAATTCGGGACCGAGCGCAAGCCACGTCGAAACGAGATCGTCGCGCTCGAACGACCAGTAGCGCGCGTCGCGATGCCATCCGGTCAGACTGCCGTACGCCGGATGCTTCGTCATCATGCAGTTGTGATGGGCGCGCGACAGGTGCGGCGTCTCGCCGAAGTAAAGCTCCATCCAGCCCCGGATCTCGGGCGAACTCGCCCATTCGCGCATCAGCGCATCGCGCCCATACGCATCGAGCAGCCGCCGGACCGTATGGCCGCCCGGCGCGTGTTTGGACTCGGGCGCGCCGGGATAGCGCAAGTCGGCCTCGTATTCGACTGGCTGCGCGGCTTCCCGCAATTGTTGCTGCGCGCGGGCCTTGATGGCGGCGCACCGCTCGGGCGAGACCAAGCCCGGCACGACCACGAAACCGCGTTCGCGCAGCGCCTGCACCTGTTCTTTTTTCGAATGCTCTGACATGAAACGGTCCGTTCGCCGATGGCGGTTGGTCGGAAACGATTTATTTTAAAGCGCCGGAGCGTGCACGGCACGCGTGCCGGCGCACCGCCATTGTGCATGAATGCGCTCGGGTCGACCCCGACTTACGCATGTCACGATTCGCGTGTAGGCTGCCACCCATGTCGATAGTCCTACAACGCCCGCCGCGCACGCGCGCAGGTGCGGCTCTTCCTGCCGGTTTTGCCTCTCCGTTTCGCGATGGCATGGTTGCTGCATCAAGCGCAGCGCCTCCCGTCGATCGCGACACCGTTTCCGTTTCGGTTCCCATGCACAGACGAATCGCCATCCGCCTCAAGCATGCCGCGCTCAAAGCCGCACGCCCCGCGCGGCGCGGCGTCGTTCGCGCGCTGCGCCACCACGCCGTGCGCGCACGCCGCAGCGTCCGCTCTTTCGATCATCAGGCGCCCACCGGCTTGCTGCGGTCCTGGCTGCGGGCCCTGGTCGCCGTGCTGCGCACGCGTCGTGCCGCGCGGCGCTTTTCGCTGCGCGCGCTGCTCGTGAAGCCGGCCGTGCGCCGTGTGCAAGCAGCGCAAGCGCGCTTCGTACACCAAGCGACGAGTCGGCGGCCGCGCAGGCTCGCGCCGAGCGCCGGATGGTTCGCGTTCGCCGCGCGTTGAATCGGCTGTCACCGAGCGGTATCGAACCGGATGCACCCATCCGTCGCCTGATCCCGTTCCGGCGACAGGGCTGGCATGCCGGCCCCGATAGCGGTTTAATGTCGGCATGAACACGCCATCTCGGGGCAGCCCCGATCCTCATCCGCACAAGCGCCCGTCGAAGCGGATGCTCACGGCGCTGACGTTCCTCGTCGGCTTCGCGACGCTCGGCCTCGGCATCGCCTGGCTTGTCTATAGCTGGATCGTCGACCGGGAAGTGCCTTACTTCGCCATCCCGCTCGTTCTTACGGTGCCTGTCATCGTCGCCGTCGCTTTTCGCAATTGCTGGGATTAGCGTCGTTCGCGGGAGTGACGATCTCGCGAACGTCGCCGCGGCAATCAGGCGCCTCAGGTGTCGATTTCGAACGGGCTCGTTCGTCGTCAAGCTGAACGGCAACGAGCCGTTCCGGGGAAATCCCCGCTGCTCATTCGACGAACGAGGCTCCGAATGTCATTGATTCTGTACGCGCACCCGTTTTCTTCCTACTCGCAAAAAGTCCTGGTCGCACTCTACGAGAACCACACGCCGTTCGAATGGCGCCAGCTCTCGCGGGAAAACCCCGAGGTGCTCGCTCAGTTCGCGGCGCTTTGGCCAATCAAGCGCTTTCCGCTACTGATGGACGGCACGCGCGTCCTGAAAGAGTCGACGATCATCATCGAATATCTCGCGCTGAATCACCCCGGGCCCGTCCAACTCCTGCCCACCGATCCGCAGGCCGCACTGGAGGTACGCAGCATGGATCGCTTCTTCGACAATTACATTTCCAGGCCGCAGCAGCAGATCGTCGCCGATGCGAGGCGCCCCGACGGCACGCACGATACGTATGGGGTCAAAGAAGCCAGGGAGATGCTCGAGACGGCCTATGCGTGGCTCGATAAAGTCATGGCCGAGCGACAGTGGGCCGCTGGCGACATGTTCAGCCTTGCCGATTGCGCGGCCGCACCGTTTCTCTTTTACGCGGATTGGTCGCACCGGATCGATCCGTCGTTTTCGCACGTCATCGCATACCGCAAGCGGTTGCTCGCGCGCCCCTCGTTTGCGCGCGCCGTCGATGAGGCGCGGCCCTATCGATCGTTGTTTCCGCTCGGCGCGCCCGACCGGGATTGATCGTCGGCGAAGACGGCCGATGCTGCCGTCTTCAAGCGCTCGCCCTTTTTCGTAGTCGGCGCCGTGGCGGCTCCCGCGACTGCCGTATGTTCGTGCCGCACCTGGCGCCGCGCACCCTATACTGACTCGCTCCCACCTCGCGAGGCGTCTGCTCCATGCATGAGACCACACTGGCCGTTTTCGCCGCTGTCGCCTTTGTCGGCATCGCCACGCCCGGCCCCACGGTGTTGCTCGCACTCACGAACGGCTCGCGGTACGGGCTTCGCCGTGCGGCCTACGGCTTCGCTGGCGCCGTCGCGTCAGACTTCGTCCTCATTTCGGCGGTGGCGATCGGCCTCGGCGCATTGCTCGCGGCCTCGACATTCTGGTTTTCGGTCGTCAAATGGGTCGGCGCGGCGTATCTCGCCTACGTCGGCGCGCGCCTGCTGATGTCGAGGGGTGCGTTCGAGCTCGATGACGAGCAAGCGTCGGGTGGACGTCAGCGCAATCGTGCGATCTTCCTCAAGAGCTTTCTGACAGCCGTGACGAATCCGAAGGGCTATCTGTTCTTTTCCGCTTTCTTGCCGCAGTTCATCACGCCCTCTGCACCGCTCGCGCCACAGTATGTTGCGCTCGCAATCACTTTCGCGGCCCTCGATCTCGCGATCATGTTCGGCTATGCGTTGCTCGGTGCGCGCGCCATCCGCCTGCTCAAGCGCTCTGGCGCCCGTTGGCTCGAACGCGCCTGCGGTGGGATGCTGATCGGTCTTGCCGGCTCGCTGGCGCTTTACCGCCGACATGCGGCGTAAAGCGCAGGCGGGCGGCCCGCTTCGCTGACGGGGCGTGTACGTCACCGACGTGCCAATAAAAACCCCGACCTGAAGTCGGGGTTTTCTTCACACCGCGCATGACCGCAATGCGTTACGCCACAGCCGCGACAGCCTCCGTCCCGGCCGCCTGCGCAAGCACGAGCGCTTTGTCCGTGCTTTCCCACGTGAATTCGGGTTCCTCACGGCCGAAGTGACCGTAAGCCGCCGTCTTTTCGTAGATGGGGCGCAGCAAATCGAGCATCTGAATGATGCCCTTCGGACGCAGATCGAAATGCTCGCGCACGAGTTGCGTGATCGTCGCATCGGACACGCGGCCCGTGCCGAACGTATTGACCATCACCGAAGTCGGCTGCGCCACGCCGATGGCGTACGACACCTGGATCAGACAGCGCGAGGCCAGCCCGGCCGCCACGATGTTCTTCGCCACGTACCGGCCGGCGTACGCCGCCGAGCGGTCGACCTTCGACGGATCCTTGCCGGAGAACGCGCCGCCACCGTGGGGCGCCGCGCCGCCATAGGTATCGACGATGATCTTGCGGCCCGTGAGGCCGCAGTCACCTTGTGGGCCGCCGATCACGAACCTGCCGGTCGGATTCACGAGGAACTTGATGTCGCCCTTGATGAGCTCGGCAGGCAACGTCGGCTTGATCACTTCTTCGATGACCGCTTCGCGCAGCATCGACAAATCGATATCGGGCGCGTGCTGCGTCGAAAGCACGACGGTGTCGATCGAATGGGCCTTGCCGTCGACATAGCGCACCGTGACCTGCGACTTCGCATCGGGACGCAGCCACGGCAAGCGGCCATCGCGGCGCAGGCTCGCCTGACGCTCGACGAGACGGTGCGACAAGTGGATCGGCAACGGCATCAGCTCGGGCGTTTCGTCGCACGCATAGCCGAACATCAGACCTTGGTCGCCTGCGCCTTGATCGAGGTTGTCATCGTGCGCGCGATCGACGCCCTGCGCGATATCGGGAGATTGCTTGTCATAGGCAACCAGCACCGCGCACCCGCGATAATCGATGCCGTAGTCCGTGTTGTCGTAGCCGATACGTTTGATCGTATCACGCGCGACTTGAATGTAATCCACATTGGCCGTCGTCGTGATTTCGCCGGCCAGTACGACGAGACCCGTATTGCAGAGCGTTTCGGCGGCAACGCGGGAGTATTTGTCCTGCGTGAAGATGGCGTCGAGGATCGCGTCCGAAATTTGATCCGCGACCTTGTCGGGATGGCCTTCGGAAACGGATTCGGACGTGAAGAGGTAGTCGTTTGCCACGTTGCAGACTCCATTGGTTACGGTTGTCGATTTCACGTAGCCAGCTCCGGGAGCCTGAAGCGGCGACGCTTTAGCGGATTTCCCTTACCGCGAGTGGGCCTTTAAGTGCCCCCTGCGGCTTCGCCCCGCAAGTTGTCTATTAACTCGGCGAAGTCCGTATTATAGCGACTTCTCGTTCCTGTCACAGAGTGAACTGCCGTGTCTTGTGCCCCCTGTTTGCCGCATTGCGCGCTTACACCGGTCCCGTCGTTCGTATCGGGCACCATGCCGCCTTTCGCGCCGGCGCGACATGCGCCGCGCCCGCTGCCGACTGGAGCACGCGTATGTTGAGGCGCATCGGCACGAAGTTCGCCATCGGCTTGCTCAGGTTCCTCGCGATTCTGCCTTATGGCCTCGTCGCGCGCTTCGGCGACGGGCTCGGCTGGCTGCTCTATCAGGTCCCGAGCCGGCGCCGCCGTATCGTTCACACGAATCTGTCGCTTTGCTTTCCGCAGTGGAGCGACGAAAAGCGCGCACAGATCGCACAGCAGCATTTCCGCCATGCGATCCGCAGCTACGTCGAGCGTAGCGTTCAATGGTTCGGCTCGCAAAGCAAGCTCGAAAAGCTCGTGCAAGTCGACAGCGCCGTCGATCTGACCGATCCCGATCTGCCGCCCACGCTCTTTCTCGGCTTGCACTTCGTCGGCATCGAGGCGGGCTCGATCTTCCTCAATCACGCACTCGGGCGCCGTTGCGGCTCGCTCTATCAGCCGATGTCGAACCCCGAACTCGAGGCCGTCGCCAAAGCGGCGCGCGGGCGCTTCGGCGCCGACATGGCAAGCCGGGCCGACAGCGCCCGCGTGGTGCTGCGCTGGCTGCGCGATCGCAAACCGGTCATGCTCGGTGCCGACATGGATTACGGCCTGCGCAATTCGACCTTCGTGCCGTTTTTCGGGGTGCCGGCCTGCACGCTGACCGCCGTCGGCCGCTTCGCCAAGGTCGGCCACGCCCAGGTGGTGCCGTTCATCGGCGAAGTGCTGCCGAACTACAAGGGCTACCGGCTCAAGGTCTTCGAGCCGTGGCAGGACTACCCGAGCGGCGACGACGACATCGATGCGCGCCGCATGAACGCTTTTCTCGAACAACAGATTCCGCGGATGCCGGAGCAATACTACTGGGTTCACAAACGCTTCAAGACGCGTCCGCCCGGCATGCCGAGCGTCTACTGATCGGGCGTCGCCCGATACGCGCCGCGCGTCGCTTACAATAACGCCCATCATGAGACTTCAATTCACCAAGATGCAGGGCGCGGGCAACGACTTCGTCGTGCTCGACGGCTACAGCCGCCCGCTCTCGCTGACGAGCGAACAGGTGCGCGCGCTGGCCGATCGCCATTTCGGCGTCGGCGCCGATCAGCTGCTGCTCGTCGAGCGGCCGAGCGCGGCCGGGGCCGATTTCAAATACCGCATCTTCAATTGCGACGGCGGTGAAGTCGAACATTGCGGCAACGGCGCGCGCTGCTTCGTCAAGTTCGTGCGCGACGCCGGGCTCACCGATAAGCGCAGCGTGCGCGTCGAAGTACACGGCGGAATGATCACGTTGACGATGCAGGACAACGGCGAAGTCGTCGTCGACATGGGTCGCCCCGTCTTCGATCCGGCGCGCGTGCCGTTCGATACCCAAGGCCTCGCCGCGCGCACCGAGGGTGCCGACGCACTCTGGCCGCTCGAGGCGGCCGGCGAGCCGCTCGAAGTCTCCGTGGTCTCCATGGGCAACCCACACGCCGTGACGATCGTCGACGACGTCGAGGCCTACCCTGTTTCGTCGGTCGGTCCCGCGCTGGAACGGCACGCGCGCTTCCCGCAGCGCGTCAACGCCGGCTTCATGCAGATCGTCTCGCGCCATGAAATCGCGTTGCGCGTGTTCGAGCGCGGCGCCGGGGAGACGCTCGCCTGCGGCACGGGTGCTTGCGCAGCCGTTGCCGCCGGCATTCGGCGCCATCGGCTCGACTCGCCGGTGCTGGTGCGCACGCACGGCGGCACGCTGACCATCGCCTGGGACGGGGCGCGCGATGAAACGTCCGCGCTGACGATGGCCGGCCCGGCCGTGACCGTCTTTCGCGGCGAGATCGAATTGGCCGACTGAGAACCCACCCCACCGTCCGCGCGCTTGCCGCTCACTTATCCGCCCAAAACGCTCACACCATGAACGATCGCGAAGTCGCCGAATACCTGCTCGCCAATCCCGAATTTTTCGTGCAACACGCCGAGCTGCTCGCCGCGGTGCGACTCGCGAACCCGCATGGCAAAGCCGCCGTGTCGCTGCAAGAGCGGCAGATGGAAATGCTGCGCGAAAAGAACAAGCTGCTCGAAAGGCGCCTGGCCGAGTTGCTGCGCTACGGGCACGAGAACGACAGCATCGCCGCGAAGTTCAACCATTGGACCGCACGCGTCATCGCCGAGCGCGATCCCCACGCGCTGCCGCGTACCGTCACGCATGGGCTCACGGAGGTCTTCGACGTTCCGCACGCGTCCTTGCGCCTCTGGGACGTGGCCGATGTCTACACGCAGGCCGAGTTCGCCCGTCAGGTAGGTGAAGAAGTCCGCATCTTCGCCAACAGTCTGGGCGCCCCGTACTGCGGAGCGAATACCGGTTTCGAAGCCGCCCAGTGGCTCGGCGCGGGCGCGCAGCCGAGCGCCCCCGCTTCGGCCGAAGAAGCCGGCACGCCCCCGGGCGAAGCAGGCGGCATCCAGTCGGTCGTGCTGCTTGCGCTGCGCGATCCGCAGGCCGATGAAAGTGCGCCCGCCTTCGGCCTGCTCGTCATGGGCTCGCCCGATCCGCGCCGCTTTCACGAAGGCATGGCGACGGACTTCCTCATGCAGATCGGCACGCTCGCGAGTGCCGCGACGAGCCGCCTGCTTGCCCGCTGAGTCGGCTGCCAGCCGCATCCAGACCATCCCCGCGAAACGCCATGCAGCCGGCCGATACGGACCTGATCGCCGCCTACCTCGCGAGCCTCGCTCATGGACGGCGCCTGTCCGAGCACACGCTGCGCAGCTATACGCACGAGCTTGAGGGCTTGACCGCGCTCGCCAACGGACGCCCGCTTGCGAGCCTTTCGGCTACGGATATCCGTTCGGCGGTCGCGCGCGCGCATAGCGGCGGCTTGTCCGCGCGCTCGATCGCGCATCGGCTGTCGGCCTGGCGCGCGTTTTACCGATGGCTCGCGGAACGCGTCGACTTGCCGGCGAACCCGGTAGCAACGGTACGTGCGCCAAAGCAGCCGAAGCGCCTGCCTAAAGCGCTGTCCGTCGACGACGCCAACGCGCTGATGGAAGCCGCCTCGCCCGAAAGCGGCGAGGGGCTGCGCGACCATGCGATCCTCGAGCTCTTTTATTCGTCGGGATTGCGCTTGGCCGAACTGGTTGGGCTCGATGCCGGGTTCGCCGAGGGCGATGGATATCGTTCGGCGGGCTGGCTCGCTCTCGATACCGCTGAAGTGACGGTTCTCGGCAAAGGCAAGCGGCAGCGCACGGTACCCGTCGGCAAAAAGGCCATCGAGGCGCTCGAGGCCTGGCTCGCGGTGCGCGAGCAGTTCGTCAGGCACGACCCGCACCCGCTGTTTCTTTCGGTGCGCGGCGCGCGCATGTCGCCGAACGTCGTACGCGAGCGCATCAAGCGCGCCGCCCGTACCGCGGGAATTCCGGCGAACGTCCATCCGCACGTCCTGCGGCACTCGTTTGCAACGCATCTGCTGCAATCGAGCGGCGACCTGCGTGCCGTGCAGGAGTTGCTCGGCCATGCGAGCGTGGCGGCGACACAGATCTACACCTCGCTCGATTTTCAGCATCTCGCGCAGGTCTATGACACAGCGCATCCTCGCGCGAAAAAGCGCGACTAGTTGCAATCGATCGCAATGGGCCGCGGCGGCTCGGGTCGACACCCGATCCCCGGCTCGCCTGCCGGTTCAGCCGAACCGGCAGCGACAACTCGTTTCTCATACCGCATGAATACCGTAACGCTCAAACCGTCGAAGGAAAGATCGCTGCTGCGCCGTCATCCATGGGTGTACGCGAACGCCATCGAGCGGATCGACGGCAAACCCGCCTCGGGCGCGACTGTCGTCGTACGCGCGCACGACGGACGCTTTCTCGCGCGCGCCGCCTACAGTCCGCACTCGCAGATCCGCCTGCGCGCCTGGAGTTTCGACGAAGCCGAACCGATCGATCACGCCTTTTTCAAGCGCCGCGTCCAGCAAGCGCTCGCGCATCGCCGATCGTTCGTGCCCGACACCGGCGCCGTCAGGCTCGTCTTCGGCGAAGCGGACGGCCTGCCCGGCCTCATCGTCGACTATTACGTTCCCGATCTGGCAATGGCCGGCGGCCCAGCGCCGGCAGATCCAAACCCGACGCTCGCTACGCGGGCAAGCCACCTGCCGCTGCCCGGCGACGAGGCCGCAGCACATGGCCAGCTCGTCTGTCAGTTCATGGCGGCCGGCGTGGAGGCGTGGAAAGATGCGATCGTCGCCGCTCTCACGGGCGCAACGGGCTGCCCCAACGTCTATGAGCGCTCCGACGTCTCGATCCGCGAAAAAGAAGGGCTCGCGCAAACGACGGGTGTCCTCGCGGGCGCCGCGCCCGCCGATACGCTCATCGTCGACGAAAACGGCGTGCGCTATCGCGTCGATGTCCGCAACGGCCACAAGACGGGCTTTTATATCGATCAGCGCGAGAGCCGAGCCCTCGTGCAGGAGTACTCCGCCGAGCGCGACGTGCTCAACTGTTTTTGCTATACGGGCGGCTTTTCTCTGGCGGCACTGAAGGGCGGGGCACGGCGTGTCGTATCGATCGATTCGTCGGGCGAGGCGCTCGCGCTCGCACGCGCAAACGTGGAGGCGAACGGCTTCGACGCCGCACGCGCCGAGTGGCTCGACGCCGACGCGTTTCGCACGCTGCGGCGTCTGGCCGACGAAGGCGAGCGCTTCGACCTCGTCGTACTCGATCCGCCGAAGTTCGCCCCGGCCCGCGAGCATGTCGACCGGGCGGCGCGCGCATACAAGGACATCAACCTCTCCGGTTTCCGCCTGCTGCGCCCGGGCGGGCTGCTTTTCACCTACTCGTGCTCGGGCGCGATCGATGCTGAGCTGTTTCTGAAGATCGTCGCCGGCGCCGCGTCCGACGCGCGGGTGGATGCCCGAATCCTCAAGCGGCTCGGCACCGGCCTCGATCACCCGCTGCTGGCTTCGTTTCCGGAGGGCGAATACCTGAAGGGGCTGCTGTTGCAAATTCTCTGAGCGCCCGCATCTGTTCCGCGCGAGCGCGCTCCGAGCGGGACGTCCCGCTTGACAGGTATGCTTCAATATTTCCAGGCCAGGGTGCCGAGCTGTACCGGCCCCGATTTCATCGAAAAACAGGCGAGTCACAATGATTCCAGTCACCATCCTGACCGGCTTTCTCGGCAGCGGCAAAACCACGTTGCTCAAGCGCATCCTGAGCGAAAAGCATGGTATGAAGATCGCCGTGATCGAAAACGAGTTCGGCGAAGAGAACATCGACAACGAAATCCTCGTACAGAACGAAGCCGAACAAATCGTGCAGATGAGCAACGGCTGCATTTGCTGCACGATCCGCGGCGACCTGGCCCGCGCGCTCGGCGACCTGGCTGAGCGCAAGCGTTCGGGCGAGATCTCGTTCGACCGCGTCGTCATCGAAACGACGGGTCTCGCCAATCCGGGCCCCGTTGCCCAGACGTTTTTCATCGATACCCAGATTGCCGACGAGTTTCTGCTCGACGCGATCATCACCCTCGTCGACGCGAAGCACGCCAACGCTCAGCTCAACGAACACGAGGTGGTGCAACGCCAGGTCGGCTTCGCCGACCGCCTGTTCCTCACGAAGGCCGATCTCGTCGACGAAGCCACGCTGGGCGATCTACGCCACCGGCTCGTTCATATGAACCCGAAAGCGACGATCAAAACCGTGAACTTCGGCGACGCCGATATCAAGGAGATCTTCGATCTGCGCGGCTTCAACCTGAACGCGAAACTCGAGATCGATCCGGACTTCCTGGCCGAAGACGACCACGAGCATCACGATCATGACCACGACGGCCACGATCATGCCCATTGCGATCACGACCATGGCCAGTGCGAACATGACGGGCACGAACACGGGCACCACCATCATCACGCCCATCACGACGACCGGATCAAATCGTTCGTCTATCGCAACGACCGGCCTTTCGATCCCAACAAGCTCGAGGATTTTCTCGGTGGCGTGCTGCAAATCTACGGCGAGCGGCTTTTGCGTTATAAGGGCGTGCTCTATATGAAGGGCGTGGACCGCAAGGTCGTATTCCAGGGCGTGCATCAAATGATGGGCAGCGATCTGGCGGCCAAATGGCTGCCGGTGGAGAAAAAGACCAGCAAGATGGTCTTCATCGGCATCGATCTGCCGCAGGACTTGATCACCGACGGTCTCGATGCCTGTTTGGCGTGAGCGTGTACGATACCGCTCGCAGCTTGCACCAGGAGTTCGCTTTTTATAAATTCGCGCGTTATATTTTCGTGCTAATAGGGCCGCGCAGCAGGGTTTTCTCTGTTGCAGCGCGCAAGGGCGATTCAGTTACAATACGTGCCCGCTGGACCTTGACCAGTAAGCAGCGAAGCCCGCGCCCCATACGCGCGGGGCGTAGCGAACGGCGCCGGAAAACCTGATCCGGGCAACGCCGAACGAAAATGACAAAGCGGAAGGCCGGGCGAAACCCCGGGCGACACGGCGCTTCGTGCCGGTGTCGCCTAAGGAAGGCGTGCCCGGCAAGGGACACCTCATCGAAACGGGAGTGCATCCAAAGATCGGTTTCCAGAGGAGTTCGGCCCCGCACGGGCGCTGGCCGTCACGACTGCCAGACATGCCGAGTGGCGCACAGTGCGCTGCTTGCGGGCAACACGAAAGTGCGGGCAATATGTATGGGTTTTGCCTCACATTGAAGAAGCACGCAGATGACGACGAAACGACTCTTGACCGAAGCCGAAATCCTGAAGATGAGCGACAAGGATTACATGAATGAAGACCAGCTCGCCTTCTTCAAGAACCGGCTCGAACAGCTGCAGGCAGAGATTCTGCGCAATGCCGGCCAGACAACGGAGAACCTGCGCGAAACGGTGATCGTGCCGGATCCGGCCGATCGCGCGACGATCGAGGAAGAGCATGCGCTCGAGCTGCGCACGCGCGACCGCGAGCGCAAGCTGCTGAAGAAGGTGCAGCAATCGCTCGCGCGCATCGAAACGGGCGAGTACGGCTGGTGTGAGGAAACGGGCGAGCCGATCGGCATTCCGAGGTTGCTGGCACGTCCCACGGCCACGCTGTCGCTCGAGGCGCAAGAGCGCCGCGAGCTGCGCCAAAAGCTGTTCGGCGACTGACCGGACCAGACCCGCGCGGCGATGAAGGCCGCGCGTCTTGACGCTGCTTCGAAGAGGCGCGCGGCATCCCGCGCGCTTTTTCTTTGTCGACCGCGGTAAGTGCCTCGGCACTTCCGCAGTCCGATTCCTACTGAAGAACACCCCTTTTTGCCCGCCCGCTCGCCATGTCGCGCGAAAGCGCGTTGCGGCGCCCGCGGGGCGGCAATCCACACGTACCTGTTGCCTTGGCTCTTGATAAAGCCGCACTCGCCCTAAAATGAATCCGACGTGCGTCATCCGCGAGCCGCGGCGCCGTTGTGACCGCAGCTCGTCCACCACCCGATTCCTCCGTCCGGCGCGTTTTGCCGGCGGCGCTTTCGACGTTTTTGAAGGAACGAGAATGGAGCAATTTCACGGCACGACGATCGTTTCCGTGCGACGCGGCAGCCAGGTCGCGCTCGGCGGCGACGGCCAGGTCACGCTTGGCAACATCGTCATGAAAGGCGGTGCGAGGAAGGTCCGGCGCATATACAACGACAAGGTGCTCGTCGGCTTCGCCGGCGGCACGGCCGATGCGTTTTCGCTGCTGGACCGCTTCGAGGCGAAGCTCGAAAAACACCAGGGCAATCTGACGCGCTCAGCCGTCGAACTCGCCAAGGACTGGCGAACCGATCGCATGTTGCGCCGCCTCGAAGCAATGCTTATCACGGCCGATGCGCAAACGACGCTCGTCATCACCGGCAACGGCGACGTGCTCGACCCGGAGGGCGGCATTTGCGCGATCGGCTCGGGCGGCGCCTATGCGCAAGCCGCGGCCCGGGCGCTCGCTGAAAACACCGATCTGTCCCCGCGCGATATCGTCGAGAAATCGCTCTCGATCGCGGGCGACATGTGTATTTACACCAACCATAACCGCGTCATCGAGACGATCGAGTGAGGACACGATGAGCACTATGACACCGGCCGAGATCGTCTCGGAGCTCGACAAGCACATCATCGGACAGAACAAGGCCAAGAAAGCCGTCGCTGTCGCCCTGCGCAACCGTTGGCGCCGTCAGCAGGTTGCCGAGCCGTTGCGCCAGGAAATCACGCCCAAGAACATTCTGATGATCGGGCCGACGGGTGTCGGCAAGACCGAGATTGCGCGGCGGCTGGCCAAACTGGCCGACGCGCCCTTCATCAAGATCGAAGCCACGAAGTTCACGGAGGTCGGTTATGTCGGCCGTGACGTGGATAGCATCGTGCGCGATCTGATCGAAATCTCGCTGAAGCAGACGCGCGAATTCGAGATGCGCAAGGTGCGTTCGAAGGCGCAGGACCAGGCCGAGGACCGCGTTCTCGACATCCTGCTGCCCACCGCGCGTCCGGTGGGTTTCGGTTCCCATTCGAGCGAGGCAGGTGAAGACAACGCCACGCGCCAAACCTTCCGCAAACGGCTGCGCGAAGGGTTGCTCGACGATAAGGAAATCGAGCTCGACGTCGAACTGCCGCAAGTCGGCATGGACATCATGGGGCCGCCCGGCATGGAGGACATGACCGAGCAGATCCGCTCGATGTTCGCCAATCTCGGCGGCGGCAAGAAAACGCGCCGCAAGCTGAAGGTCAAGGAAGCGCTGAAGGTGCTGACCGACGAAGAAGCGTCGAAGATGCTCAACGAGGAAGAAGTCAAGGCGAAGGCCGTCCAGAACGTCGAGCAAAACGGTATCGTGTTTCTCGATGAGATCGACAAGATCGCTTCGCGCGGCGAAGTGGGCGGCGGCGAGGTGTCGCGTCAGGGCGTGCAGCGCGACCTGTTGCCGCTCGTGGAGGGCACGACGATCAATACCCGCTACGGGATGGTCAAGACCGATCACATCCTTTTCATCGCGAGCGGCGCATTTCATCTGTCGAAGCCGAGCGACCTGATTCCCGAATTGCAGGGCCGTTTTCCGATTCGCGTCGAACTCGATTCGCTGTCGGTCGAGGATTTCGAATCGATTCTCGTGGCCACCGACGCGAGTCTCGTGAAGCAGTATCAGGCGCTGCTCGCAACCGAAGAAGTCGAGCTCGAGTTCGGCGAGGACGGCATTCGGCGCATGGCGGAAATCGCGTATTCCGTGAACGAGCGCACGGAGAACATCGGCGCGCGGCGGCTTTACACGGTCATCGAAAAGCTGCTCGAGGACGTGTCGTTCTCGGCCGGCAATCACACCGGCAAGAAAGTGCGCATCGATGCGGCGTACGTCGATAAAGCGCTGGGCGATGTAGCGCAAAGCGAAGATTTGTCGCGCTACGTGCTTTGAGTCGGATGGCGGGATGGCCGCGACGGTCGTCCCGCCTCGATGCCGGCACGCGGCGGCCCCTCGCTCCTCCGCACCGTTATTCCGTCTGATTCGAAAAATCGAGACGAGCCCCGATTATTTCGACATCAATGATCGAGCCTCCCACCGAACGGTGGGGTCGTAGACCCACAGTTCAACCACAAAAGGAGGCAAGACTGTGAGAGTTTCGTTCGATCGTGTCACCCATCGTGCCGTTGTTGCGGCGCTCGCCGCCAGCGGCTCTCTCTTGTGCATCGCTCCCGGCGCTCATGCCGCCCGCGCGCCACTAGCCCCCGAAGTCCGGCTGACCGACGGCGTCGTCGAAGGCATCAAGATGCGTGGTCAGCATAAAGACATCCGCGTGTTTCGCGGAATTCCGTATGCGGCACCGCCCGTCGGCGAGTTCCGCTTTCGCGAGCCGCAGCCCGTCGCACGCTGGGCTGGCGCATTGAAAGCCCGGCAGTTCGGGCCTCGTTGCATGCAGGCGCCTGTGACCGGGGCCGCCAAGCCGGATTTCCGCTCGAAGGAGATGAGCGAAGATTGCCTCTACCTGAACGTCTGGACGCCGGCGAGCAATGCGGACGCCAAACTGCCCGTACTCGTCTATTTTCACGGCGGTGGATTCGTCTCGGGAGATGGCTCGGAGCCTCGCTATGACGGCACGGCCATGGCTTCGCGCGGCGTCATCGCGGTGACGGTCAACTACCGGCTCGGTGTATTCGGATTCCTGGCATCGCCCGATGCCGCAACGGAATCCTCGAACGGTGCGATCGGCAACTACGGTCTCCTCGACCAAGTCGCCGCACTGCGCTGGGTACGGGACAATATCGCGCAGTTCGGCGGCGATCCGACGAAAGTGACGATCGCCGGCAATTCGGCCGGCTCGGTCGCGGTCAGCGCTCACATGGTCTCGCCGCTCTCGCGCGGGCTCTTTGCCGGAGCCATCGGCGAAAGCGGCGGCGCATTCGCGCCGAACCGCCTGTGGGCGCGGGAGCAGGCAGTCGCGGCGGCGACTCAGTTCTCGACGCGCGTCGGCGCAACATCGCAGCAGCAACTGCGCTCTTTGCCGGCACGCACGCTGCTGACGGCGTCCACCCAGCTCAAGTTCGCGCCGGGCTCGGCGATTTTCTGGCCGCATGTCGATGGCCACTTCCTGCCTGCGTCGCCCGAACAGGTGTTCGCCAGCGGCGGGCAAGCGCAGGTGCCGCTGCTCGTGGGATCGAACGCCCAGGAACAGCCTTTCACGGCGCTGCTCGGCAAAGCGGCCCCCACGCCGGAGGCTTGGCGGGAAGCGATTCAAACGCACTTCAAGGATCACGCGGAAGAGGTCCTTGCGCATTACCCCGGCAACGACACGGAAGAGGTCAAGCATGCGGCGGCCGCGCTGGCAGGGGATCTGTTCGTCAACCACAGTACGTGGCGGTGGATGGATCATCATCGGCAGACGGGCCAGTCGCCCGTCTTCTATTACCGCTACACCCAACCTCTGCCACCGGAGCTGAAAGCGTCGTCCGAGCCTGCTCAGCCGGACCAACCCGCGCCCGGAGCGGCGCATAACGCGCAGGTGGCCTACTCGCTCGGCAACCTGGAACACTTGCGGCAGTACGCGTGGACGGCGGCTGATTACGACGTTTCACGCGTGTTCTCGCGTTATATCGAGCAGTTCGTGAAGACGGGCAATCCGAACGGTGCAGCGTCAGGCGCGGCGGCAACGGAACAAGGCGTAGTGGCCACGGCGGGCTCCGTGCCGGATTGGGGCGCCGTTCGTACCGATAATCGCGGGATGTTGCAGCAGATCATCGGGGAGAACACCCATGCTTCGTGGGATCGCAGCGCACCGCGGCAAGGGTTGATCCAGCGCCTCGTGGAAAGCGGGCAATTGAACGACTTCGCGCTTCCCATCCCTCAATAGCAGGCGTCTGTCATCCTGTAGCGCAGCCGTCATTCAACAACGGCTGCACCGGACCGGGCGTCGACGAGCGGGTCGACGCCCACCGCAGCCCTGCGGCAGCTTTGCCGCTCATGCTTCTTCTTCAATCGCGGCGATACTTGCGCGCATATCGCTCCCTGACGAAGCGGCTGATGTAAGTGCTCAGTCCCGAGCCGGCGCGCGCGAGGCGCTGCATTTCGGCCACATCGTTCGCGCCTGTGCTTTGCGCGGTATACAAGTAGACCCAGCCGTCCTCGAACTCGACGGCAATGCGCTCCCGGCCGATCTCATACGACACGACGCCCGATCGGCCGCTCACGTTGCGGTAAATCTCCATCGCCGGTCCCTTCGCATGCGCCCAGAGCAAGTCGCAAACTGCCCTACTGCTTCACCGGCCGCTTTGCCAGCTTCCTTTGCAGCGTCCGCCGATGCATATTGAGCGCCCTCGCCGTGGCCGAAATGTTGCCGCCGTTCTCGGCCAGCGCGCGCTGAATATGCTCCCATTCGAGCCGCGCCACCGAAAGCAGCGCCGGGCTTTCGAGTGCCGCTTCCGCCTGCTCGACGCTCGCTTCTTCCTTCAGCGCGCTCAAGATCGACTCGATATTGGCCGGCTTCGCAAGGTAATTGTCTGCCCCGTCCTTGACCGCCTGCACAGCCGTAGCGATGCTCGCATAGCCGGTCAGCACCAGCATGCGCGCGTCGGGCTGAAGCTCGCGCAGCGGCGCGACGAGGTTCAAGCCGGAATCGCCGCCCAGATGCAGATCGACCGTGATCAGATCGAACTTGTGCGCATTGGCAAGGTGAATCGCCTCCTGCGCGTTATGCGCCTGATGAACCTCGTAGCCGCGACGCGTCAGACCGCGCGCAAGAATGCCCGAGAATACTTCGTCATCGTCGATGACGAGAAAAGGGGTGTCGCTCATCGTAGGGTCTCCCTGGAATCGGATGAAGAAGAGGCGGCGGGCACACGCAGAATCGCGCGCGTGCCTCGCGGCACACCATCGGCCAGCTCGATCGAGCCGCCCAGGCGCGCCGCCGCCGAAAACGCGAGATAAAGCCCGACGCCATGACCGCCTTGGGCGCTATCGACCGGCGTCGCGCCGAGTTGCGCACGCAGCGCGGGCGCGATGCCGGGCCCGCAGTCGCGCACTTCGAATTCAATGACGCCCGCCGACACCATCGCCGCAAGCGTCACGCTGTCGCGACTCACGCGCGCCGCGTTGTCGAGAAGGATGGTGAGGATCTGCCCAACGGCCGTCGTATCGTCGACCCACGCTTCGGCGCAAGGTGCGCCGAGCCGCTCGTATTTCACGTGGGGATGGCGCAGGCGCCATTGCTCGGAAAAACCGCCCAACCATTGCTCGAGATTTTCGCGATGCGAAGATTCGGAGGCACGGCTGCGCAGCCGTGCGAGCGCCGACGTGCAAAGCATCATCTGCTGCTCCAGCAGATCGAGGTCCGGCGCATAGGGCGCGAGTCCCTTGTCGTGCTGGGCTGACACGCGCAGCTCCTCGGTCAGCATGGCGATCGTCGAAAGCGGCGTGCCCATCTCGTGCGCGACGGTTGCCGCCTGCACCCCGAGCGCCACGGCGCGCTCGTCGCGCAAGAGCCGCTGCTGCGCCTCGCCGAGCGCGGCGTCGCGCTGGCGCAGCGCATTCGACATGCGTGCGACGAACCAGGCGATGAGCCCGACGCTCACCATGAAGTTGACCCACATGCCGGCGCGGTAGTAATCGAACAGATTGGCCGGGTTGTCCATATTGAGCGGCACGGAATCGAAGCCGAGCGCGACATAGCAACACATCGCAAAAATGGCCAGCCAGATCATGTGTCGCCAGGGCAGCACGGCGGCGGCGATCGCAAGCGAGGGCAGATAAAGCGAAACGAATGGATTCGTCGTGCCGCCCGACAGAAAGAGCAGCCCCGAAAGCGCCGCGAGATCCACCCAAAGCTGGCCGAGCAACTCGAGATCGGTTTCCGGCCGGGCGCTGGCGACGCGAACCCAGGTCAACGCATTGAAAAGCACCTCGAGCCCGATGATCGCGAGCATCGCCGGCAGCGGCAGATGGACGCCGAAGAACTGCTCGACGACGGCGATCGTCGCAAGCTGGCCGATGATGGCCAGCGAGCGAAGCCAGAACAGATGGGCCAGGTTCACGCGGCCGGTATTGGTGATTCGGTGCATCGAAAGACTCAGTCGGGAAACGCAGGCGTGGGCGGGCAGCGCGGCGCGCTCGCTTCGGCGAGACACCGCGGGCACAGGCACCCACACCCCGGTACGAGCCGCTCGGCCGCCACCGGCGGCAGCGAAGCACACCAGCACTCGAGGGGCTTCGCATCGCGGCCGCAATCGAACGGCGTACCGCACCGGGGACACCGGGCAGGGCGCGCCGCCGGGCACTCGGGCGATTTGTGCTGAGAACGGCTCATGACGATTGCCCGCAAAAAACCAAACATGGACGACAAGTGCATCATGCCAGCGTTCCCGGCACGGCGCATGCGTGCCCTCCCGCCAAGCCGCATGCGGCCGTGGGACCTGCGACCAAAAACCGCGGAACATAGCACCAGTCCTGTACAATTCGGCCTGTTTTCGCCTGTCCCACTCGTTCGAACCCCTGTTGCCTGCCGAGCTTGCCGCCATGTCCGAGCCTCACGACCTCGCCCAGATCGCGCCTACACTGAAAGCCGAAATACTGGCCGAGGCCCTGCCTTATATCCGTCAGTACCACGGCAAGACCGTCGTCATCAAATACGGCGGCAATGCGATGACGGAAGAGAGGTTAAAGCAAGGATTCGCACGCGATGTGATCTTGCTCAAACTTGTCGGCATCAATCCCGTCATCGTGCACGGCGGCGGCCCCCAGATCGATCAGGCGCTCAAGAAGATCGGCAAGCAAGGCACGTTCATCCAGGGCATGCGGGTGACCGACGAAGAAACGATGGAAGTCGTCGAATGGGTGCTGGGCGGTGAAGTCCAGCAGGACATCGTCACGCTCATCAATCACTTCGGCGGCCAGGCCGTAGGTCTGACAGGCAAGGACGGCGGCCTCATCCATGCGCGCAAGCTGATGATGCCGGATCGGGACAATCCCGGGCAGTACGTCGATATCGGCCAGGTGGGCGAGGTGGAGGCGATCAATCCGGCCGTCGTGAAGGCGCTGCAGGACGACGCGTTCATCCCCGTCATTTCGCCGATCGGCTTCGGCGAGGACGGCCTGTCGTACAACATCAACGCGGACCTCGTGGCCGGCAAGCTGGCCGTCGTGCTCAATGCCGAAAAGCTCGTCATGATGACGAACATCCCCGGCGTCATGGACAAGGCCGGCAATCTGCTGACCGATCTTTCGGCACGCGAGATCGACGCGCTTTTCGCCGACGGCACGATCTCGGGCGGCATGCTGCCGAAGATCGCCTCGGCGCTCGACGCCGCTAAAAGCGGTGTGCGCTCGGTACACATCATCGACGGCCGGATCGAGCACTCGGTGCTGCTGGAAATTCTGACCGAGCAGCCGTTCGGCACGATGATCCGCTCTCACTGAGGCCACGAGCGCGGCGCGGCTGCCTGCGGCCCCGGCGCGCCGCGCCGCCCCCTGCCCGCCCACGTCATGCCAATTCCCGCTTCCCGCCGGCGCCGTCCCGCACATCGCGGCGGCGGCCCCGTCTGGCTGTTCGATCTCGACAACACCCTCCATAGCGCATCGCACGCGATCTTTCCGTCGATCAACGAGGGGATGACGCGCTACATCATCGACGCGCTCGGCATCGGGCGCGCCGAAGCCGATGAATTGCGGCTCGCCTATGTGCGGCGCTACGGGGCAACGCTGCTCGGCCTCGCGCGCCATCATCCGGTCGATCCGCACGAATTCCTGCGCGTGGCGCACGCGATGCCCGAACTGCGCCAGATGCTGCGCGCCGAGCGGGGGTTGGCGCGCCTGATCGACGCGCTGCCGGGCCGCAAGATCGTGTTGACCAACGCGCCCGAGGGCTACGCGCGGGCCGTGCTCGATGAACTCGGCATCGAGCGCCTGTTCGAGCGAGTCATCGCGATCGAACATATGCGCCGGCGCGGCCAGTGGCACGCGAAACCCGATCTCGCGATGCTGCGCCACGTGCTGCGAGCCGCGCGCGTGCGGCTCGCCGAAGCCGTGCTCGTGGAAGATACGCGCTCCCATCTGAAGCGCTACCGGCGCCTCGGCATCGGCACCGTGTGGATCGTCGGACACCTCGTCGCACCGGTGCGCGGCGCAGGCGGCGAGCGCCGCGCGGCTCGAATGCCCGGTACAGGACGCCCCCACTATATCGATAGCCGCATTCGTTCGCTAAAATCGCTCCGACGGGTCATCTCGCGGAGCTCCCATGCGCTCGACTGAACGGCAAGCAGCGATCCTCGACGGCGAGGCCGAAGGTGTAGCGAACCCCGTGGGGGCCGGCAAAGCGCCGCGCATGAAACCGGGCGAGCGGCGCGTGCATATCCTGCAGACGCTCGCCACGATGCTCGAAGCCCCGAAAGGCGAGAAAATCACGACGGCGGCGCTCGCCGCCCGGCTCGGCGTCTCCGAGGCGGCGCTTTATCGGCAGTTCGCGAGTAAGGCGCAAATGTTCGAAGCGCTGATCGAGTTCATCGAAAGCACCTTTTTCGGGCTCATCAACCAGATCGCGGCCAAGGAGCCGAACGGCGTGCTGCAGGCGCGCGCGATCGGCGTCATGCTGCTGAACTTCGCGGCCAAAAATCCCGGCATGACACGGGTGCTGACGGGCGAGGCGCTCGTCGGCGAGCACGAACGCCTGAGCGCGCGCGTCACGCAGATGCTCGAACGCGTGGAGACCTCCGTGAAGCAGTGCCTGCGCGTCGCGCTCATGGAGGCGAACCAGGGCGCGCACGACGCGGCCGCGCCGCTGCCGGCCGACTACGATCCCGCGCTCCGAGCCAGTCTGCTCGTCAGCTACGTGCTCGGCCGCTGGCACCGCTATGCGCGAAGCGGCTTTGCGCGCGCGCCGGCCGAACACGCCGAAGCCGAATTGCGGCTGATTCTCCAATAGCGCAAGCACCGGATTTCCGCTATTCTTTGCCGTCTGCTTGCTGGATGCGGCCCCGGTCATGGGGTACCGTGTCGGGTGGCTCGAGGGTTCGAGCTCAAGCTGCGCGCCGATTTGTCGACTTGATTGCGGGCGCGCGAATCCCCCGAGACGGGATTCACTATAAATGCGGCTAAAGAGGTCGTCAGCCGCGCCCGCCTTGCCCCGCGCATCGCCGACACCATTTAGCCGCCCTGTCATGAGGCGGAATGAATGGAATCGATCGGTATCGTCACGCCACAACGTATGCAGTTCAATGAGCCGCTCGCGCTGCAAAACGGCAGCACGCTCGCAGGCTACGATCTCATGGTCGAAACGTATGGCACGCTCAACGCCGCGCGCTCGAACGCGGTGCTCGTCTGCCATGCGCTCAATGCCTCCCATCACGTCGCAGGCTTCTATGCGGATCAACCCAAGGACATCGGCTGGTGGGACAACCTCGTCGGCCCCGGCAAGCCGCTCGATACGAACCGGTTCTTCGTCATCGGCGTGAACAACCTGGGCTCGTGCTTCGGCTCGACGGGGCCGATGAGCATCGATCCGGCCACCGGACGCCCGTATGGCGCGAGTTTTCCCGTCGTGACCGTCGAGGACTGGGTCAACGCGCAGGCGCGCGTGGCCGATGCGTTCGGCATCGAGCGTTTCGCCGCCGTCATGGGCGGCAGCCTCGGCGGCATGCAGGCGCTCGCCTGGAGCACGATGTATCCGGAGCGCATCGCGCACTGCATCGACATCGCTTCGACGCCGAAGCTTTCGGCACAGAACATCGCGTTCAACGAAGTGGCGCGCTCGGCGATCCTGTCCGATCCGGATTTTCACGGCGGCGACTACTACGCTCACGGCGTCAAACCGAGGCGAGGCCTGCGGGTCGCCCGCATGATCGGGCATATCACCTACCTGTCCGACGACGACATGGCGACGAAATTCGGCCGAGCGCTGCGGCGGGAGAACGGCGAGAACGGAGCCGCCGGTGGCGCCGCCTACAACTTCAACTTCGAGGTCGAATTCGAAGTGGAGTCGTACCTGCGCTATCAGGGCGACAAGTTCGCCGATTACTTCGATGCGAACACCTACTTGCTGATCACGCGCGCGCTCGATTATTTCGATCCCGCCCGCGCTTTCGGCGGCGATCTGACGGCCGCGCTCGCCGCGACGCGCGCGAAATATCTGGTCGTCAGCTTCACCACCGACTGGCGCTTCGCGCCGGCGCGCTCGCGCGAGCTCGTCAAGGCGCTGCTCGATCACAAGCGGCAAGTCACTTACGCGGAAATCGACGCGCCGCACGGTCACGACGCGTTCCTGCTCGACGACGCGCGCTATCACAATCTGCTACGCGCCTATTACGCGCGCATTGCCGAGGAGGTCGGCGCATGAACCAGTCCGCTATCGATTCGCTCGCCACACGCGCCGATTTTCGCGCCATCGCGCGCTGGGTCGAGCCCCGCTCGACCGTGCTCGACCTGGGCTGCGCGGACGGCACGCTGCTCGCGCTGCTCACCGAGGAGCTCGAGGTGCGCGGCTACGGCATCGAGATCAACGACGCCGGCGTGCTGGCGTGCGTCAAGCACGGCGTGAACGTCATTCAGCAGAATCTCGAAGATGGCCTGCGACTCTTCGAAGACGACAGCTTCGATTTCGCGATCCTCTCGCAAACGCTGCAGACGATCCATCAAACGGCAGCGATCCTGCGCGAAACGGTGCGCGTCGGCAAGGAATGCATCGTCTCCTTTCCGAATTTCGGTTACTGGCCGCATCGCCTGTCGGTGCTGTGCGGACGCATGCCCGTTTCGCGTTCGCTGCCTTATCAATGGCACAACACGCCGAACGTGCGCGTACTGACGATCGAGGATTTCGAAGCGCTCGCTCCCGAAGTGGGAATCGAGATCCTCGATCGCGTCGTCCTGCATGAGGGCCGGACGGTGCGCTGGGGCCGAAACTGGCGTGGTAGTCTTGCGGTCTATCGCGTGAAGCGCGCCGCACCGGGTGTTCCGTCCCCGGGCTGACGCCGCACCAATCCGAGAGGCCGCCTATCAAACGAGATATTCCGAACCCGCCGCACGAGCATGCCCCGCTGGGCGCTCACGAGGACCATCCCGGCTGGCGGGCATTCCTGAACCGGCACATGCTGATTTGTGTCTTTCTCGGCTTCACGTCGGGATTGCCGCTTTTTACGCTCGTCTATCTCGTACAAGCCTGGCTGCGCTCCGAAGGCGTCAATCTCAAGGAAATCGGCCTGTTCGCACTGATCCAGTTTCCCTATACGTGGAAGTTCGTCTGGGCGCCGTTGATGGACCGGTACGTCCCACGGCTGCCGGGCTGGCGTCCGGGGCGCCGTCGCGGCTGGATGCTCGTTACTCAGTTGCTCGTCGCCGGCGCGATCGCGGCGCTCGGGTTCGTGTCGCCGCGCGAGGAAATCTGGACCGTTGCGGCACTGACGGCACTCGTCGCGTTTTTCGGTGCGAGCCAGGACATCGTCATCGATGCCTATCGACGCGAGTTGCTCGCCGATACCGAGCAGGGGCTGGGCAACGCGATACATGTGAATGCCTACAAGGTCGCGGCGCTCATTCCGGGCTCGCTTTCGCTGATCCTTTCCGATCACCTGCCGTGGACCGTCGTGTTCGCTGCCACCGCCGCATTCATGCTGCCGGGCATCGTCCTGACGCTCGTGGTGAAGGAGCCGCAGGTCAGCGGTAAGCCGCCGAAAAACCTGCGCGCGGCTATCGTGGAGCCATTCACCGAGTTCATTTCGCGCGACGGCTGGAGCGCAGCACTGCTGATCCTCGCGTTCATCTTCCTCTACAAGCTCGGGGATGTGATGGCGACCACGCTGTCCACTTCGTTCTTTCTCGACATCGGCTTCGACAAGACCGCGATCGGGGTGATCGCCAAAACGACGGCGTTCTGGGCAAGCCTCGCGGGCGGCATCATCGGCGGCGCCTGGCTCGTGAAAGTCGGCATCGCCCGTGGGCTTTGGGTGTTCGGCGTGGTACAGATCGTCTCCACGCTCGGCTTCGCCTGGCTGGCCAAGATCGGCCCGTCGCCCGCGGCACTCGCGCTCATCTACGGGTTCGAGACATTTGCCACGGGTTTGACGCTGGCAGCCTTCACAGCCTATATCGCCAGCACCACCGATCCGCGCTACACCGCGACCCAATTCGCGCTGTTCACGAGCCTCGCTTCCGTTCCACGAACGCTGGCCTCGGCGGCGAGCGGTTACATCGTCACGGAAATCGGCTGGTTCGACTATTTCTTTCTCTGCGCCTTGCTTGCGGTACCCGGCATGCTGCTATTGCCGAAAGTAGCCCCATGGAACTCGCGCGCATGAAGCGAGGGGCCACCTCGCGCCGTTCCCGCCACTGCACGGTGCGGCCCCTCGTGCGAATACCCGCGCTGGCATCGGCCGCCCTCGTGTTGCTGGCGGCGCAACCGGTGCAGGCCGCCAATCCCGGCGCCAGCTCGGCGGCGAGTGCGCCGGCCGCGGCACCCGCCCCGGCATCGAGCCCACTCGCGCCGAATGCGACCGTGCGTTTCGGCAGCGGCCCGACGTTCCGCAGCCTCGTTCCGTCGCCGCTTCTCGAAGCGCAGTCGGCCGTCGAGTACACGCAGTTGATCGAGCGGGCGCGCGGCGAGGGACGTCTGCTGCCGGCGAGCGACCCGCGCGTCGAGCGCGTGCATTCGATCCTCATGCGCTTGGCGCCTTACGGCGATAAATGGAGCGAGCGCGTCAAGGATTGGCGATGGGAAGTCAACGTCGTACGCTCGCGCGAGATCGGCATGTTTTGCCTGCCGGGCGGCAAGCTCGTCGTCTATAGCGGCCTGCTCGATCGCATGCGCCTCAAGGACGACGAACTCGGCTTACTGTTCGGCCACATGATCGCCCATGCGCTGCGCGAGCAGGTGCGCGACCGGCTCAGCGCTCAACAAGCGGCACCGTTCGGTACCGATCCGCTGCCGCAGCTGTTCGGCGTGACCGAGTTCGACGGCTCACCGCCCCAGGCGCCGGGCCTCGGCAGTCCGATCCTGGCCATGCGCTACGATGCGACCGACGAAACGGAGGCCGACGTGATCGGCGCCGACATCGCGGCGCGCGCGGGCTTCGATCCCCGCGCGGCGCTGTCGCTCTGGGACAAGCTGGCCGACGCGACCCGCGGCGACCGCGGCACCGGCTTCATTCACGTCCACCCGTACAGCGAAGCACGCAGGCTCGATATCATCAAGCGCCTGCCCGACATGCTCGCGCAGTACGCGAAAGCGCGCGGCGTCGACCCCGACCGGCTGCCCGACTATCCCGGCGTCAAATCGCCGAAGGCGCGGCCTACGCGCGATCGTTGATCGCGACGCCCCGTCGCGATCAGCCCCAGTGATCGTAATCGACGGTAAGCGGCGCGTGATCGCTGAACTTGATGTCGCGGAAGATGGAGGTCCGTTTGGCCTTCGCGGCAATACCGGGTGTCGCGATCTGATAATCGATCCGCCACCCGACGTTCTTGGCGTAGGCTTGGCCCCGGTTGCTCCACCACGTGTACTGCTCGGGGCGCGGATCGAGCGTGCGAAAGACATCGACATAACCGACTTCGTCGAACAGCGTCGTGAGCCATGCCCGCTCCTCGGGCAGGCAACCGGAGTTCTTCTGGTTGCTCTTCCAGTTCTTGATGTCGATTTCCTTGTGGACGATATTGACGTCCCCGCAGAGAATGACCTCGCGCGATTCGCGCAGCTTGGCCAGATGCGGCATGAATTCGCCCATGAAGCGGTACTTGGCCTGCTGGCGCTCGTCGCCGCTCGAGCCGGACGGCACATACACCGAAACGATCGACAGTTCGCCGAAACGCGCTTCGACATAACGACCTTCCGGATCGAATTCCGCGCTGCCGAACCCGATGACGACATCGTCGGGCTGGCGCCGCGTGTAAAGGCCCGCGCCGCTATAGCCCTTTTTGACGGCGTGCTGGAAATAGCCCGTGAAATCGTGCGGCGCAAGGAACTCGGGCGTCATGTCCTCCTGCGAACATTTGACTTCCTGTACGCACAGAACATCGGCTTCCTGGTTGCCGAACCATTCGAAGAAGCCTTTTTTCGCGGCAGACCGAATGCCGTTCAGGTTGGCGGTAATCACGCGCAGCATGCTCGTTTTCCTTTCGTTGCTCGTTGTTCGTTGATTCGACTGCGGCCCGCGATACCGAGGCACGCGTCAGACGACGGTCACGCCCGTCAGGGACGCCTTGGCGGGCGGATACTCGAGCGAAAGACTTTCGAATACGCGCAGCAGCAATGCCGCCACCATCACGTTCCGATGCGATTTCGAGTCCGCCGGCACCACGTACCAAGGGGCGTAGTCGGTCGATGTGGCCGCCAACGTATCGCGGTACGCCTTCTGGTAGTCATCCCATTGTTTGCGCGCATCCAGATCGGACACGTCGAATTTCCAATGTTTGGTCGGGTCGTCGATGCGCGCCTGCAGGCGGCCGCGCTGCTCTTCCTTCGAGATGTGCAGGAAACACTTGAGAATCGCCGTCCCGGAATCCGCAAGGAGCGCCTCGAAATGACGGATATGGCGCGTGCGGGCGGCGAACGCCTCGTCGTTCAGTTGTCCGTGCACACGCGGCACGAGCAAATCCTCGTAGTGGCTCCGATTGAAGATCGTCAGCTCGCCCGCCGCGGGCGCGTGGACATGCACGCGCCAAAGAAAGTCATGCGCGGCTTCGTCGAGTGTCGGCGCGCGAAACTGCACGATGCGCAGGCCCAGCGGGTCGACCTCGTGGAACACCGCGCGAATCGTGCCGTCCTTGCCGCTCGTATCCATGCCCTGCAAGATCAGCAGGACACGCTCGCGGCGTTGCGCGTGCAAGCGCTCCTGCATTTCGTCGAGTTGGACGGCGAGCGCCGCCAGCCGCTCGCGATCGGCCTGCTTCGAGCGGGCGGAGAACGGCTTGCCGGCCGGATCGAAGTCCGTCAGATTGAAGGCGTCGCTTTTCTTGCCGCTGTCGAAGAAGGGGACTCGGAAGTCGTCCAGATGCACTTGTTTTGCCATGACTTCATTCACGCCTTTCGAAGCCGCCGCCGTACCGCTTCATGAGAGCTTCTTCTTCAGTAGCTCGTTGACCTGCTGCGGATTGGCCTTTCCTTTCGTCGCCTTCATCGCCTGCCCGATCAGCGCGTTGAACGCCTTTTCCTTGCCGGCCCGATACTCGTCGACCGATTTCGGATTGGCCGCCAGCACTTCATCGATGATCGCTTCGAGTGCGCCCGTATCGGATATCTGCTTCAAGCCCTTGGCTTCGATGATGCGGTCCGCCGCAGCGTCGTCGGTCGCCTTCTCGTCCCAGATCGCAAGGAAGATCTCCTTGGCGATCTTGTTCGATATGGTGCCGTCGGCGATCCGTTGCAGCACAAGCGCCAACTGCGCCGCCGACACCGGGCACGCGCCGATCTCGAGACCATCGCGGTTCAGTTGCGACGAGACCTCGCCCATCAGCCAGTTCGCGGCCGTTTTCGCCTGCGAGGCGCCCAGCTTCGCCACGACAGCCTCGAAGTAGGCCGCCATTGCCTTGCTCGATGTCAGTACAGCGGCATCGTAGGGCGTCAACCCATACTGCTGCACGAACCGTTCCTGCATCGCGGCCGGCAATTCGGGCATCTCGAGCTTCACGCGCTCGATCCAGCCCGCATCGATCACGAGCGGCATCAGATCCGGGTCGGGGAAATAGCGATAGTCGTGCGCGTCTTCCTTGCTGCGCATCGAGCGCGTCTCGCGCTTATCCGGATCGTAAAGACGCGTTTCCTGCACCACGGTGCCCCCGTCTTCGATCAGTTCGATCTGCCGGCGCACCTCGTATTGAATCGCCTCTTCGAGAAAACGGAACGAATTGAGGTTCTTGATCTCGGCGCGCGTACCGAACTGCTCCTGGCCTACCGGGCGCACCGATACGTTGGCATCGCAGCGGAACGAGCCTTCCTGCATGTTGCCATCGCAAATGCCCAGCCAGACGACGAGCGCGTGGAGCGACTTCGCGTAAGCGACGGCCTCCGCCGCGCTGCGCATGTCGGGCTCCGTCACGATCTCGAGCAGCGGCGTGCCGGCACGGTTCAGATCGATACCCGTCATGCCGGCGAAATCCTCGTGCAGCGACTTGCCGGCATCTTCCTCGAGGTGCGCGCGCGTCAAATGGATCGTCTTTTCATAGGCGGCGGTGCCCGTCTTCTCGTTGGCCGGAACCTGGATCGTGATCGCGCCGCCCTGCACGACGGGGATTTCGTACTGGCTGATCTGGTAGCCCTTGGGCAGATCGGGGTAGAAGTAGTTCTTGCGCGCAAAAATGCTGCGCGGCGCGACCGTCGCCCCGACGGCGAGTCCCAGGCGGATGGCCCGCTCGACCGCGCCCTTGTTCATGACCGGCAACACGCCGGGCAGCGCCAGATCGACGGCGCATGCCTGCGTGTTGGGCTCGGCGCCGAAGCGCGTCGAGGCGCCCGAAAAGATCTTGGAGGCCGTCGAGAGCTGCGCGTGCGTCTCGATGCCGATTACGACTTCCCATTGCATGGTCATGCCTCCGGCGCTCGTTGGTGCCAGTCGGTCGCGCGCTGATACGCGTGAGCGATCTGCAACATACGGGCCTCGTTGAAGTAATTGCCGATGATCTGCAAGCCCACCGGGCGCTTCGCGCCCGCACCGGCGCCGAAACCGCAAGGCACGCTCATGCCGGGCAGGCCGGCCAAGCTCACCGAGAGCGTGTAGACATCCGCCAGATACATCTGCACGGGGTCGTCGCCTTTTGCGCCGATATCCCATGCGACCGTCGGCGCGACGGGCCCCATGATGACATCGCAGTGGTGGAAGGCTTCCTGGAAATCCTGCGCGATGATGCGGCGAATCTTCTGTGCCTGCAGGTAGTAGGCATCGTAGTACCCGTGCGAGAGCACGTACGTGCCGACGAGAATGCGGCGCTTGACCTCGGGGCCGAACCCTTCGGCGCGCGACTTCTTGTACATTTCGAGAAGGTCACCGTACTGAGCCGCGCGATGACCGTAGCGCACGCCGTCGAAACGCGACAGGTTCGATGAGGCCTCGGCCGGCGCGATCACGTAGTAGACCGGGATCGACAGCTCGGTCTTCGGCAGCGAAACGGGCACGAGCGTCGCGCCGAGCGCCTCGTACTCCTTGAGCGCTGCGTCGACGGCCGCGCGGACGTCATCGGCCAGACCGGCGCCGAAATACTCGTTCGGCAAGCCGATACGCAGGCCGGCAAGCGGTTTGTCCGCGCTGCCCGACGCACCCCAAGGCTTGTCGAGATAACGCCCGAAATCCTCGTCCTCTCTCGCGAGGCTCGTGGAATCGCGTTCATCGAAACCGGCCATCGCATTGAGCAGCAGCGCGCAATCCGCGGCGCTCTGCGCCATGGGCCCGCCCTGGTCCAGCGAAGACGCGAACGCGATCATGCCGTAACGCGATACGCGGCCGTAGGTGGGCTTGATGCCCGTCACGCCTGAAAACGACGCCGGCTGACGGATCGAGCCGCCCGTATCGGTGGCGGTCGCGGCGGGCGCGAGCCGGGCGGCGACGGCCGCGGCCGAGCCGCCCGACGAGCCCCCCGGTACGGCTCGCGTATCCCACGGATTACGCACCGGCCCGAAGGCGGAGTTCTCGTTCGACGAACCCATCGCGAATTCGTCCATGTTCGTCTTGCCGAGCGTCACCATGCCGGCTCGCGCGAGCCGCTCGACGACGGTCGCATCGAACGGGCTCTCGTAGCCGGCGAGCATTTTCGAGCCGGCCGTGGAGTGCCAGCCGCGTGTCACGAACACGTCCTTGTGGGCCACCGGCACCCCGGTGAGCGGGCCGGCGTCGCCCGAGGCGATCCGGGCGTCGGCCGCGCGCGCGGCCTCGAGCGTGCGCTCCGGCGCGACTTCGATGAAGGCGTTCAATTCGCGCGCAGATTCGATGCGCTCGAGAAAGAGCTGCGCGAGCTCGACGGCCGAGATCTGCCGCGTCGCGAGCGCGCGGGAGAGCTCGGTCAAACTGTTGGCGTGCATGTCTGGTTCGTTCCTGTCTTGAAGACGATTCGGTTACTCGATCACCTTCGGTACGAGGTAAAGGCCGTCCTGGACGGCCGGCGCGCACTGCTGGTTGCCTTCGCGTGCGACTGTTTCCGTGACGACATCGTCCCTGAGCCGCAACGCGACATCCTCGATCTGCTCGATCGGATGCGCGAGCGGGGCGATGCCGGCCGTGTCGACCGCCTGCATCTGCTCGACGAGGCCGAAAAACTCGTTGAGCTGGGCGAGCGTCGGCTCGGCGTCGGCCTCGGGCAGCTCGAGCCGCGCGAGATGGGCGATGCGTTTCACATCGGTCAGGGTCAAGGCCATGCGTCTCACCGGAGAAAAAGGGGCCTCGCGCGGTGCCCGAAACGGCGCCGCGCGAAACTGTTGGAGTGCCGCTCCAGACCCCCGAACAGCGGGCCGGGAACGGCAAAAAGGACCGTCCGTTTACTACAAATAGGTCGAAATTATAAGGTATCATTACGCGTTCGAACCAAACCCGGACCGTCCCTCGCAGGGGGTTTTGGCGCTGAAAACCACGCTGCCGCCTCGCCTCGTGCGGCCTTCCGGTCGAATTCATCGCAGCTTCGCGCTCGCGGTGGGCGGTACGCAGGTATCGGCGCACCGTTCACGCCCGATCCCGAGGCTTTTATTTTTTCCGCTGCCGCGGCAGCGCCCAAGGTGGCGAAGCCCGGCTCTTCCCCGGCGAGACAGGAATTTCATGTTCGGCTTTTTGCGCAGCTACTTCTCGAACGATCTGGCGATCGATCTCGGCACCGCCAACACCCTCATCTACATGCGCGGCAAGGGCATCGTCCTCGACGAACCTTCCGTGGTATCGATCCGCCAGGAGGGTGGTCCGAACGGCAAGAAAACCATCCAGGCGGTGGGCCGGGAAGCCAAGCAGATGCTCGGCAAGGTGCCGGGCAACATCGAGGCGATCCGGCCGATGAAAGACGGCGTCATCGCCGATTTCACGGTCACCGAGCAGATGATCAAGCAGTTCATCAAGACGGCGCATGAATCGCGCATGTTCTCGCCGTCGCCGCGCATCATCATCTGCGTGCCCTGCGGCTCGACCCAGGTCGAGCGCCGCGCGATCAAGGAAGCCGCGCACGGTGCCGGTGCCTCGCAGGTCTACCTCATCGAAGAACCGATGGCCGCGGCGATCGGCGCGGGCCTGCCGGTGTCGGAGGCCACGGGGTCGATGGTCGTCGATATCGGCGGCGGTACCACGGAAGTCGGCGTCATCTCGCTCGGCGGCATCGTCTACAAAGGCTCGGTGCGTGTCGGCGGCGACAAATTCGACGAAGCCATCGTCAACTATATCCGCCGCAATTACGGCATGCTCATCGGCGAACAAACCGCCGAAGCCATCAAAAAGGAAATCGGCTCCGCGTTCCCGGGCTCGGAAGTCAAGGAAATGGAAGTCAAAGGGCGCAACCTGTCCGAAGGCATTCCGCGCAGCTTCACGATTTCGAGCAACGAAATCCTCGAAGCGCTGACCGATCCGCTGAATCAGATCGTCTCCTCGGTCAAGATCGCGCTCGAGCAAACCCCGCCGGAACTCGGCGCCGATATCGCCGAGCGCGGCATGATGCTCACGGGCGGCGGCGCGCTGTTGCGCGATCTCGATCGCCTGCTCGCCGAAGAAACGGGACTGCCCGTGCTCGTGGCAGAAGATCCGCTCACCTGCGTGGTCCGCGGCTCGGGCATGGCGCTCGAGCGGATGGACAAGCTCGGCAGCATCTTCTCGTACGAGTGATGAGCTTCGCGGGCGCGGCGCATACGCCATCGCCGGGTCTCCCGGTGCGCTGAAGCACTGCGCCGCCGCCCGCTCACGATCACGCCCCCGGCGTCGACCATGGAATACAGTCCGCCGCCTCTGTTCAAGCAAGGCCCGTCCGCGCTTGCGCGGCTCATTTTCTTCGTTGCACTCGCACTTGCGCTGCTGATTTCGGACGCGCGTTTCAAAACGCTCGAAATCGTGCGCGGCGTGCTCGACGTCGGACTCTACCCGCTGCAGCGCGCGGCGCTGATCCCGCGCGATCTCGCGCTCGGTGCCACGAGCTTTGCGGTGTCGACGGTTACGTTGCGCAGCGACAACCAGAAGCTCGCCGCGAAAAATCTTCAGCTGTCGGTCGAAGCCAATCTGAACGCCTCGCTGGCGGCGCAAAACGCTCACCTGCGGGCGTTGCTCGATCTGAGCCACGAAATCGGCACCCAAACGACACCTGCTGAAATCCAATACGACACGCGCGATCCGTTCACGCAAAAGGTCGTGATCGGCCGCGGTTCGCAGCAAGGCATTCAGAACGGCTCGCCCGTCGTCAGCGAAGACGGCATGATCGGCCAGGTCACGCGCGTATTCCCGATGCAATCCGAGGTGACGCTGCTCACGGACAAGGATCAGGCCGTGCCCGTGCAGATCGTCCGCACGGGGCTGCGTGGCGTCGTCTACGGCACGCCCGCGGGCAATGCGCTGGAGCTGCGCTTCGTGCCGATCAGCGCCGATATCGTCGCCGGCGACGAACTCGTGACGAGCGGGCTCGATGGCGTCTATCCGCCGGGATTGCCCGTTGCGAAGGTAGCGCGCGTCGACAAACTGGCCGATACGGCGTTCGCGCGCGTGATTTGCGTGCCTGTGGCCAAAGTGCGCGGTGCGCGCGCCGTCCTCGTTCTTCATTACCAGAGCAATCTGCCGCCACGTCCGGAGCCGCAGCCGGAGCCTGGCGCGAAAGACCCGAAAGGCAAGAAAACCGGCAAGGGCGCGGATAAAGGGCAAAAGGGCGAGAAAGCGGCAGACAAGGCAGCAGACAAGGACGCGGAAAAAAGCCCGGGCTCGGAAAAGGGCGCGGCGAACAGCGTGCCGAAAGCCGGCGAGAAACCTGCGGCTTCCCAGCCGCCCGCCGCGAAGCCGGCCGATCGCGCAACGACGCAAGCCGCGGCGCCGGCAGGAGCGCGGCGATGAACCGTCCGCAATACATTCTGCTGCCGGTCAATCCGTACTTCATCGCGTTCAGCCTCGCCGCGGCGTTCTTACTGAATCTGATGCCGTGGGGTCATCTCATCGGCGTGCCGGACTTCGTCGCGCTCGTCGTGCTGTTCTGGAACGTGCATCAGCCGCGCAAGGTCGGCATGGGCATCGCGTTTTTTCTCGGCTTGCTGATGGATGTACACGATGCGAGCCTGCTCGGCGAGCACGCCCTCGCTTACACGTTGCTTTCTTACGGGGCCATCACGATCCACCGGCGCGTACTGTGGATGCCGCGCGGTCTGCAGGTGTTCGCCGTGGCGCCGTTGCTCGTCATCGCCCAACTCGTGCCGTTCATTACACGGCTTTTGATGGGCGCGGCATTCCCGGGCTGGGGCTATCTCGTGCACGGCTTCGTGGAAGCGGCGCTCTGGCCGCTTGCCTGCACGCTGCTGTTGATGCCGCAACGCCGTCCGGCGGATCCCGACGACACGCGGCCCATCTGAGCATGCAGAGCTCGCGCGCATGACCGAATTCAAGAACACCCAGCAGCAGCTCTCGCGGTTTCGCGTGCGCGTCGCGGCCGCGGGCCTGTTCGTGCTCGTGTGCTTCGGGCTGCTCGTCTTCCGTTTTCTGTTTCTGCAGGTCTGGCATTACAGCAAGTACTCGCTGCAGGCCGACGAAAACCGCATCTCGGTGGCGCCGATCGTGCCGAACCGCGGCGTCATCACCGATCGCAACGGCGTCGTGCTCGCGCGCAACTACTCGGCTTATACGCTCGAAATCACGCCCTCGAAGCTCGACGATTCGCTCGAAAACGTCATCGACAAACTGGCCACCGTCGTCAACATCGACGCGGTCGACCGGCGCCGCTTCAAAAAGCTTCTCGAGGATTCGAAGAATTTCGAGAGCCTGCCGATCCGCACCCGGCTCACCGACGAGGAAGTCGCGCGCTTCACGGCGCAGCGCTTTCGTTTTCCGGGTGTCGACGTCCGCGCGCGGCTGTTCCGTCAATATCCGCTCGGCATGACGGCGGCACACGTAATCGGCTATATCGGGCGGATCTCGCAGCGCGATCAGGAGCGCATCGACGCGGCCAGCGAGCAAAACGACAGCGACCCGGATCATTACGATCCGCGGCTCGACGCGAACAACTACAAGGGCACCGACTACATCGGCAAGATCGGCGTCGAGCAAAGCTACGAAACAGAGCTGCACGGCCTGACGGGTTTCGAGGAAGTGGAGGTCACGGCCGGCGGCCGCCCGGTGCGCACGCTGTCGCGCACGCAGGCCACGCCGGGCAATAATCTCGTGCTGTCGCTCGACATCGGGCTGCAGCAAGTGGCCGAGCAGGCGTTTGCGGGAAGGCGCGGGGCGCTCGTGGCCATCGAGCCCGCGACGGGTGACGTGCTCGCGTTCGTGTCAGCGCCGAGTTTCGACCCGAACGCGTTCGTCGACGGCATCGATCAGCCGACCTGGGATGCGCTGAACAACTCGCCGGACCATCCGCTTTTGAATCGGCCGCTTCACAGCGCCTATCCGCCGGGCTCGACTTACAAGCCGTTCATGGCGCTGGCCGCGCTCGCGCTGAAAAAGCGGACGCCCGAATGGGGATTCCACGATCCGGGCTTTTATACGTTCGCTGGCCACACGTTCCGCAACGACGTGCCGCAGGGCCAGGGCTGGATCGACATGAACCGCGCCATCATGGTGTCGAACGACACCTATTTCTACATGCTCGCGCACGATCTCGGCGTCAACGCGATCGCCAACTTCATGAAACCCTGGGGTTTCGGCCAGATCACGGGCATCGACATCGCGGGCGAGGCGCGCGGCATTCTGCCTTCGACGGACTGGAAGAAAAAGGCGTATCGCAAGCCCGAACAGCAGCGCTGGTACGAAGGCGAAACGATCAGCCTCGGGATCGGCCAGGGCTATAACTCGTTCACGATGCTGCAGCTCGCGCACGCCACGGCGACGCTCGCCAACGACGGCGTCGTCATGCGGCCGCACCTCGTCAAGGAAATCGAGAACCCGATCACGCATCAGATGCGCCTCACGGTGCCGCATGAAAGCGGACGCATCACCACGGTCACCCAAGCCGATCTCGATCTCGTGAAACGGGCGATGGTTGCCGTCACGAGCAATCCGTCCGGCACCGCCTATCAGGTTTTCCGCAATGCGCCCTATGTCGTCGGCGGCAAGACTGGGACGGCGCAGGTGTTTTCGTTGCAGGGCCAGAAATATCATGGCGGCGCGCTGGCCGAGCATTTGCGCGACCATTCGCTTTTCATCGCGTTTGCGCCGGCCGACCATCCTCAAATCGCCGTTGCGCTCATCGTCGAAAACGGCGGCTGGGGGGCGAGCGTCGCCGCGCCGATCGTGCGCAGCGTGCTCGACTACTATCTGCTTCAACGTAACAAGCCCGGTGTGCTGCAAGCCGCCGTCGCGACCGCGGCCTCGGCCACGCAGGCGGCGTCGGAGCCGGCAATCGGGCAACCCGCGGCCCAGCCTGCAAGCGCGGCCACACCGGTCACAGTGGCACCGGGCTTCAAGCCGCTGCCGCTGCCCGAGGTTCCGGCCTCGGCAGCCGCGGCGCCGGCACCGTCGGCGGCCGCACCACAGCCCGCACCACAGCCCGCGCCGACACCGCCCAAGCCGCACACCGTATCCGACGAGGCTCTGGCGCCGGCGCGCGACAATCGCGCGGTGCGGACATCGGGCACGGCGAGCGCGAGGCCGGCTTCGGCCGGCGCCGACGATTAACGGAGGGCCACTTGAACTTCGATAAACGGGTCTGGCTCGAACGGCTCAAGAGCATGTTCATCGGCTTCGACCGCCCGCTCGCGCTGACTGTCTTTCTGCTGCTTTGCGTCGGTATCGTCACGCTATACAGCGCGAGCCTCGACGTTCCCGGGCGCGTGGAAGATCAAATGCGCAACATCGTGCTCACGTTCTTGCTGATGTGGGTGCTCGCCACCGTGCCGCCGACCACCCTCATGCGCTTCGCCGTGCCGCTCTACACGTTCGGTATCGCGCTGCTCGTGGGCGTAGCGGTCTTCGGCATCACGAAAAAGGGCGCCAAACGGTGGATCAACGTCGGTGTCGTCATCCAACCGTCCGAGATCCTCAAAATCGCGACGCCGCTGATGCTGGCCTGGTATTACCAAAAACGCGAAGCCGGCCTGCGCTGGTACGACTTCATCGTCGGTTTCGCCTTGTTGCTGCTGCCTGTCGGTCTGATCGCCAAGCAGCCCGATCTCGGCACGGCGATGCTCGTGTTCGCGGCCGGCTTCTTCGTCATTTACTTTGCGGGACTCTCGTTCAAATTGATCGCGCCGGTGCTGATCGCGGTGGTCATCGGCGCGAGCTCGGTCGCCATTTTTCAGGATCGGATCTGTCAGCCCGAAGTGCAATGGCCGCTCATGCACGATTACCAGAAGCACCGCATCTGCACGCTGCTCGATCCGACATCCGACCCGCTGGGCAAGGGCTTCCATACGATCCAGGCGGTGATAGCGATCGGTTCGGGCGGACCGCTCGGCAAGGGCTGGCTAAAGGGCACGCAGGCGCATCTCGACTTCATCCCCGAAAAACATACCGACTTCATCTTCGCCGTTTTTGCCGAGGAATTCGGGCTGCTCGGCGAAGTGGTGCTGCTATTGCTCTATACGGCGTTGATCGCGCGCGGCCTGTTCATCGCCGCCAATGGCGCCACGTTGTTCGGGCGATTGCTGGCCGGTTCGCTGACGATGGCGTTTTTCACCTATGCGTTCGTCAATATCGGCATGGTGAGCGGGGTCCTGCCCGTCGTGGGCGTGCCATTGCCGTTCATGAGCTACGGCGGTACCGCGCTGACGACGCTTGGTATCGCCGTGGGCCTCATCATGAGCGTCGGGCGACATAAGCGGCTGATGAAAAGCTGAACCGCCGGGCGGCGCTCAGTTCGATTTGGGCGGGCTCTTCGCCTCGCGTTGCAACTCGAGGCTCAGCTCCCTGAATTTGAGCCGCGCCGCCGGATCGCCCTGTGCCGCCGCAGCCGCGTAGTAGGCACGGGCGATATTGAGATTGCGCGTCACACCGTCCCCGCCGCGCTCGTAAAACGAGCCCGCGACATATTGCGCAGTGGCGTCGCCGCCCTCCGCGGCCTTTTTGTACCAATAGAACGCTTGCTGGTTATCGCGCGGGGTGCCGCGCCCGTCGAGGAACTGATTGGCGAGCGATAGCTGCGCTTGCACGTGGCCTTGCCGCGCGGCTTTCAAGAACCACCGGTGTGCTTCGGCGGGATCCCGCGCGACGAACTCGCCATCGTCGTACATCCTGCCGTAGACATACTGCGCATGCGACATGTTCGCGTCGGCGGCTTTGCGCAACCACTTGCGCCCTTCGTCGACGTTCGCCGGCCCCCCTTCGCCGTTGAGCAGCATCATCGCGTAGTCGAACTGGGCCAGCCGGCTGCCATGCTCGGCCGCGTGGCGAAAACCTTTGAGCGCGGCCTCGAAAGCGCCGGCGTTGTAGTCTGCAACCGCGCTTTGCGTCTCGGCATCGGCCGCGGCCTGGGGTACCCCCGCTAACGGCGAGACGCCCTGGGCGAGCGCGAATTCGCCGGGACCCGCCGCAGCGAGGCCCAACGCGAGCATCGCCAACGCTTTGAGGGGATTCGTGAATGGGCTCATCGTGCGCCTCCTCGCGCCAACCGGCTCTCACGATCATACCGTGACAATCGAGCCGGGGCTGTTCACGCTGACGGCAGGCCGGCGAACGGGGCCTTTCAAGCGCCGCGAGCGAAATCGGCCCAGCAGTTCGGCGTTTCGAAGAGCCGCACACGCGCGAGCCGCAAATTGACGCCATAGTGCGCGTCATAGACCGCGGCCAGCGTCTCGAAGGCGATCGCTGCGAGATTCTCGACGGTCGGTATCCGATCGAGTACGACGGTCTTATGCCCGGGCATCGAGTCGAGAAACGTCCGCACCGGCGTATCCCCGGCGTAGACGAGAAACGCGTGATCCCAGCGATTGACGAGATGCTCCATGGCCAGCGATTTCACATCGGCGAAATCCATCACCATGCCGCGATCCGGCGCGCCTTCCGTCTCCACGATATCGCCTTGCAGCGTGATCTCCAGCACGTAGCGATGCCCGTGCAGGTTGCGGCATTGGCTGCGGTGGTCGGGGATGCGGTGCCCCGCATCGAACTCAAGTTTTCGGGTAATCGTCAGCACGAGAGGCTCAGGGAATATTCAAATACTTATGGGTTTGCATCGACAGCCGCCACAACGGATGCCGCTTGCACCAGTCGATCGCGAGCCGCGTATTGAGGTCGCGCGCCGGCCCGTCCATCGGTTGCACGAGGAAATGCTCGAAATCGAGCAAAGCGTACTCCGCGAGGCGCTGATTGTCCTGAGGAATCACGACCTTCAACTCATTGCCTTTCGTCACGACGAGCGGTGCGTCCGCTTTGGGGCTCACGCATACCCAATCGATCGATTCGAGCACGGGCAGCGTTCCGTTCGTTTCGATGGCGACCTCGAAGTCCGCCGCGTGCAGCGCATCCACGAAGGCCGCATCGATCTGCAGCATCGGTTCGCCGCCCGTGCAGACGACGAAGCGGTGAGCCTCGCCGTCCGGCCACAGCGATGCGATCTTCTCGACGAGGGCAGCCGCGTCCCGATATTTGCCGCCATTTTCGCCGTCGGTACCGACAAAATCCGTATCGCAAAAACGGCAGACGGCTTGCGCGCGATCTTCTTCCCGACCCGACCATAGGTTGCAGCCGGCGAATCGGCAAAACACGGCAGGCCGGCCAGCGTTCGCGCCTTCGCCCTGCAGCGTGTAAAAAATTTCCTTGACCGCGTACGTCATGATTTCTTTCTGTCCATCTCGATGGGCCGGGCGGCGAATGAACGAGCGCCCGTACCGATATCGCCGAGCCGCCGCTACGTCGCTACGTCGGCGCCTGCGTCACTTTTTCGCCCGCGCGAAACGCCTCGTAACCGCGCTTTCGCAGGCGGCATGCCGGACATTCGCCGCAGCCGAAACCCCAATCGTGCAACTCGGAGCGCTCGCCGACGTAGCAGGTGTGGGTCTCCACGCGGATCAACTCGACGAGCGCGTGGCCGCCGAGCGATTCGGCGAGCCGCCATGTATCGGCCTTGTCGAGCCACATGAGCGGCGTCTCCAGCACGAACCGGCTCGCCATACCGAGATTGAGCGTGACTTGCAGCGCCTTCATCGTATCGTCGCGGCAATCGGGATAGCCCGAAAAATCGGTTTCGCACATGCCGCCGACGAGTACTCGCAGCCCGCGCCGGTAAGCGATCGCCGCCGCAATCGTCATGAACATCAGATTGCGTCCGGGGACGAAAGTGTTCGGCAGCCCATTCGCCGCCGCCTCGATCTCGATTTCGCGCGTCATGGCCGTATCGCTGATCGCGCCGAGCACCGACAGATCGACCGTATGGTCTTCGCCCAGACGTTCGGCCCACGCAGGAAATGCGCGCGAAAGCTGCTCGCGCACACCCTCGCGGCATTCGAGCTCGACGCGATGGCGCTGGCCGTAATCGAAGCCGATCGTCTCCACGGTGTCGTAGCGATCGAGGGCCCACGCGAGACACGTGGCCGAATCCTGCCCGCCCGAAAACAACACGAGCGCGCCGTTCTTAGCGTCTGTCTGAACCACCGTTAGAAACTCCGTGAACCAGGATGGGCGCGAACGCTCGCGCAGCGCCACCCGTGCAGTATATGCCTCGGCTTTTGGGGACAGGCGCCGTGGCGCTTATACGCAGTACCCGCCATGACGCATACGGATGCCGGGCCGATGCCATGAGAAAAACCCCAAGGACCTTTCGGTTCTTGGGGTTCGATACTGCTGGTGGCCTGGGGCGGAATCGAACCACCGACACGCGGATTTTCAATCC
>NZ_JBMRBK010000003.1:0-105111 GCF_057351765.1 Trinickia sp. | reverse complement strand
GCACACGGTGTGTGCGACGCTTTTTCTATACATTTGACATGTCAGTGCATGGGTCAGTCGTGCGCCGTTGTGGGCGCCGCACCTGCACCGCAAAGGAATAGAAATGAAAAAGCTCGTTGCGTTGATAGCAGTGGCTGCGGCTGGCGTGGGGTTCGCCGCCACGGCGCAGGCACACGTGTCGGTCGGCGTCGGAATTGGTTTCCCGATTGCGCCGGCCTATCCAGTCTATTCGCCGCCGCCGCCGGTTTACTATGCGCCGCCGCCGGTTTACTACGCGCCGCCGCCCGTCGTCTATGGGCCGCCGGCTTATGTCGGCGGTTATTACGGCCGCCCATGGCACCACCACCATCGAGGCTATCGGGGCCGCCCCTGGGGCTATTGATCGCGTTCCCCGCGCCGGTGCGTTCGCGCTGACGCAGGTGCCGTAAAAGCGGCGCAACACAGGCTTTGCCGCGGTGTTGCGCCGTTTTTTATTGTCCGCCGCGCGAATGCGTCACGCCGTTCGCGCGATATGCACGATGAGGTCCCGGTATCCGTCCACGATGACGCTATAGGACAAATAAGCGAACAGCAGCGCGGAAACGATGTGGCAGGCGCGTAAGAGGCCCGAGCCGGCGCGCTTGCGTCCGTGGCTGGCCAGTACGCACAGAAAAAGTGTCCAGGCGAGTCCGCCGAGAAAAAATCCGCCGAGAAACACGGAAGCCGCGCGCGCATCGGTCGCGCCGGCCCGCGCGATCAGCGCACCGCCCACCGCGGCGAACCAGACGATGGCCGAAGGCGAGGAGAGGGCGAGCATGGCACCGCGCACGAACCCACGCGCCGGAGCGGACGACGCGTCTGCATGTGCCGCCGTCGAGTCCGCTACGACCGCGCAACTCCCGAGCGCTTCGCGCGCCATCTTCCCGGTCAGGTAGAGCAGCATGGCGGCGCCGCCGAGCCAGACGATCCAGCGGACGGCTTCGAAGCGCAACAGCGCGGTCATCCCTGCGAGAGCGAGCGTCGCATAGGCCAGATCGCCGAAGCAGGACCCCAGCCCGAGCCAGAACCCCGATTTGAAGCCGTGCCGCAACGTCAGCGAAAGCATCGCGACGTTGACGAGCCCGATGTCGAGGCACAGCGATAAAGACAGAAAAAAGCCGTTTGACAGCATCGATGCGGAATGGGAGTACATAGCAGTTTTGCCGTGCGTTCGTTTGCCGGCAATATCAACGGCCGAAGCCAAGCTGGTCCCACAGCGTATCGACGCGTGCTTTCACGGCCGGATCCATCGAGATGGGACGTCCCCATTCGCGATCGGTTTCGCCCGGCCATTTATTGGTTGCGTCGATACCCATCTTCGAGCCGAGACCGGCCACGGGCGACGCGAAATCGAGATAGTCGATGGGGGTACGTTCGACGAGCAGCGTATCGCGCGCGGGGTCGACCCGTGTCGTAACGGCCCATATCACTTCTTTCCAGTCACGCACGTCGACATCGTCGTCGACGACCACGATGAACTTCGTGTACATGAACTGCCGCAGAAAACTCCAGACGCCGAACATGACGCGCTTCGCGTGCCCGGCGTAGCTCTTCTTCATCTGCACGATGGCCATCCGATAGCTGCATCCTTCGGGCGGCAGGTAGAAGTCCGTGATCTCGGGAAACTGCTTTTGCAGCAACGGGACGAACACTTCGTTCAGCGCGACGCCGAGCATGGCGGGCTCGTCGGGCGGTTTTCCGGTGTAGGTCGAATGGTAAATCGCGTCGCGGCGCATCGTGATGCGCTCGACGGTGAAGACAGGGAACCACTCCTGCTCGTTGTAGTAGCCGGTATGGTCGCCGTAGGGCCCCTCCAGCGCATGTTCATAGGCCGCGGCGGGGCCGCGCGACGGGCGCGCGGGAGCGCCGGGCGGGACGGCCGTGGCGTCGTCGGCCTGCGGATGAATGAACCCTTCGAGCACGATCTCCGCGCGTGCGGGTACCTGCAATGTGTCCACGCCGGGCGTGAGGCACTTGGCGAGTTCGGTGCGCCCGCCGCGCAGCAGTCCGGCGAACTGGTACTCGGAGAGCGTGTCGGGCACAGGCGTGACCGCTCCGAGGATCGTCGCCGGATCGGCGCCCAGCACGACGGCGACCGGGTAGGGCTGGCCGGGGTGCTTGAGCGCGAACTCGCGGAAGTCCAGCGCGCCGCCGCGATGCGCGAGCCAGCGCATGATGAGCTTGTTGCGGCCGATCAGCTGTTGTCGGTAGATGCCGAGGTTTTGCCGGGCCTTGTTGGGTCCTCGCGTGACCGTCAGGCCCCACGTGACGAGCGGCGCCGCATCGCCGGGCCAGCAGGTCTGGATCGGCAGCTTCGCGAGATCTACGTCGTTGCCCTCCCAGACGATCTCCTGGCACGGCGGCGAGCTCACCGTCTTCGGTGCCATGTCCCAGACCGCCTTGGCGAGCGAGATCAGCTTGCCGGCGTCTTTCAGCCCCTTGGGGGGCTCCGGCTCCTTCAATGCGGACAGGAGTCGGCCGATATCGCGCAGCGACTCCAGCGCGGCACCGTCGCTGGCCGCGCCGGCGCTATCGATACCCATGCCGAGCGCGATGCGCCGCGTCGTGCCGAAGAGGTTCGCGAGTACGGGAAACCGGTAGCCGGTCGGCGCGTCGAAAAGCAGTGCCGGGCCGCCCGCGCGCAACACGCGATCGGCGAGCTCGGTCATTTCGAGGACAGGCGACACAGGATGATTGATGCGCCGCAGTTCGCCCGTTGCTTCCAGGCGCTCGACAAAATCACGCAAGTCTTTGTATTTCATGGATTACGGTCAGGCGGCGGCCGATGCGCGGCGCTTTGAAAGAGGGCCGTTCCCCGCTACCGCGGGGGGCCGGATGGCCTGCGATTGTACTCGTCGAGGGCGGAATCGCGTCGTCGAAAGCGTTTTCACAACCGGCCCGAAACGCGCGTGAGGCATAGTTTTCGGCCGTTTGGAGCCTTTCTTTAATTACATTTAGTTATGAATTTGAGAATTTGTAGCATTGACGATCTATAAAAGCCTGCTAGAATCCGTCGGCATTGGCTGCTGGGCCAATGCGATTCGAGTTCTATATCCCGGTCATTGACGCACCGCGTCACCGCTCGCCGCCTTGCACGGTGCCCGGTCCGATGGTTGTTCTTGCCAGCGCTTCGTGCCGCTGGCGTTTGCGTGTGAGAGCCACCGCGTGCATGCCTTCGGGGCATGCCGACGGTCCTTTTGCTCCGATGTGGCTCTCCACACGGTCCGGTACCGTATTCGACGGTACCGTGCCGTATCCCGGCGTCGCCGCGGTCCCAACCAAGGCCGTGCACGCCTTGGCTTTCGCGATATGCGCTCCATGCGCCGCAGTACCCCTCGCGAGGCCATGCCCAATGGGAGAACTGAATGAATACTTGGTTATCGTGGCGTCCCGAGGTTCGCTTCGCCCCGCTCGTGCGGGCAGCGTTGCGCCGTGGAACGCGTGTCAGCCACCATCTGTTCAGCATCGTCGGCGCGTGCGCCGTGGCGGTGGCGCTCGCGTTGTGGCTGTTGCCGACGGTGCGTGGGACGCTCGCAGCCAAGCTGATGCCGGTGCTGACGGCCGCCGTCCAGGCCGGCCCCGCGCGTCTGTTGAGCGGCCATCCCCTGCCGCCGTTCGCGCCGGCCCATGCCGCGTCCCGCGACGAGACGCTCAGTGCCAACCCGGTCAACGCCGACAACGCGCGCTATGACGGTGCTTTCGATGGCAGCGGCGGGAGCGGGCTCAGTGTCGCAAGCAGCGCAACCTCGCTCGATGCACGCACCCCGACGAGCGTCGATCTGCTCGCGAAGACGATTTCCTCGCAGCGCGTGGCCGCGGAGGCGCGCGACGACCGTGTTCTCGTCTCGGTGCGCGAGCAGGCGCTCGTCGCCTCGTATCTGGCACGCCGTTATCACGTCGCACAGGAACCGGTCTCCGAGCTCGTGAAAGCGGCGTTCGAAACGGGCCGCCAGGTCGGCCTCGATCCGCTCTTGCTGCTCGCGGTCATGGCGATCGAATCGGGCTTCAATCCCTACGCGGAAAGCGGAGTAGGCGCACAAGGCCTCATGCAGGTGATGGCGAAGGTCCACTCCGACAAGTTCGAGTATTTCGGGGGGACGACGGCGGCACTCGAGCCGCTCGCCAATATCACGGTGGGCGCACTCGTGCTGAAGGACTGCATCGCGCGCGGCGGCTCGCTTGCCGAGGGTTTGCGCTTCTATGTCGGTTCCACGTCGCCTGACGATGGCGGCTACGGTGCAAAAGTGATGGCGGAGCGGGCGCGATTGCGCGACGTCGCGCGCGGGCGCTCGGTACCCATCAACGCGCCGCAGGCGCCGCAGCCTCAACCGCAGCGTGCCGTGGTCGCCTCGAACAAGCGCGTGCAGGTCGCGCTGAACAGCAATCATCCCGCGGCTGCCACGGTCAAGAGCACGGCGCCCGTCCGCAGCGACAGCGATACGGGCAGCGATGGCAACGCCGACACGCAGCATGGGAGCGGCGGCTCGGAGCTTGGCGCGTAAGCCACGCCGTACGCGAGCCCGATACAAAAAAAGCACCCGGCCGGGTGCTTTTTTTTGTGGGCGATCGCCGCGGGCTGCGGCGGGGGGCTGTTCAGTCTTACTAGACTGACCGGCCGAACAGCCGGCCCAGCCGGGCGACGGCTTCCTCGATGAGCGGATAGGCCGTCGCATACGACAGACGAATATAGTTGCGCGGTGCGTGAACGCCGAAATCGAGCCCGGGGACGAGCGCGACGCCCGCATCGTGCAGCATGGCCTTCGCGAGCTCGGCGCTGTCGCCGGCCGCGGGGTGCGGCACGCCGCGGCAGTCCGCATAGACATAAAACGCGCCGTCGGGAACGACGGGCACCGAAAAGCCGAGCGAGCTCAGCGCCGGTACGACAAAATCGCGGCGCCGCTTGAATTCGAGCCGGCGGCCTTCGTAGATCGCGATCGTTTCGGGTTCGAAACAGGCCAGCGCCGCGTGCTGCGCGAGCGCCGACGCGCAGATGAAGAGGTTCTGCGCGAGCTTTTCGAAAGCATCGATCATCGAGGGCGGCACGACCAGCCAACCGAGCCGCCAGCCGGTCATGTTGAAGTACTTCGAAAAGCTGTTGACCGTGACCACATCGTCGCCAAACGAGAGCGCCGACACGGGACGCGCGTCGTACCACAGCCCCTGATAAATCTCATCGACGATCGTAAAGCCGCCACGCGCGCGTACGGCATGGACGATGCGCTCGAGTTCGGCCGGAGCGATCGACGTGCCGGTGGGATTCGATGGCGAAGCGAGCAGCACGCCGCGCGTACGTGGGCCCCAGTGCGTTTCGATATCGCTTGCGCTCAACTGGAAGCGCGCCTCGGGGCCGCTCGGCACGAGAACCGGTTTGCCTTCCGTCGCTGCCACGAAATGCCGGTTGCACGGATACGATGGGTCGGGCATCAGGACTTCGTCGTCGCGATCGACGAGCGCCGCGCAGGCGAGCAGCAAAGCCGCCGATGCACCGGCCGTCAGGATGATGCGACCCGGATCGATCGAGACGCCATAAACGCGCGCGTAGTAATCGGAAATCGCTTCGCGCAGCGGGGTGATGCCCAGCGCGCCGGTGTACTTCGTCACGCCGCGCCGCAGTGCCTGCGCGGCGGCCTCGATGACAGGCTCGGGCGCCGTGAAGTCGGGCTCGCCGATGCCCATATGAATAATGTCGCGCCCCGCGCGCTCGAGCTGCGCGGCTTGCTTGGCGAGCTCCATGACGTAGAACGGGGCGATCGCGTCGACTCGCGAAGCGAGCTTGACGAGCGGTTCGGTGGCGACGGTCATGCTGATGCGCGTTCGATTTCAGTAGGAGAGGGGGCGGCCCGCGCCGCGATGCACGGGCACGGGCGCGGCCGTTGGCTGCGTCGGCGCGGGCGCGCCCGATCAGTGGCTGCCGCGGCTTGCCTGCGCTTCGCCGGGGCGCAGCGTGAGCGCGAGCTTGTCGAGCACGCCGTTCACATACTTGTAGCCATCCACGCCGCCGAACGTCTTGGCGAGCTCGACTGCTTCGTTGATGACGACACGGTAGGGGATGTCGGGGTGGCACTTGAACTCGTAAGCGGCGACGAGCAGCACGGCGCGCTCCACGGGGGAGAGCTGTTCGATCGGTCGATCGAGACACGGCGCGAGGTCGGCCGACAGATCGGCGGCGTCCCGGATCACGCCATGCAGCAGCGCGTCGAGATGCTCCTTGTCTGCCTTGTCGAACCCTTGCGCGCCGCGCAACTGGGCATCGATCTCACCGGCGGCGGCACCCGACAGCAGCCACTGATACAACCCCTGCGTGGCCAGTTCACGGGAGCGGCGTCGTGCACTCTTCATGCCTCGTCCTCTTCTTCCTCGTCTTCGTCTTCATCGTCGCCGCTCAGTTGCTCGAGCGCGACCGACAAATTCGCCATTTCGATTGCGACGCGCGCCGCGTCCCGGCCCTTCTCGGTCATGCGCGCAACGGCCTGGTCGTCGCTATCGGTGGTGAGCACCGCGTTGGCGACGGGAATGCCGAAGTCGAGCGCAATGCGCGTGATGCCGGCGCCGCTTTCATTCGAAACGAGTTCGAAGTGATAGGTTTCGCCGCGAATGACGGCGCCGAGCGCGATGAGCGCGTCGAACTGGCCGCTCTCGGCAAGCTTTTGCAGCGCGAGCGGGATTTCGAGCGCGCCCGGCACCGTGACGAGCAGCACGTCTTCGCCCGTCACGCCGAGCCGTTCGAGCTCTTCGATGCAGGCGTCGACGAGCCCGTTGCAGACCGGTTCGTTGAAACGCGACTGGACGATGCCGATTCGCAGGCCGTCGCCGTCGAGATTCGGTTGGTATTGTCCGATTTCCATGGGGTTGTCCGTGAGAAGAGAAAGGGGGCGAGTCGCAACCGATGCGGCGACGGCCGATTATGCGCTTTTCGTCGCGGCGGCGCCCGGCATCGGCACGAAACCGGTGACTTCGAGGCCGTAGCCGGACATGCTGCCGAGGCGCCGCGGATTCGACAGCACCTGCATCTTGCCTACGCCGAGCTCGCGCAGGATCTGTGCGCCGACGCCATAGGTCTTGAAATCGACGGGGCGGCGCTTCAACTGCTCGGCCTTCTCCTTTTCGTCGAAGGCCTTGAAGACGTCGACCAGATGGTCCTTGGAGTCGCCGCAATTGAGCATGACGATGACGCCGAGATCGCGCGAGGCGATTTCTTTCATGGCTGCGTCGAGCGTCCACGAGTGCGTCGAGCTGCCTACTTCGAGCAGATCGAGCACCGACAGCGGCTCGTGCACGCGAACGAGCGTGTCGCGTTCGGGCGACGGTGTCCCACGCACGAGCGCGAGATGCGGCGAGCCGCTCGGGTGGTCCTGATAAAGGACGGCACGAAACGCACCGTGCGCCGTTTGCATCGTGCGCTCGGCAACGCGCGTGACGATCGATTCGGTGCGGCTGCGGTAGTGGATCAGATCGGCGATCGTGCCCGTCTTCAGGCCGTGCTGCGCGCCGAATTCGAGCAGATCGGGCAGGCGTGCCATCGTGCCGTCGTCCTTGATGACCTCGCAGATCACGGCGGCCGGTGTCAGCCCGGCGAGCGCCGCGAGGTCGCAGCCGGCCTCGGTATGCCCGGCGCGCACGAGCACGCCGCCCGGCTGCGCCATGATCGGGAACACATGGCCGGGCTGGACGATGTGCTCGGGACGGGCATCGCGTGCGACGGCCGCCGCGACCGTGCGTGCACGGTCGGCTGCGGAAATGCCCGTTGTGACGCCCTCGGCCGCTTCGATGCTGACCGTGAATGCCGTGCCGTACTGCGTACCGTTGCGGTAGGTCATGAGCGGCAGGTGCAGCTGCTTGCAGCGCTCCTGCGTCAGGGTCAGGCAGACGAGGCCGCGACCGTAGCGGGCCATGAAGTTGATCGCTTCCGGTGTGACGAAATCGGCGGCAAGGACGAGGTCGCCCTCGTTTTCGCGATCCTCTTCGTCGACGAGGATCACCATGCGGCCGGCCTTCAGTTCGGCGATGATCTCGGGTGTGGAGGCGAGGGTCATGTCGGTGGGCTTGTTCGGGAAAGCGCGTATTTTACGCCAGCCTGACGGTCGTGGCCGCAATCCCGCGTCCGCGTGCGTGCATTCGCTCTATTCGTTCGGTAAGCGGCTCGGGCCGTCAGCGAGCGGCTCGCCTGCCGTCAGCGCGCCGGCTCTTGCGCAAGCGCTTTGCGAAGCGTCCCGGGCGCGCTTCCATGAATACGTTTGAAGACCCGCGTCAAATGGGCCTGATCGGCGAAGCCCATTTGGGCGGCGATATCGGCGAGCGGTGCACCGCGCATCATCAAGGCCTTCGCGCGGGCGATGCGCCAGTTGCGCAGCCAGGCATCGGGCGGCAGTCCGTAGCGCCGGGTAAAGTGCTTGACGAGGGTCGTGCGGTGCACGCCCCAGCGGCGCGCCGTGGCCGTCACGTCGGCCTTCACGGGCGTGTCCGCCGTGAGCTGGCGGCGCAGCTCCTCGCTCGCCCGGTCGGTCGCGTCGGTGGTGCGCAACCGGCTCATGGCGGGGTTGTCGGCGGCTTGCCCGCACACGTTCGCGCGCGCGCGTGGCATCGCCCGCATGCGCCGCCGGTACGCCATGCCGGGTGAGCAGCGCCAATAGCGCCGTACTGAGCGCGAGTGCGCGTTCCTGCGACGAGAGTTCGGAGGCGGTCAGCGCCGCGACCCATTGCTCGCACAGCGCCTCGTCGCGAATGACGATCTGTTCGAAACCGACGCCGTCGCGATGCACGAGCGCGGCGTGCTGGTCGAACCAGGCCGGATCGATGTAGGTCATGCCGTATTTCAGCCCTGCTTTCGCGGTTCCGCCAGTATGAACGACGCGCGGCGCAATCACGACGACGTCGCCGCGCCGGGCGACCCATTGCGCGCCTAAGCACGAAAACGCGCACGCGCCGTCGGCGATCGCGCCGATCGACCAGGCATCGTGAAAATGCGGCTCGAACCGGTAATCCTCGAGGGCGGCAGCCATGATTTCGCCCGGCAGTTCGGTGCCGCAATACCAGGTAAAGCGCGAGACGGTCATGACACGCTCCTCGATCGCCGATCAGCCGATATGGTAGCGGCTGATCGGCGGCGAGGGCACGCGCCCGGTCATCGACCGATATGCGGGATTCATCGCTGGTCAGCGAGGTAATTCTCGGCGACGACGAGATCGTCGATGGTCAGTGAGACGATCATCCGAAAACCGTTGCCGACGCTCAGTGGGCGAAACGCATCGAGCTCGAGCGACGGATGCGCGCTCAGCTCGAGCTCGGCCCGCCCGCTCTGCAATCGATCGATCGAGACGTTGCGCGCACGCAGTTGCGTGAGCTCGTGTACGGCGGGCGCGTCATGGTAGCCGGCGGTGAGGCGCGGAAAGTGGCGCACGTTGAAGGTCGACGCAAAGCCGGGCTCCGGCAGGCGCTCGGTGGGGCCGTCCAGCGTGACGCGTGCATCGAACACGCGGCGATCTCGATAGGCGAGCGAGGCGGCGAACCGGCCGCCTGCCGACGGACTCGGCGATGCCGGGGAATGCACGCCATAGCTGCGTGTGATGGCCGTGTGTCCGAACTGTTTCGGCCAGCCTTGAACGAGACCGCGCATGAGGGCCAGATCCTGGTCGACCCAGATGTACGGACAGTAGGAGGCGGGCGAGCCTTTGCGCTCGCAGGCGACGAGCAGGATCGTCTCCTTGTATTGACTTGCGACCGGGTCGAGATACTCGTGGCCTGCATCGGTGGCGAATTGCCATTCGCAGAAAAACACGGTGCAGCGGCCGGCGCGCTCGCCTGTCGCTGGAGTCAACCCCCGCGGCAGATAGGCGGCGAGGGCGTCGCTGTCGGCCGCGAATTCGACGGCAAGACACTCGCCGGCGTAGTGCCACGGCGGGTGCGGTGCAAGCGATGACGTTCCGTTTGGTGTGAGCGGAATCGAATAGCCTTGCAGCATGTTTGCCCCCTTCGTTTTCGGTGAGAAGCCAGTATGGCGGGCACTTCGGGAGGCGTCTTGAACGCCAGTGAACGAAACTTTCTCTGTGAGAGGGCGCAAAAACGCGTAACATAGGGTAGCTCGCTCGATTCGAGCGCCCGCTTCCCGCGCACGTCGCGATTCCTCCGCCAGGGCACCCCGTGCCCCTGAACGCCAGGCATAAGGCAAGCTTGCTTCCGCGGTACAGTCCTTGGCTGGCCGTTTTTCTGTCGATATCTTGCCGCACCCGTGCGGCGCTGGGGTTACCCCATGAGCACCGGTTTTCATTCATACCGAGGGTTGGAGCTTTACCCTCTGGTCTTTCCGCATCAGGCAGCCAAGCCTGGATTCGCTCACAACTACGACGAAGGCTTCGATGCCGCCGTTCGTATTCAGGAGATGGAGGACGCTGGCGCGGCTGCGCGCAGCCGCGTCTTCCGGCTGACGGTCAAAAGGCCGTTCGAAAATGCCGGCGACGCGCGGCGGGCTTCCATCGCGTATGCGGAGCAGTTGATCGATGCGTGCGATCCCGACAAAACCGTCTGGGACAGCGAATAGCGCGGTCCGTGTATAGTGCACCTCCTGTCGGGAAATCATCATGTTGGCGACACAGCTTCGCTCTTATAAGGGATACGATCTCTATCCCCTCGTGTTCTCGCGCAAATTCGAACGGTTCGACGGTCACTCGCGATATGCGGAGGGCTACGACATCGCCATTCGCGTCTGCCGGGCCGGGGATCGAAGTGGCGCCGGAAGGGTCTTTAAAATGGACCAGCAGCAGGCATTCGTCTCTTTCGGCACGGCACGCCGTGCCGCGTATCGACACGGCGAAGACATCATCGACGGAAGGGTGGAAGGCGCATCCGTCGGTGACCTTTAAACGATCCACGCGCGCTCAGCGGTCGGCGGATGCATTCGAATATGCGTTGCGCTCGCTGCCCGGATCGCAAACCAGGAGCAATATTGACTACCGTCATTCCCAAACCGAACGAACCCATGGAAGTGGCGCTGCGGCGTTTTCGCCGGAGCATTGAAAACACGGGCCTGATCAAAGAGCTTCGTGCACGGATGGCCTACGAAAAACCGACCACCGAACGCAAACGCAAGCGTGCCGCGGCGGTGTCCCGGCTGCGCAAGCAGATTCGCCGCTCCATGCCGCCGAAAAAGATGTATTGAACTGCCGCGCCGCCCAATGGGCGCGCGAGGGGATTCAACTCCGCGGGTGACGCTTCGTCCGTTCACGAGCCATGTGCATCGGCAACGGGCGATCAGCGCAGCATGAAAGACATCGCCGAAAGGCAGTTCAGCATCCGCACGATCGATTGCATATTGGCCGCGCGAAAACGCAGCGCAGTGCCATCGATGCGCTGCATCTCGGGCCACTGACAGAACAGGTCGGCAAGGCCCGCTGTCTGCGCGACGAGCTCGCATTCGAGCGGTGCCGCGATCGTGAACGGCGAGAGATCGCGCGCGGCAGACACGGCTGCCCGCGCGGCTTCGTAGACCCTATTGCATGCATGCGCGGGCGCCAGGCTCGTGCAAGACGCGTTGCCCGCCGCACGTTTGGTTTGCACGCCGATTGCGCCTGGAAAGGTCGATGTCGTTTCCGCAAGGAAGACATCGTCGCCCGACAGCAGCGCCACGGGCACGCCGAATTCGCCGGCGAGCGCCCCGTACAAGCCAGCCTCGCCCAGTTCGATGCCGTTCACGCGCACGCATCGGAACGCAAAACTGTTGATCGTGTGCGCCAGCACGCCCGTGCTTTGCGCGCGCGCGTGATAGCCGATCATATAGACGGCGTCGCAGTCCTGTTCGACACCGGCCATCATCCCGAGGTAGCGCGGCTTGCCCGTGATCGTCTGCGCGCGTGCGTCCAGCCGATCGAGCAGCAGGTTGCGAAAGCCGCCGTGCGAATCGTTGACGAGGACTTGCGTCGCACCGCCATCGAAGGCCCCGCGGATCGCGGCGTTGGCTTCGTCGGTCATCCAGATGCGCGCGCGTTCGTATTCGGCGTTGCCCGGGCGTGTTTGCTCGCTATGGACTACGCCCGCGATGCCTTCGATATCGGTGGAAATCAGAATCTTCAACGGTCATTCCTCGCTTCGTTGCGGGTCCAAGATACTGCGCCAATCGGGCAGCGCTTCCAGGATCGAGCGTCGGCCGTGGCCATCCCGGCCCGTCACGGAAGCCGCGCGCCACATCGCGTGGACGATGGCTTGCTCCACGGCTTCGGCGCATGCTTCGAAGAGCGCGTCGATATGCGACTCGTGCAGCATGCGCACGGACGGCATGGGCTCGTCCGGCAAGTGGGGGATCTGGTAGGCCGTGCTGAAGGCCAGCGCGATGTCGCCGCTGCCATGTCCATAAACGGATCCCATGCGCGCGAGCCCGGCTCCGGCGCGCTTCGCTACGCGCCCCAGTTGCCGCGTATCGAGCGGGGCATCCGTGGCGACGATCATGATGATCGAGCCTTTTTCCGGTTCGCTGAATTCGTCGCCGCCGCCGGCACGGTTCGCGGCAAGCGTTCGGCCTAGCGGCTGTCCTACAACGCTCAGATGGCAAAGGCGACCGAAATTGGCTAGCACGAGCGCGCCCAGCGTGTACCGTTCGCCGTTGGCAAGCATGGCCACGCGCGAGGCGGAACCGATGCCCCCTTTGAATCCGAAGCACGACATGCCGCGTCCCGCGCCCACCGATCCCTGCGCGAACATCGGCGCGGCCGCCGCGCATGCGTGGGTGTAATGCCCGGCCGACACGGCCATTGCCTGTATATCGTTCAAATAACCGTCGTTGCATTCGAACACGAGCGGATTGAGCGTGGGCCACTCGCGACCGATTTGCCGATGGCGGCGAAGAGCCGTTTCGATCTGCGCGGTGGCGATCGCACCGACCGAAAAGGTATTCGTCAATGCCAGCGGCGTTTCCACTACGCCGAGCTCTTCCAGTTGCACGAGCCCGACGCTTTTGCCAAAGCCGTTGATGACGGTCGCGGCCGCCGGCACCTTGTAGAGGAATTCGTCGCGCTCATGCGGTATCACCACCGTCACGCCGGTCTGGCGCTCGCCTTCGGCGATGGTGGCGTGCCCGACTTTTACTCCGGCCACATCGCTGATGAGGTCGAGTGGCCCGGAGGGCAGGGTACCCACCCGAGGGGCGTCACCGGCAACAACGTCCGGCGCTTGCTGAAAAGGCATGGAAGTCTCTTTATCGCTGTCTCGCCGTCGTAGTCGGCTCAACGGTCGAGTTTCGGGTCGAGCGCGTCGCGCAGGCCGTCGCCCAGCAGATTGAAGGCGAGGACGGTCAGGAAGATCGCGAGCGCCGGAAAAATGGCCACATGCGGCGCCAGCAGCATATCCGCGCGCGCGTCGTTCAACATCGCGCCCCACTCGGGCGTCGGCGGTTGGGCGCCCATGCCGAGAAACGACAAGCTCGCGGCCGTGATGATCGAGGTGCCGATGCGCATGGTGCCGTAGACGACGATCGGCGAGATCGTGCCGGGAAGAATGTGACGGAACACGATCACCCAATCCGAGGCGCCGATGCTGCGCATCGCTTCGATGTAGGTCATGTGCTTGATCGACAGCGTGCTGGCGCGCACGAGCCGCGCGAATGCCGGCACGCTGAACACGGCCACGGCGATGATCACGTTGGCCATGCTCGAACCGAGAATGGCGACGACGCCGATTGCCAGCAAAATACCGGGGAACGCGAGCAGGACATCGGAAATGCGCATTGCGATGCGATCCCACCAGCCCTCGTAATAGCCGGCCATGAGACCCATGAGCGTGCCGCCGAGCGCGCCGAGTGCCACGGATATCAATCCCGCGGCCAGCGAGATGCGCGAGCCCATGACGATGCGGCTGAATTCGTCGCGCCCGAGCGCGTCGACGCCCATCCAGTGAGCCCATGACGGGCCCGCGTTCAGCGCGTTGTAATCGAAATAATTTTCCGGATCGAAAGGCACGATCCACGGCGCGAAGACGGCGACCAGCACGAGCAGCACGACGAAAGCGCCCGCGCCTTTTGCCAGCCTTTGCTTGCGGAACTTGCGCCAGAACTCGCGCGCCGGCGTGCGCACGCGGCCAGGCGGCGCGACGCCGGGTTGCAGCGCGGTAGCCTCGATTTCGCTCATCACGGCCTCCCTCATGCGTAGTGGATGGTCGGGTTGATGAGCCCGTACAGCACATCCACCACGATGTTGATCACGATGAATTCGGTGGAAAACAGCAAGATGAGCCCCTGGATGACGGGGTAATCGCGCATGTTGACCGAATCGACGAGCAGGCTGCCCATGCCGGGCCAGGCGAACACCGCCTCGACGACGATGGAGCCGCCGAGCAGGAAGCCGAATTGCAGCCCCATCATCGTCACGACGGGAATCAGCGCATTGCGAAACGTGTGCTTGACGATGACGATCCACTCGGAGAGGCCTTTTGCGCGCGCCGTGCGCACGTAGTCCTCCTGCATCACTTCGACGAAGGCGGCACGCGTGAAGCGCGCCATGACGGCGGCTACGCCGGCGCCGAGCGTGATCGAGGGCAGGATGTAGTGCCGCCACGAGCCGCCGCCGATCGATGGCAGCCATCCGAGCTGCACCGAGAAGATCTGCATCAGCACCATGCCGAGCGCAAACGCGGGAAACGAAATGCCCGAGACCGCGAGGGTCATGCCGATCGCGTCGGGCGCACGATTGCGCCAGACCGCCGAGGTCACGCCCACCACGAGGCCGAACATCACCGACCATGCCATGCTCGTCAGCGTCAGGACGAACGTCGGCATGAAACGATCGGCGATCTCCCGCGATACCGGGCGCCGTGTGCGCAGCGACTCGCCGAGATCGCCATGCAGCATGCGTTCCGTATAGCGCACGAATTGCGCGGGCAACGGCAGATCGAGGCCGAGCTGGTGGCGCACGAGCGCGACAGTGGCCTCGTCGGCGTCGGCGCCCGCGGCAAGGCGCGCCGGGTCGCCGGGCAGCACGTGAACGAACATGAAGACGGCGATCGTCACGAGCACCAGCGTCGGAAGGGTGCCCAGCAGTCGTTTGGCGATATAGACGAGCATGATGAACCCGCATGGTCAGCGCGGATCGGACAAGCCGTCCGCGCTTCGGTGGGAGATACGAAACGACTTACTGCGCGAGGTCGACGTCGCTGAAGTTGAACGAGCCGTCCGGCATCACATAAAAGCCGCTCAGCTTCTTGCTCTCGGCTGCCAGGGTGCGGTCCGTGGTCAGGAAGATCCACGGCGCATCCTTCCAGATGCGCTGCTGCGCATCCGCATAGAGCTGCTGCCGTTTCCCAGCGTCCGTGGTCAGCAAGGCATTCGAGACGTCCTTGTCCACATCGGCGTTCGAGTAATACGCCGTGTTGTAAAACACCGGCGGCCATGCATCGGTGGTCAGCAGCGGACGCAGTGCCCAGTCCGCTTCGCCGGTCGATGCGGACCAGCCGCCGTAGTACATGCGCACCGCCGCGGTCTTCGCATCCTTGACCTGTTGCACGCGCTGTACGCGCTGGCCGGATTCGAGCAACTCGATCGACGTCTTGATGCCGACCTGCGCGAGCTGCTGTTGCAGGAACTGCACGACCTTGGCCGAGGTGCCGTCGTTATAGCCGGACCAGAGCGCGGTCGAAAAACCGTCCGGATAACCCGCTTCTTTCAGCAGCGCGCGCGCCTTGGCCGGATCGTAGGGCCAGGGCGACATCTTGTCGGCGAATGCCACCCCCTGGGGCACGACGCCCTGCGACGGAAACGCGTAACCGGCGAACGCGACCTTGGCCAGCGCGTCCTTGTTGATCGCGTAATTGACCGCTTCGCGCACCCTCACGTCGCTGAACGGCTTTTGCAGCACGTTCATCGATACGTACCGCGCCATGATCGATGGCGTGGAAACGACGTCGAGCTTCGGGTTGGCTTTGAGCAGCGCAGCCTGCTCATACGGCACCGGATACGCGAGCTGCGCTTCGCCGGTCTGGATCACCGTGGCACGCGTATTGTTGTCGGTCACGGTCCGAAAGGTCAGCGTATCGATCTTCGGGAAGCCCTGGCGCCAGTAGCCGGCGAACTTCCGGACCTTCAGGTACTCGGCCGGTTTCCATTCCACGAACTCGAACGGACCGGTGCCGACCGGATGGAACGCAATATCCTTGCCCCACTTTTTGAGCGCGGCCGGGGAGATCATCATGGCCGAGGGATGGGCGAGTGCGTTGATGAATGCGGAGAACGGCTGATTCAGCGTGATCTTCACAGTGGAGGGGTTGACTGCCTCCACCGATTTGATCCGGTTGAACTGGTTGTACCGGGCGAGGCCGTTGCTCTTGTCCAGTACGCGATCGAGGTTGACCTTGACCGCTTCCGCATTGAACTCCGTACCATCATGAAACTTCACGCCCTGACGCAGGGTGAGGGTATAGACCAGACCATCCGGGCTCACCGTATAGCTCTGCGCGAGCAGCGGTTGCGCCTTCAGATCTTTGTCGAAGCCGAAGAGTCCCTCGTAATAGGCCTTGCCGACAGCCTGTGCGAGCGTCGAATTCGTGTTGTAGGGATCCAGCGAATCCAGGGCGATCTGCACTGCGACCGTCACGTCCTTTGCGGCCATCGCCATCGGTGCCGTGAATACACCGAAAGCGAGCGCAATGGCGCCGACCCATTGTTTTGCGCGAAACGTACGCATCGTTCAACTCCTCGTAGCAGGGTGGTGGTGCATCAAAACTGCGCGGCAATGGCATGCTGCGCGACAAAATGGTCCCGAGCGACCTGCATGAGCGGTGCAACGACGGGCTCGTCGCCGACATCGCGGATCGGGCTCGGAATCTCGTCGGAGGAGAGCTTGCGGTCGAGGTGGCGCCGACGCGGGTCCGCGATCGGTACCGCGCTCATCAACTTCTTCGTGTAGGGGTGCTGAGGATTCTCGAAGATGTCGCGACGCGAGCCGATTTCGACGATCTGACCGAGATACATGACGGCCACGCGATGACTGATCCGTTCCACCACGGCCATGTCGTGCGAGATGAACAGCATGGCCATGCCGAGTTCGTGCTGCAGATCGATCAGCAGGTTGACGATCTGAGCCTGGATCGATACGTCGAGGGCGGACACCGATTCGTCGGCGACGATGACCTTGGGATGGGTAGCGAGTGCCCGGGCAATGCAGATGCGTTGCCGCTGGCCGCCCGAGAATTCGTGCGGATAGCGCTGCGCCGCATCGGCCGGCAACCCGACACGCTCGAGCAGATGGCGCATGCGTTTTTCGGCTTCGCGCTCGTCATACAGCTTGTGGATGCGCATCGGCTCCATGACCGAGTAGCCGACGCTCAGGCGCGGATCGAGCGAGGCCAATGGGTCCTGAAAAACGAACTGGATATGGCAGCGCAAATCGCGCAGTGCCGCACCCTGCAGACTATCGATCGGCTGGCCGTCGAATACGATCCGGCCGCCCTGGCTTTTGACGAGCTGCAGCAGCGAGCGGCCCGTCGTCGATTTGCCGCAGCCCGATTCGCCGACCAACGACAGCGTTTCGCCGGGATGCAGATCGAAGCTGACCTGCTCGACCGCATGAACGCGGCGTTTCACGCGGCTGAAGAGGCCGGTACGGATGTCGAAACGCGTCGTGAGCTCGCGCACACTGAGAATCGGCTCGCGTCTCGTGTCGGCGGCTGCCGCGGCGGTTGCGGGGGCCTCCGCTATTGGCGTCTTGCCTGCCACGTCGGCGCCGTCGAGCAGAGGAAAACGCGCGGGGCGATCGGTGCCGCGCATCGAGCCGAGCCGCGGTACCGCGGCAAGCAGGGCTCGCGTGTACGGATGGGACGGCGCATCGAAAATCTGCTGCGAGGGGCCATCCTCCACGGCTTCGCCGCGCAGCATCACGAGCACGCGATCGGCCACTTCCGCCACGACCCCCATGTCGTGCGTGATGAAGATCACGCCCATTTGCATGTCCCGCTGTAACTCGCGGATCAACTGCAGAATCTGCGCTTGTACGGTGACATCGAGCGCGGTGGTCGGCTCGTCGGCAATCAGCAAGGCGGGCCGGCACGCCAGCGCCATGGCGATCATGACGCGTTGGCGCATGCCGCCCGAGAGTTGATGCGGAAAGCGCCCCAGTACGTTCCTGGCATCGGGCAGGCGCACTTGATCGAGCATACGCAGCGCTTCGGCGCGCGCGGCGCTTGCGCCGAAGCCTTGATGAAGGCGAATCGATTCGGCAATCTGCTCGCCGACGGGGAACACCGGATTCAGCGATGTCATCGGCTCCTGGAAGATCATCGCGAGATCGGCACCGCGCATCGCGCGCATCTGCTGCGCACTGCTGCGCGCGAGGTCCACGACGGGACCGGCCCGGCGGCGGAATTGCATGCGTCCGCTCGTAATGCGGCCGCCGCCATACTCGACGAGGCGCATCAGCGCGAGCGAGGTAACCGACTTGCCCGAACCCGATTCGCCGACGATGGCGAGCGTTTCGCCGCGATCCACATGAAACGAAAGGTGCTTGACCGCCGGGATCGTGCGCTCGGGCCCCTTGAATTCGACGCTCAGATCGTCGACGCGGACGACTTGGCTGGGTGCCATGTCTTCGAATGGTGCAGCTTTCGGGTTCATGGTTTGGCTCGCATCGATAGAGGCCGGGGGCGACAGGGCTCGTTCGCGTGTCACCGATAGATGGCGACGACAGGGGCTTGTCCGGTGCGAATGAAGCCCCGGTACATTCCTTCGGTGTTGAATGGCATGCTGACGTTGCCGTGGGCATCGACGGCGACGAGGCCGCCGCTGCCGTCGATGAGCGGCAGCTGTTCGTGGATCACGCTATGCGAGGCTCGTTCGAGCGAAGCGCCCGCGTACTTCATCCGGGCAGCGACGTCGTGCGCGGCCACCAGGCGGATGAACATCTCACCCGTTCCGGTCGTCGAAATCGCGCAGGTGTCGTTGCTGGCATAGCAACCCGCGCCGATGATCGGCGTGTCGCCGACGCGCCCGGGCTGCTTGTTGGTCATGCCGCCCGTCGATGTCGCGGCGGCAAGGTTGCCGTGCGCATCGAGCGCGACGGCCCCCACCGTGCCAAGCTTGCGACCCTCGTCGAGCGGCGCAGAGCTCAGGGCGCTGTCTTGCGAGCCGCCCGGAAACGATAGCGGTACTGCCGATTGCGCGGTCGGGGTGCCGTCGTGATCGAGCGCTGTCCCATCCGCGCTCGTTCGCTGCACACGTTCGAGCTGCGCACGGCGCTCGGGCGTCGAGAAGAACGCGGGCTCCACGCACTCGAGCCCGTGTGTGCGCGCGAATGCTTCGGCGCCGTCCGCAACGAACAGGACGTGCTGACTGCGCTCCATCACGGCACGTGCGGCGAGCACCGGATTGCGCACGGTGCGCAGATTGGCCACCGCGCCGCTTTTGAGCGTGCGGCCGTCCATGATCGCCGCATCGAGTTCATGGGTACCCGCGCTCGTGAAGACGGAACCGCGTCCCGCATTGAAAAGCGGACATTCCTCGAGCAGGCGCACGGCTTCGGTCACGGCATCGAGCGCGGTGCCGCCTTCGTCGAGAATCCGTCCGGCGTTGCGCAGAATCTCGCGCATGGCGTTCTGGTAGGCCTCGCGCACGTCCGCCGAAGCTTCTTCGCGCGCCATTGCGCCCGCGCCGCCATGAATGGCGAGTACAGCGTCAGTCATGCTTTTCTTCCTTGTGGTTCAGCCAGGGCATCACCGATTCGGTGACCTTTGCCACCGCGTCGAGCGAATTGGCGGAGCGATGGGCGACAGCCGCGCACAGTGCTTCGATCAAGCCGAGTGCCGACGTCTCCGAGTTCGACAGGTATTGGCGCTCGCTATGTGCGAACAGGCAGATGTCGGCGCAGGCGGCAATCGGCGAGGTGGGTTTGTCGGTGAGCGCGAGAACGCTGGCGCCCGTGTCGCGTGCGGCCTTGACCAGGGTGACCGTGTCGGCCAGATAGCGCGGAAAACAAATGGCGATGACGAGGTCGCCCGTGCGGAGCCGGGAAGTCTGGCGCGCGGCTTCCGATACGCCGCCGATGGTCGCGAGGTTTTCCACCGTGTCGCAATAGACCGCCAGGTTGCGCTGCAGGAGCCCCGCGAGATAGCCGCTCGCCCCGAAGCCGAGGACGGAGATGCGCCGGGCGTCCAGCACGACTTGCACCGCTTTCTCGCACTGGTCGGCGCTCAGCGAGGCGCGCGTGAGCTCGAAATTGCGCTGATCCTCATAGAGCGATGCTGCGAAGACATCGGCCGCCGACGCGGCGCGCGTGCGCTCGAAACGCAAGCGCTCGACAGGCGCCAGCGCGTCCTCGAACCCCTGCGCGAGCAGCGCGCGGAACTGCGGGTAGCCCGGCAGACCGAGCTTGCGTACGAAGCGATTGGCTGTCGCATTCGACACCTCGCAGGCGTTCGCGAATTCGTCGATGCTCATCAACGCAACCTTGAACGGCTTCGCGAGCACGTAATCGGCAAGGCGCCGATGCGCGTCGCTCAGGGCCGGCAGCGTTTCGGCTATGCGTTCGACGACGGACGAGGAGGGCGGATTCATCGCGGTGCCAGGGGCAGTGGTGTTCGTCATGTAAGTAAATTTTCACCAGAGTATCGAGGACAAAAAAATATTTTCATAGGGGTTTACGCCGATATGGAGCATAGAGGATGGCGGGGGCGCTCGGGCCACGACAAGTGGGCGCACGCGCAGTGCGGGGGGTGACATCTGGCCTTCACTCGCCGCCGCTAGCATGGCGCGACATGCAAGCGCGTCGGCCGGCGCACGGCCGTGGACACATGAGGGGCTGACAGGACATGACGAAGAAAAACACCATCGATGCGTCTTTGGATCATGCGAGCGGTAGCGTCTCGCGCCGCGGCTTTCTCAAGCTCGCGGGCGCCTCGGGATTCGCGGGCGCGGCCGGCGCGCTGACCGTGGCGGCGAAAGCGGCTTCGGCAGGCGAGGCCGCCGACGGCACGCCCGAACAAATCCATCTGACGTGGGGCGACGATCCGACGAGCGAGGTCGTCGTGTCGTGGGCGTCGCAGGCGGCGGCCACCGGGGCGCGAGTCACCGTGAGTGCGGACCATGGCCACAGCGAAACCGTGCGCGCGGTACAGCGCGTGTACACGGACGGGCTCTCCGGTGTCGCCGTGTTCGCCTATCATGCGCGCGTGCGTGGCTTGCGGCCCGATACCACGTACCGCTATGAAGTCACCGCGGACAACAGCAGCCGCGTCGGCACTCCGTTCAGCGCGAGCTTCGCGACCGCTCCGCGCGGTCGCAAGCCGTTCCGCTTCACGAGCTACGGCGATTTGGCAACGCCTAACACCAACTGGGTCCTGTCGTCGCCGCAAAGCCGCTTCGCGGTGGAGGCCGTCGAGCGGTTTCAGCCGCTGTTTCACCTGCTGAACGGCGACCTGTGTTACGCGAACCTCAACCCGGCGCATCAGACCGATGTGTGGCGCGATTTCGGGAACAACAACCAGACATCGGCGGCCAATCGTCCCTGGATGCCGTGCCCGGGCAACCATGAACTCGAGTTTCACAACGGCCCGCAGGGTCTCGACTCCTATCTGACGCGCTATACGCTGCCCGATAACGGCACACGTTTCCCAGGGCGCTGGTACGCGTTTCAGGTGAGCTCGGTGCTGTTCATCTCGCTCGATGCCGATGACGTCGTGTATCAGGATGCCGCCGCATTCGTCGCGGGCCCCGCGCCGCTCGTGCCCGCACCCGGCACGGGCAATCCGCCGATCGCGCCGGGAACCTCGCTATACGTGCGCGGCTACAGCAACGGCGAGCAGACGCGCTGGCTCGAGAAAACGCTGCGCCGCGCCGCGGACGACCGCGATGTCGACTGGATCGTCGTGCAGATGCATCAGGACGCGCTGAGTTCGTCGAAGACAGGCAACGGTTCGGACAAGGCATTGCGCGAGGCGTGGCTGCCGCTCTTCGAGCGCTTTGGCGTCGACCTCGTACTCTGTGGGCACGATCACGACTACGAGCGCAGCTATCCGGTGTGCGGCTGCTTCCGGTACATGGGTACGGACCTGGCGACGGGCGAGCGCGTCGATACGCTGACGCCGCGACCGGTGCGTCATGCGCAGTACGGTGCCAATACCTTCGACACGACGCGCGGGACGATCCACCTGATCCTCGGCGGTGGCGGCACCAGTGCGCCGCTCGATGTGTATGGCGTCGACACTGGCACCGGCATCGCGCAAGCGAAGGTATTCACGAAGCCGAACCGTCCGATGCCGGGTGCGAGCGCGGGTACCTTCGTGCGTGCGCCGGCCGACGCGGTGGAAGACGCGGTGTGGTCCGCGAAGCGCGATACCGAGACGGGCTACGGCATCGCGGTGTTCGATGTCGATCCGGGCGAGCATGGCGGCAAGACCACCATCACGATGAACTACTATCACGCGCCCGGCGCGGACCGCGTCCCGACCGGGGAGTACGAGCTCTTCGAGACGGTGACGCTCGCGAAGGCACGTCGTTGAGATGTAGGTCGACTGATGCAGGGCGCGGCTTCGTCACGCCCTGCATCAGATGGCAGACGTAACGGCTTTCCTGCTCGCTGAAGGTCGTGCGGGTACCGGCGCTCTCGCCGCGTTGCATTGGTTCTACTTTTCGCTGTCGTCCTCTCGTTTTCGCCCCCCATCCTCCCCGGACCGTCGCGACTTTTCGACAATCCTCCTGCAGCACTTCATTAGCTGACTCCGAATGAATGCTCTTGCGCAACGCTAACGGTTGCCGCAAGCGGCAAACGTTTTCCCTCCTCGCCGAACGGCGATTTGCCTCGTATCGTTAAAAAGGAATGCCCATGCCGAAAAAGCTTCATCACGCTGCCTATCGATGCAAGGACGCCGCTGAAACCGTCGACTTTTATGTCAACGGAATCGGGATGAAATTTGCCGCGACGATGATCAATCACATCCCGTCGACGGGGCTCAAGGCCATCAACAACAATGTCTTCTTCGAAATGGAAGACGGCAGCTATATCTGCTTTTTCGAAATTCACGGCAGCAAGGAACCGGTTCTACCCGTCGAAAACGATTGGGCACAACATCTCGCGCTCGAGGTCGAGGATGAAACGCGCGCCGAGGCCATCTGTGCACGGCTGCGCGAGCGCGGCGTGGCAGTCGAAGGGCCCGTCGTGCACGGCGAGCTCGCGAGCTCCTGGTATTGCAACGATCCGAGCGGCCACCGGATCGAATTGATCGTCAAGCCCCGCGTACCCGCGACCGCGATATGGGAACGGTTCGCGGCAACCGCATACGACGATCTGGCCAAGTGGGCCGAGTTCAAGAAGACCGCGATCTGAGCGGGTCCCTACGGTCGCATTCGTCGACCGCGCATTCCGTTGCAAAAACGCAGATCGAGGTCGCGCATGAAGGAAACGAATTACTGGAATTACCTCAAAGTCGAGGAGTTGTTGGCGCTTCAAACAGGTCTTGGTGAGGACGAATCGGGAGTCGGTAACGATGAACTGCTTTTCATCGTCGTCCATCAGATTTACGAGCTTTGGTTCAAGCTCATCCTGCGTGAATTGACGTTCGCGCGCAATGCGCTAAGTGAGGACATGCCGCACGATCATCGCGTCGCGCCGATCGTACGCTCCCTGCGGCGGGCCATCGTCATTTTCGAGCAGGCGAATCAGCATTTCCGGGTGATCGAGACGATGACCACACGGGATTTTCTCGATTTCCGCGACGCGCTTACGCCGGCGAGCGGCTTCCAATCGGCGCAGATGCGCGAAGTCGAGATCCTGCTGGGGCTCGAGGACCACGAACGCATTTCGCTCGGCAACCGATGCTTCAAGGACGCGCTGAAGTCGGCGGACGGCACGCCCTCATGGTCGTCCCGACGCGTCGAAGCGCGTATCGCGCAAGGCCCGAGTTTCAAGGATTGCCTTTATGAATGGCTCTCCCGTCTGCCGATCGTCGGGACGGTCGACGGCTTCATCGGCGACTATGTGCGCGCCATTCGCGACGAGAACCGCAGCCGCGCGCAAATGCTCGTCGAGTGCGGTCTTCCGCCCGACGATATCGAGCGCCTCGCGGCCCGCCGGCGGGCCGACGAATCGAACGTCGAGGCCTACCTGCGCGCGCAGGACGACCCCGAAGCCGATATGGCGACGCGCGCCAAACGTCGTGCGGTTCGCGCCGCGTTGCTCTACATCGAAAGCTACCGGGAACGACCCGAGCTCGGATGGCCGCGCGAGCTCATCGAAGCGGTGCTCGATTTCGAGCAGGCCTTCGTGATCTGGCGGCAGCGGCATGCGCGGATGGTCGAGCGGATCATCGGACGCCGCGTCGGTACCGGCGGCTCGAGCGGCGTCGACTATCTGGACGAAACCGCGCTGCGCTATCGCGTGTTTTCGGATCTTTGGGCCGCGCGTTCGTTGTTGTTGCGCAAGGCCGCGGTCCCGACGCTGGACCCGGCGTTGGAGGATCGATGATGACGCGCATTCGCGTGGTCGTCGTCGGGGCGAGCATGGCGGGTTTGATGGCCGCGCTCGCGCTCGCGCGCAAGGGCGCCGACGTTCAATTGCTCGATCGCGACGATATGACGCCGCGCGTCGATCGCGCATCGAGCGGTGAAACTCCGTTCGATGCGAGCTGGCGCAAAGGTGTACCGCAGGCGCGTCATACTCATGCGCTCGCGGCACTTGGGCGCCAGGTACTGCGTTCGCACGCGCCGGACGTGTGGCAGGCGTTGCTCGATGCGGGCGCGATCGAGACGCCGTTTGGCGGTACGCTGCAACCGGGCAAGGAAGCCGTGCCGCGCGTCGACGACGACGCGTTGTTCGGCCTGTCGTGCCGACGCTCGCTCGTGGAGGAAGTCGTCCGCCGCATCGTATGCGCCGAGCCGAACGTGACGCTGCGCGATCGGGTGGTCGTCACCGGACTGCTGGCGGCGCCCGGACCCTTACCGGTCGTCGAAGGGGTACGCACGTCGGAGGGCGACGTGCGTGCCGATCTCACGATCGACGCGCTGGGACGTGCATCGCCATCGGGAAAGTGGCTGCAAGCGCTCGGCGCATCCGCACCGGTGGAAAGCTCGGAAACCTGCGGCCTGTCCTATCTCACGCGCTGGTACCGGTCGCGCAACCGGCCGGCCGTGCAGTTGACCTCGGGTCTTTCCGCCGGCGCCTATGCGGCATCGAGCGGCTGTATTGCGTGCCCCGCGGATCATGGCTATGTGTCGGTGACGATGATCGTTCCGCACGGCGACGTCATGCTGTCGCCGCTATCGGATGCGCAGACGTTCACCGCGGCGGCCCGTTTGCATGCCGGCCTGTCCGAATGGCTCGATGTCGAAGCCGGAGAACCGGTCTCCGACGTCCTTCGCTGGCCCGTCTGCGAGAATCGCTTCCGACGCTTCGTTGTCGATCGCCGGCCGCTCGCGCTCGGGCTCATCGGCGTCGGGGATTCGATTTGCGTGACGAACCCGGTCTATACACGCGGCATGTCGCTCGCTGCGCGCTATGCGTTTGCGATCGCGGACATGGTCGGTGCGCTCGGTGTGGGCGACAGCTATCGACTCGCGCTCGAAGCCGACGCGCTCGCACAAACGCTGTTGCGCCCCTGGTTCGACGACAGTGTCGCCCAGGATCGTGCGCGCCTTGCGTTATGGCGCGGCGAGGCTCATCCGTCGCTGGGCGACGAATCGATTACGCTCCAGCACATCGCGGCCGCGGGCCGGCATGACATCGAGGTGTGGCATGCGTTGGCCCGCCGCACGAGCATGCTCGAGGAGCCCGATGCGATATTTACGCGCGGCGCGCTCATCGAGCGCGTGCGCCGTACGCTGGCGGCGCATCCTCCATCGCCGCCGCCGGGGCCGACGAGGCAGGACCTGCTGCGGGTCATCGATGCGCGACGCGCCCATGCGTCACAGCCCGGAACGCACGTTGGCATCGACCCTTCCGGTTCGCATGAAGCTCGCAGCGAGCCGGCCTTCGACGTCGCAGCCGCGCGTGAGCGCTTCTTGCTCGACGATCGCATCGTGTGTCTCAACCACGGCATGCTCGGCGCCTGTCCCATCGAGGTACTCGATCGGCAGACCGAGTGGCGCACCCGAATCGAACGACAGCCGTGCGCCTTCGTTCTACGCGAGCTTCCGGCTCGACTCGACGATGCGCGCCAGGCACTGGCGGAACTCATCGGCGCATCCCCGGGAGATCTTGCGCTGCTGCCGAACGTGACGACGGCGCTCAGTGCCGTGCTGCGATCGCGATCGTTCGCCGCGGGCGATGAAATCCTGACGACGGACCACGCTTACCTGTCGTGCCGGAATCTGCTCGATTTCGTGGCGCGCGAAACGGGCGCGCGGATCGTCGTCGCTCGGATCGAGACCCCCGTGGCCCACCCCGATGCGGTCGTCGACGCCGTGCTCGATCGCGTGACGGCGCGCACGCGGCTCGCGGTTCTGGATCACGTGACCAGTCCGACGGCGATCGTTTTTCCCATTGCGGCGCTCGTCGACCGACTGGCGGCGCGCGGTGTCGATACGCTGGTCGACGGCGCGCACGCGCCGGGAATGCTGCCGCTCGACGTCGACGCGATCGGCGCCGCGTATTACGCGGGCAATTGTCACAAATGGCTTTGCGCTCCGCGCGGTGCGGGCTTTCTGCATGTACGGCGGGATCGCGCCGACGGTTTGCATCCGCCCGTGATCAGCCGCGGCTACGGCGTATCGAGCACCGATCGTCCGCGGCTGCATCTCGAGTTCGACTGGCTTGGCACGGCGGACCCCACGCCGCTGTTATGCATTCCCGACGCGATTCGCTTTCTGCGGAATCAACTGCCCGGCGGATTGCCGGCGCTCTATGCGCGCAATCGTGAGCTGGCGCTCGATGCCGCGCGCACGTTGGCGCAAGCGGTGCCGCTCGTACGGCTCGCACCCGATTCGATGGTCGGCAGCATGATCGCGCTTGAACTGCCGGACGCGTTCGTCGCGGCGCCCATCGACGCGGCCGCATCGCTGCAGCAACGCCTGTACGACATGCATGGCATCGACGTATCCGTTGCGTCCTGGCCGGACGGCCGGCGGCTTGCGCTGCGTATCTGCGCGCAGATCTACAACTCGATCGACGATTTTCGTCGACTGGGCACCGTGCTTCGCGAACTTGCCGCCGACGTGCGGGACAGCGACATGGTGTCCGACGCTCATCTTAGGAGTACTGAATGTTGAATGGGAATCACGAAGCAACCCGGCGTGTGTTGTTGACCGGCGGAAACGGCGGCATCGGCATCGAGCTGATTCGGGTGTTCGCCGAGGGGGGATACCGCGTCACCTTCACGCATCGCCCGGACGACGACAGCCGGCGACGGGCACTCGATCTGATCGAGCGGTTTCGCGAGCTCCGCGTCGACGCTTTGCCGCTCGATGTCGGAAATCGTGCGAGCCACGCGGAGCTGGTCGAGCGCCTCGTCGAACCTGTCGATGTCCTCATCCACAATGCCGGCGTCGGCACGAAGACGGTGGAGCGGGTTGCGTCGCACCCCAAGGCTCAGGACGAAGCGTTCTTTCGCGTGAATGCGCTCGGGCCGCTTTGGCTGACCGACGATCTATTGCCCGCGATGCGTCACCACGGTCGCGGCAAGATCGTCTTCGTGAGTTCGGTCGACGGCGGCATCACGCATTTTCCGCGTTTTCGCGCGGCGGACGGAATGAGTAAGGCGGCCGTCGCCTTTCTCGGGCGGCAACTCGCGGCATCGCTCGCGTATACCGGCATCGATGTGTTCACCGTCTGCCCGGGCGCAACGGATACGCCGATGTTTCAAGCGAGCACGCTGCGCGGGCTGACGGCCGAGCAGCGGCAGGCGCTCGAATCCTCGCTGCCGGGCGGCCGACTGATCGAGGCTCGCGAGATCGCCGATCTTTGTTTTTATCTGTGTCGCGACGAAGCGCGCATTTTGCGCGGTGCCGTCATCGATGCGTCGCTGGGTCTGGGCGTGTGCCCGACCGTGTTGAGCTAAGGAGCCCTCCATGCCCGTTCCATCCAATAGCTTCTGGGAGCAATGGCTCGTCGCGCATCGCGCGAAACCCGAAGCCTGTGTGACGTTCTCGCTTTCACCCTCTCCCTCGTTGAAGGAATTCATCGAAGAACTCGACGGCAGCATGCCTCTCGATTGGTCGAGCGAGGACTATCAGGGAGCGCGCGGCCTGCGTGCCCAGGTTCTCGATCGTTACGGATATCGTCCCGCATGCGATATCGACGACGTGCTGATCACGGCGGGTGCGCAGGAGGCGAACTATCTCGCTTTGACTCAGTTGCTTCGCCCCGGCGATGAGCTCGTGATCGATGCGCCCGGCTGGCAGCAGCCGATCGTCCTGGCCGAGCAGATCGGTGCCGTCGTGAAGTATGCGCCGCGCCTCGAGGCGCGCGGCTGGGCGCTCGACGTCGATCGGCTCGAAGCGCTCGTCACGCCAAAAACGAAGGTCGTTTTCATCTGCAACCCGAACAATCCGACCGGACGTGTCGAGGACGAAGCGACGCTGCGCAGAATCGTCGGCATTGCCGAGCGTGTCGGCGCGTACGTCATCTCGGACGAGGTGTATCGCGGTCTCGAATGGGAAGGACCGCAAACGCCGCGCGTGGCGACGATGTACGAGCGCGGTATCAGCACCGGCAGCGTGTCGAAACTGCTTGGCTTGCAAGGGCTGCGCACCGGCTGGATGATCACGCGCGATCGAAAGCTGATTGCCGACGCGATGGTGTTGCGCGAGAACACGAGCGAGATCATGAACGTGATGGGCGAGCGGATCTCCGAGATCGCACTGCGTCCGGATCGATTCGCGCTCGCCGTCGAGCGCTCGCGAGCGGTCGGATATGCACGGATCGAACGACTCGACCGGTTCGTTGCCGATCAGCCGGCCTTGCGCTGGCGCCGGCCGGCGGCGGGGCTGCTCGGACTTGCATATCTGGATCTGCCGATAACCGCGGGAGCGTTTGCGCACAAGCTGCTGATGCCGCCGTACAACACGTTCGTGATGTCGGGCGACGCGTATGCGTGCCCGCAGCACCTGCGGCTCGGGGCGGGCGGGGTGTCCGACGAGGAGCTTGAACTCGGGCTTTCGCGAATGGCGCGTTTGCTGGGGAGTTGAGCCGGCTGGCTCTCGGTGGGCAGGCGGGCAGTGTCGAATCGGAGCGATACGGTCCGTCCGACGAAATCGGGTGCCGCGCTGTCCTGGCACGCTTTGAGCTAGCTGCGATAGGTGCGGACCACTCCTGTCCGTGGAGGCACCGTGTCAAAGAAATCGGCCAAATCCGCGCAATATCCTCCGCCTGACGCAAGGCAATGCGTGCTGGCCGAGTTGCGCCGGCAGAAAATGGCGCGCTCGCCTCATGCCTATGAGCGGGGCACCGCCGCTCACTTTTACGAATGGGTAAAGACTCAGGCGGCCGGCAGGTTACCGGTGGGGCCGGACGAGTGGATTTGCGGCGATTGTCATTTGGGCAACCTTGGCCCGGTTGCCAACGCCGAGGGAGAGGTTGCGGTTCAGATCCGGGATCTCGATCAGAGCGTGATCGGCAATCCGGTGCACGACCTGCTTCGGCTGGGGCTATCGCTGGCCACCGCGGCATGCCGTTCGGACTTGCCGGGTGTGATCGTGAGCCGCATCGCGGGTGCGCTGCTCGACGGGTATGAACAGGCATTCGACGACCGGCGCGCTGACGACGCGAGCCGGTCGCAACGACCGGAGGTGGTCAGGATCGCGATGCAGGAAGCGCTGCACAGTTCGCAGCGTAAGCTTGCACGCCAGAATATCCGGCATGTCCGCCCCCACATCTCGCTCGGCAAGCGCTTTTGGGCGATGTCGGACGACGAGAACCAGGCTGTGCACGCACTGTTCGAGGCCGGGGGGCCGGCTCTGATTCGAACGGTGCTGGGCGAGACGGTGCGAGACGCGTCGGCGATCCGCGTGCTCGATGCCGCTTATTGGGTGAAAGGATGCAGTTCGCTGGGCCGGCGCCGATATGCGGTGTTATTGGGCGTCGATGGGGCGAACTCCACGGACGGCCCACCGCGCCTCATCGACATCAAGGAAGCGGCCGCGCCCGCGGCGCCGGTTGCTCACGGGCATCGTATGCCGCGTGACGATGCGAAACGTGTGGTGGAAGGGGCACGTCATGTCTCGCCGTTGCTGGGCGAGCGCATGATCGCTGCTCGGCTCGATGGATGCTCGGCTGTGGTCCGCGAGCTGATGCCTCAGGATTTGAAGGTCGAGGCCGAGCACCTGTCCGAGCGCGACGCGGTGAAAGCGGCGTATTTTCTGGCGCGTGTCGTCGGTCGCGCGCATGCGGGACAGATGGATGCCGCGACGCGCAAAGCATGGCTCGCCGCATTGCACACCAGGCGACCGAAGTCGTCGGAGGCGCCGTCGTGGCTCTGGAGCAGTATCGTCGAATTGCTCGTGATGCATGAAGCGCAATACCTCGAACATTGCCGGCGTTATGCGTTGGAACGGCCGTTGAGGGACGAGTAGCTAGCAGCGCCGGGCACCTGGCTCGAACGAGCGTGCGGTACCCCTGGAGCCACGGTGGCGCTGGCGTCACGCCGACCGCTGGAATGAACCTCAGGCACTTCGGGCATTCACGACGCTCTTCCGGATACGAGAGGCGATCGAAAGAATGTGCAATGGAATTCATTTGGGGCGTCCGACCGACCGGTAATCCCCGGAACGGCACGTCGGTACGATTTCGAGCAGTGCCGCCCAGCGCCGGCTCCAGTCGCTGTCGTGCGCCAGGCCTGGAACGGTCAACGCCTGGGCGCACCGCGTACCGGTGGCGTTCACGAAGCGTTGCGCCACCGCAGGCGGGACGACATCGTCCTTGGCCCCGCTGAAATGCACTTGCGCAATGCTTGCGACACGGCTTGCGAAATCGATCGCGTCTTCCGACTCGGGCATCGGCGATACATCGTGCAGCCGATTGACGAATTCGTCGTCGAGATTGCCCGCCACCGTGCGAATCGAAACGACATCGGTACGGCGTGCTGCGATCAGCACTGCGACGGCTCCGCCCCCCGAGTAACCGACCAGCTCGACGGGTTGGCCGGGTGTGAGTGCGGCGAAGCGGCTGACCGCCGCGTTCATCGACTCGATCACGTCCGCCGCGAAACGCTTGCCGGTCCAGTATGGAATGCCGCATCGCGGATTCATTGCCATCGGCGTGAACTGGCAGGGGCGGGCCAAATAAACGACGTTCGGCGCGAGATCCTGCGCGGCGAGCGCGAGCCCCGTCGCTTTGCGCGGTGTCGGATCAAGCGCGGGCTCGGTGAGCGAGAGCCAGGCGACGCCATCGCCTTCGATGTACACGCGCAGAGGCTTGCGAGGCTGCGAGATCCGTGCAAAGGCCGTCAGCACGAATGGGCCGGTATTCACGAGCTGGCGGCGCAGGTGAGCCGGTTCGGCGAGCGCATCTGCATGCGCGTCGGGATCGAGCGCGACGCACCCCGACAGCGCGCCCAGCAGCAAAAGCGGCACGAGCGCCACAAGCACCTTACGCACCATCAACGCTGACAGAACTGCCGTCCAGAGACACGCCATTTGACGCGATAGACCACTCCGCCAACCCATGCCACACGGCAGTCTCATTGAACCGTCAATTGCATGAGCTCGGCGGCCATCCGCGAGACGACGCCACTCCAGTCCGTGCGTACGTCCTGACGAAACAACCGCATCTGGGGATACCACGGCGTATCCGTACGCTCGAGCAGCCAGCGCCAGTCCGGGACCTTCGGTAGCATGACCCACACGGGCCGGCCCAATGCGCCCGCGAGATGGACGGGAGAAGAGTCCACCGAAATCAGGAGGTCGGCGATGCAAAGGATCGCCGCCGTGTCCTCGAAATCGCCGATCTCGTTGGACAACGACAACAGCGGCATACCGCCGGGCGGCGTGTCGGCCTGCGTTGCGGCAGGGCCTTTCTGAATCGACACAAAGCTGACCGCTGCCTGCGCGAGCGGCGCGAGTTGGGCCAGGCTTAGCGAGCGGTTGGCATCGTTGGGGTGCGTGGGCCGACCCGCCCACACGAGCGCGACCAACGGGCGGGGCAGGGCGGCCAACCGCTGTCGCCATAGCTCAACGCGCCGCGGGTCCGGGTTCAGATACGGTATCGGCCCGGGCAGATCGTCGAGACGTAGCCCCAAGGCCATGGGCAAGCTCATCATCTCGCAGTGCATGTCGAACGCCGGCGGCAGGCTCCCACGTTCGATGATCTCGTCGAACCCCACGCTGCGCCGTATGAGCGATAGCGATTCGGCGTTGATTTCGAGCACTACCCGCGCACCGCTTTTCTCCTCGGCCCAAGGCACCAGGCGGGCGAACTGGAAGGTGTCGCCGTAGCCCTGCTCGTCGTGAATCAGCAGCGTTTTGCCGGGCATGGCGCGGCCGTCCCAGCGTGGACGTTGTACCTTGCGTTCGATGCGCGTCGTGTGCGCGAGGCTGTAGCGGTATTGGTATTCACGCCAGCCGCGTTCGAACTCGCCCGAGAGCAGTAACGTCTCGGCGAGGTCGAAACGTGTAGGAAAATCGCCGGGCGCGTGCTCTACCAGCATTTCCTGGATCGCGCGCGTTTCGGCGACGCGTCCCTGCGGACGAAGCGCCGCAGCGAGCAGCTTCCAGAGTGCGAGCGGTCCTCTGCCCGAGGCCAGATACGGTCGCACGATCGCCTCGGCGTCCTCATAGCGTCCCGATGCCAGCAGCGAGCGAATCCGCAGATCGATCGCGCGGATATCGCAGTCGGCACCGGACATCACGGAGCCTCAACGCCAAGCACGTCGAGCAACGGACCGAGATAGCGCGCGTACCCTCGCCAGCGGCCCTTCGAAGTCAGGTAGATCGGCTGACGCACTTGGTTGACGCTTGCTGTGCGGACCACCCGACGGTTGCGGTGAAATTGCAGGCAGGCATCGTCCCACGGCAACCCGAGCCAGCCGATCAAACGCCGCGCTTCGCCTTCAATATCGTCGACCACCGCCTCGTATTCGGTTTCGATGAAAACCTCACGAGGCAGCAGTTCGCGCCAATGCGCCATCAAGCGTTGGTAATGGCGGTAGAAGGCGCCAAGCTCGGCAAGGTCATAGGCAAACGGCTGCTGTCCGGCGAACAGTTTCGTGTAGCAGGACAAGCATGTATCGACTGGATCGCGCCGAACGTGGATGATCCGGGCGCCCGGCAGGAGTAGCGGGATCATGCCGGCATACAAGAAATTGCCCGGCATTTTGTCGACGACATGGGGTCGCCCCCCGGCGAGCGGAGCCACGCGCGCCAGATAGGCTTGCGCGCACTGGCGCAAGCGCGCGCGCGTGCTTGCCTCGTTGTCGGGCGCTACGAAGTCGGGGAAGTTGCCGAGTTCGTCGATCGCGAGACGCAGTGCCGATAGCTCGCCCGCGCCTGTCACCTGCGGATGCGACGAAAGGATCTGTTCGATCAGGGTGGTGCCGGAGCGCGGCATGCCGATGACGAAGATGGGCAACGTCGACGGCTCGCCGAAGCCTTGGAGCCCGTCATACCGTTCCGGCGTGAAGACCGTCCTGACCTGTTCCATCCAGCGGCCGATCTGCTCGCCGTCATAGTCGAACGAACCGCGCTTGCCGCGGTTGCCAGCCTCTAGATGACGAAACGCCCGTTCCGGATCCTTGATGTCGAGATAGGCTTTACCGAGCGCGAAGTGCGCCGCGATGCGGTCGATGAGCGGACGTCGTTCGCCCTGAGCGAGGTAGGCTTCCAGCGTTCCGATGTCGGGATCGTTCGCTTTGAACGTGCGCAGCTCGGCGCGCGCTGCGAGCGCCTGCGCAGAATCCGGGAAACGGATGAGCGCTTGCTCGAACGCCGCGAGCGCTTCATTCTGGCGCCCCGCTTCGATCAGCAAGGTGGCGCGTCCCACCAGTGCCGCTTCGGCTACCGCGCCGGGCAATGTGGCGGCCTGCTCGTAGGCGAGCAGCGCCTCATCGGTCAGACTCAGATCCTGCAGCGCGAGCGCAAGCGTGTAGTGCGCCTCGGCGTTGCGCGGCGCAAGTGCAACGGCGTGCCGCGCGATGGCAAGCGCCTCTTCGGTATGGGCGATTTGTCTGAGCGCCTTTGCGCGCGCCGTGAGCGCGGCCGGATGCTCGGAAGCGAAAGCGCCCAGCATATCGAGCGCGCGCAGTGCCGCATCGTGGCGCTGCCGGGAAATCTCGGCGTCCGCGAGGTTCAGGTATGCGTCGACGAGGCGAGGGTTCAAATCGATGGCCCGCCGCGCATGTTGAGCGGCTTCGTCATAGCTGCCTTGCGTCGACAGCAGGTAGGCGAGATTACTGTGCGCTTCCGCATAGGATGGATTAAGCGCGAGCGCCTGACGATAGCAAGCCTCGGCACGATCCATCTGCCCGAGTCGCCGCCACGTATTGCCGAGGTTGTTCCGCGCTTCGGGCCATTCGGGATTGAGCGCGACGACCTTCTCGAGGCATACGCGGCTGCGCTCGAGCTTGCCGGCTTCTTGCAGCAGGATGCCCAGGTTGTTCCAGCCGGATATGAGCGCCGGATCCATCGCGACGGCGCGCTCCGCAGCTTCCTCGCCTTCCGGCAGCATCCCCTTTTGGCGATACATCTCGGCCAGGTTGCTCGAATACACGGCCGACGCGCGAGGGGCAAGACAAGCCTGCTTTAGATGCGAGATCGCCAGATCCAGGTTGCCGTAGGCGTGGGCCATCAGCCCGAGCAAATGGAGGGCGTCGGGCTGGCCCGGCCATGCGACGAGCACGCGTTGGGCCAGCATTTCGGCCTGTTCCGCTTGACCTGCATTCCAGTGCGCGTAGGCACGGGCAAGTGCTTCCTGGATGCTGATGTTCTCTGAAGGAGTTGCTGTGCTGACCATGCTCGACATATTAGAACAACTGTCGCAGACGCAGGCTTCCGGCTTGGGAGACAAAGCCGCGCCCGAGCAGAACGTTATAGCGCGCGGTCAGACTGAGATTCCTTTCCTTCAGCAGCGTGACGCCTGCGGTCACCACGGCTGCGTTCGTCACGGGGCTCGTACCGAGTACGGTGAAACTGGTCTGGCCGCTTGGATCCGCAGCGAAGCTCGCAGTGGTGAGCGCGCGCGTGTTGTCGTACTCGTGCCGCCATGCGACGGTCAGCTCCGGCACCAGCACGCCATATGAGGTTGGTACCTCTCGTTCGATCTTCGCGCCGAGGTCGGTAGTGACCGAGGTCTGGTGCGTGGCATCGACCGAGAGCGCGGCGCCGTTGCCCCCGGATTCGGTGTAGGCATTTTGATGCAAGTAGCTGTACGTGAGGCTTGCGAGCGGCGTGACAGTCGCGACACCGAGCGCGAGCGGATATCCGATCTCGCCGCGCGCGACGTACTGCTGGCCGCTGAAGCTGCCGCTGGCTTGGCCGGAGAACCCGGGAAAGGCGACCAACCGATTCGTGTCGTAGCGCTGAACGATCGCGCCGGCGGACAGATTGGCGTACCACCTGTTCGCCACGTAGCTGCCGTAGCCGATGAGGCCATACGAGTTGATGCGGGTGTTGTCCCCGGCAGTGTCGCCCGTATTGTTGACTGCGGTGTTGCTGTAGCTGAATGCGCCGCCGACACGCCACGCCTGGGATATCGGGCGATCGACACCGAATAGCAAGCCACCGTAGTTCGCGCTGTATCCGTCCACTTGATCGCGTTGGTCCTGGCTTGCGTGTCCGCCGAAAGCCTGCCCCCACACGCCCCACGACGGCGAGCCCTCGCCGGTCGAGATGCCGCTGCCGTACCGTTGTTGCGCCAGGCGCAGCCCGTTGGCGTGGCTCGATATGATATCGAGTACGTCCAAGGTTGGAGCCGCCGCTGCGCGGCTCGAGGAGGTTTGCGACGTCGGGCTGAGCTGCTTGCCTGCCGCGTTGAGCGCTTGGGTCGAGCCGCCAGCTTCGAATGCAAGCGAGGCGTCGAACAGGTTGAGCAGAGCTGGGCTGATGCCAGTGTAGTTCTTCAGCCCGGTCAGCGCCGACACTGCATTGGGCGCAGTTGCGCCTATCGGCGTTGGCGTCGGCGTTGGTGTGCCTGTGCCGGTTCCAGTCCCTGTGCCCGTACCGGTGCCAGTCCCAGTCCCTGTGCCCGTACCGGTTCCTGTACCTGTACCTGTTCCTGCGGAGTTGGCGACAGTCAGGACAAGATCGCTGTTTGAGCCATTGGCCACGGCCGTCCCTGTGACGACCAGCCCGGTGACGCCGGCGATCGAATAACGCAGCGTGCCTTCGTTGTAGTTGGTGCCGGTCCCGGCGGCATCGACGACGACAAAGCGCTGGCCAGCCGCGAATCCATAGGCATTGACCTTTTGCAGCGTCACGGCAGAGCCGCTCGCGATATTGGCTGTGCCAGAGACCACCAGCCGGCCATAGCCGGCGTCGCTCGCAATCGATCCGCCCGCGACCGCGCTGTCCGTCACCCCGACCAACAGCGTCGCGGATGCACCTTGCGTGTAGTTGCCGGTGATCGCGATGGGATTGTTGACCTGCAGCGTAGCGCCGGTGTTATTGACGGCGTGGCTGCCCGCGTTGATTTGGTCGTTCAGCAGTACGTTGCCGGACCCAAACACCACATTGGACGAGGTATTCGTGATGGTGCCTGCATTCGCGGCGGCGATCCCGCCGCTCAGCCCTGTCAGGGTGCCGAATACCGAACCGCTCCCGCCGCTGATGTTTAGATTGGTAGAACCGGTGTTATGGATGGCACCTGCGATCAGGCCGCTGTTGCTGATCTGACCGATGGTGCTGGTGCTGTCGACGTTGATGGCGTTGAGCAGGCCCGTAATGGTACCGCTGTTGATTACCGTACCGATCGTAGCGCCGGCCAAAGCGAAAATACCCGTATAAGGCCCGCTCGGAAAGCCGGTCACCGTTTGCGTGGTCGCGCCGCTGATAACGCCAGAATTGTTGATCGTGCCGATGGTGCCGGACTGTGCGACAACGCCGGAAAACGTGCTGGTGATCATCCCGGTGTTGGTCAGCGTGCCGAGACTGGCGCCGCTGCGGATAAGAACACCCAGTTCGTTGGTGATGGTGCCGCTGTTGTTCAGCGTGCCGATAGTGGCTGAGTTTTCGCCAAGAACACCATAGCCGACGATCGTTCCGGCGTACGTGGAACCTTTGATGGTGCCGCTATTCAAGATCGTGCCGATGCTGCCGGCGTTGTTATCGATGCCGAATATGCTGCCGCTGACCGTGCCGCTGCCGGCGAGCAGGCCCATGTTGTTCACGGTGCCGATCGTGCCGCTATTGAGGATGCCCCGTCCGGCGCCGGTGATGGTGCCGGTTGCCGTGTTGGTCAGCGTTCCGATCGTGCCGGTGTTGTTGAGGCCGGCTGCGATGGTGCCCGCGATATTGGACGAGCCGATGAGCCCGTTGTTGGTGAACGTGTTGATCGAGCCGCTGGTCCTGATGCCTGAATTGCCGCCCACGAACTGGCCGGCACTGTTGTTGGTCAGTACGCTGATGGTTCCGGCATTGACCATCCCGTACGTTATGCCCGCGATGGTACCGTTGTTGGTGAGCGTGCCCAGCGACGAACCGACCGCCAGCAAGGCGGTCGCAGTGTTGAAGTTGGAGAGGATGATGTTCGGGGCGATCGTGCAGTTGCCCGAGGACCAGCCGATTTCCGTGGTGTTGGAGCTGATCGTTCCGTTGATTCCGCAGTCGGCTTTTGCGACCAGCGGCGCGACGCCGGTGAGCGCACCGGCAAGGGCTGCAACGATTGCGCGTTGTCTCTGCGGTACGTTCTTGCGATCCATGGATACCCCGATCAAAAAAGGTTCGAGCGGCAATCGTGTAAGAGTTTGCAACTTCCCAGATACTATTCAGACGAATCGCGAAATTCAATGTCGATTGTTAAGTGTGTGGTCTGGTCTCCCGTGCAGCATGACGAGAGAAAGCGGCAACAGGGCAATCGATCGCTTAATCCTTTCAATTCCGCTACAGGCAAAACCATTTGCGCGAATTTATGCAAATATTCACCAACGCCTTATCTGGCGGGCGTTCGGTTCGGTTGAGCGATCATTGCCACGGCGATGAAAAACGATGCGTATCGAGTGGGGGAATGCGCCGCCCTATGCGACACGTGCTACGACGCGCTGCCTTAGCCAAAAAACACCAATTGACAACGTCGCGTTTTTGTATGGCGCCTCGATGGCATTCGAGTGGCGGCGTACGAAACACGGCGTGCGCAATGTGCAAGCTGCCGGACACCCGTCAAGGCTCGGGCCTCGCCAACGGATGAGCGGTCGCATCGACGATTTCCTCGAAGTCGCGAAGCACCAGGCTCGACTCGCGCGGGACGCCCAGCATGTTGAAGGAGCAAACTTGCGGATAGCGGTTTTCCGTATTGGCCCGGAAATTTTGTGGGTTGAATAGGGGGCTGATATGCCACCACAATCGGTAACCGTGTCCCCACAAGAATTCGATAAGCCTGCGAGAGTGGGCGACCCGATCGTTCTCGACATACAACAGCGGACGGTGCTTCGCGAGAATCCCCTCGGCACCTTGCAGGACCTGTAACTCGAACCCTTCGACGTCGACCTTCAGGAGGTGGACAGTTTGCCCACGAGTCATATCGTCGAGCCGTATGCACGGCACCTCGATGCCGTTGTCCAACGGCTGGGTGCGAGCCGATACTGCGCCGAAGTTACCTGCCCGGCGGTAATCCGGGGAAGGGAACCAGACTGTTCCCTCATGTGCGGCGCACGCGAAAGGCCAAGCGACCACATTGTCCGTGGCATTTAGCGCGAGATTCGCACAGAGATTCTGGAACACGAAGGGCTGCGGCTCGAATGCCATGACGTCCGCACCGGCTGCTTTAGCCGCTTTTGCGAGGGGCACCGTCTGGCTGCCGATATTGGCGCCGACTTCTACGACGGTGCCTGGCCGGTCGATGCATTGCAAGAGCAACTGCGTTTCTAGCTCGGCGTACTCGCCATACTGGATCAACGCTTGACCGACATATTCGTCGAAGCGGTTGGCGAGCATGGTTCCGTGTCGCGTATCGACGAGAACGTAGGGGTCTGCGGCGTATGGCATCGGTCCGAGTGGGCGGCAGAGGATCGCATCATAGCCTACATAAACGCGATCGTCCTTGTAGCATACCGATCCCGATGCCAACCCCATGGTCCTGATCGACAATCCGAAGGTTTTTAGATGTGTTCCGCAAACCCGATCATATCTGGCCCGAAAATGACGTCGCTCGGAGATAGCGTTACGATCGAGAGTTAGTCGTCACAGCTCAATGTCAAAGGCCATATGAAGCGATTCCTTCTAGTACTTTTTGCGGCGACCGCCTTCACGATCTGCGCTCATGCGCAAAGCAATGCGCCTGGCCCGGTGGCTACCCGCTCGGGGAAATTGGAGTTCGTGCACAGCGACCGCAATTTCGCAGGCACGCTTGACGGCCAGGTTTTCGATCGCTTCGAGACAAACGTCCTGACACATTTCGATGACGTCGACGATAGGAATGGCACCGTCACGCGGACACTCGTGCAGACCGATGCCGGCCCTGTGCTGTACGATTTCCGCGCTCACCCGCCGCTTGTGCTGCGCGCGAATAGGCGCATGACTGTCAAGCGCGTATTTTGGCAAGGCGATGACGTGGTGATGCAGGGTACGCGAGGGTGGTTTCGGCTCGCTCGCGGTGGGCTGACCAAGCTACAGTCGTCCAAGTCGACGTACCGTTGAATGCGTTTGCTGGCCATTAGCGCAACGGCAGAACTGAAATCACGACCGGCAAAAACATCGAGCCTTCTAATGCACACGGTAAGATGACGGCCACCTCGTTCCATTGGAAGCGCCGAGATGCAAGTGCTGGTTGATGCAGATGCCTGTCCCGTTGTCGTCAAGGACATTCTTTTTCGGGCTGCGCGGCGTACCAAGGTGTGCGTGACGCTGGTGGCGAATCAGTATCTACGCACGCCGCCTTCCCCCTTTATCAAAGCGCTGCAAGTGCCAGCGGGGTTCGACGCCGCGGACAATCGAATCGTTGAACTGGTTGAGCCTGGCGATCTCGTCGTTACCGCCGATATACCGCTTGCAGCGGCGGCGTTGGATAAGGCCGCGTATGTCCTCGATCCGCGGGGAAATTGGTTTACCCGCGAGAACATCCAGGAGTATCTGACCATGCGAGACGTGATGGATCAGCTCCGCGGCTCGGGTGTCGCGACCGGCGGCCCGACGGCCTACGCCCCATCCGATAGCAAGGCATTCGCTGCGCAGCTGGATCGATTTCTTGCCCGGCGTGGACCGGCGCCTGGGGACTCGACGAGATAGCGAAGCTCAGCGTTGTGCAATGCGTTGACGGACGCGTCCGAGATTGCTTTTTCGCGAATGGGTGCAGAGCTAGTAAAACCCGTGCAGATTCCGGCTCATGAATAACCAGAAAACCACGTTGATCGATACGACGCTTGAGTGCATCGAGATTAACCTGATCCATAGCCGAGCCGACGAGAAAACCGTCGAGCTTTACCGGTTGACGGTGCACGACGGTTGCTATTTCGCGGCCCGCGGCGACATCGACCCAGAAGGATTCAAGCGCATCGAGCGGCTGCGGCTCGGCGCGATCGTGCGCATTTGCGCTTTCGAGGAGCGCGGTCGTCGAAAGATCGCGTGGATTAGGAGTATCGAATATGGCATTCCTCCATATGACCTACTCCGTCAAAGGCAGCGAAACCTCACTCTGCTTTCCGTCTCGTTCTGTCTGCTAGCGGCGAGCCTTCTAGGGTTGGGGATTCACGCGTCGCTTGTCACGGTGCTGGCTATCCTCGTGGCGATCATCAGCTTGTTTGGCTGCGTGGTTGCCGTCGGCGGCCTGATCGAGTCGCTAAATTCGTCGCGGGTGGAAGCGCAGGAGCGGTGGCAGAGCGAGCCATACCGGTTTGTCGACGAAGGAAGCATCCGATGACATATGGGGCCGTGCAAACCGTATCCGGCGCGGTCATATCGGTCAGCCAGAAGCCGATCGTGATTGATGTGTGGAGTCCGAATATAGGGCCAACAACCGATCAAGTTGAACAAATCACCTTCCGGCTCGACTCTATTGATCTACCGCTGATACTGAGGACCGGCAAAACGCGTGAGCTCTTCGTTGCGAATGGCGATCGGTTGCACGTTGCCTGCATCGCGTTTCCGGATCGCCTGGCGATCTTAGGTATCCGGAATGTGAACGATGGCTCGGTCTACATGGTGCGCACGGCGAACGTCGTTAGCACACGGCGGGAGATCTACACGGCGATTTTTGCTGTCGTCGTTTGGGGGATGGCTTCTGCCGTGATCGGCTTCGTTCAAAGGAGCACGCACCTGGCCGTGGATTCGTTTCTGATCGGTGCAGCGGTTTCCGTGGGCTTCGGCGCCGTTAGCACAATCGTTCGTTCGCTGTTCGGCTGGAGTGTATGGCCCGATATCAGAAAGCTCGTGCAGCCAGGGGGAAAACACGAGATGCACGCAGCGGGTCAGGCTCTTGGGCTCGGACCGAAAGAAGAGCGCACGATTCGGTTTCTGTGAAGGGGATGGCGCCGACAAACTCGCCATCCACCTCACAATCGGCCAAGCGCCGATATGATTTCGTCTTGCCGATATATGAGCGAGCTAACCGGCTTGGTCAACGCGCTCCGTGGACCTGCTGCCAGCGTCGGGGTTTCGAGCATGCACTCAATTCCCTCAATGGTGAACACAGGGATCAAGTCTGGCGGACGTGGTACCGGGGGATTCGATCGACCGAGGCAGCGGGATGACCACACGAGTTGCCAGTCCGGACAAATGATTTCCTTGGACCTCGACCAGATAGGGCGTACCCGCGTGCCCACTGGGGTTGGAGATTGTCCCCGGATGTCGGGGCGGCAACCCTTCCGTCCCTGACCAACGGCTGTGGTGGAGCGATCCAATCCTTGCCCGTCGATTGCTATATAATGCACATTATATAGCGAGGAGAGTGCCATGCTTACATTCAAGGTCACAACGGTCGGGGCCTCGGCCGGTTTCATTCTTACCAAGGAGGCGATGGCACGACTCAAGGTGCAGAAGGGCGATACTGTGTATCTGACCGAGGCGCCAGAAGGCGGCTACCGGATTACGCCGTACAACCCGGATTTTGAACGCCAGATGAAGCTGGCGGAAGAGATCATGCACGATGACCGCGATATTCTACGTGCGCTGGCCAAATGACAGCGTGGCGCTGGGTGCGCGCGGATCTGACTTATGCCGTCCATGATCGCCAGCTTGCCGAACATGGGGGGCTTGATGGCGTTCGAGACAAAGGGGCAGTGGAGTCCGCACTGACACGGCCGCAGAATCTCGACGTTTATGCGCGGGCGGACGCAGCGGCACTCGCCGCTGCATATGCCTATGGGTTAGCGCGGAATCATGGCTTTGCGGACGGCAACAAGAGAACTGCGTGGGTAGTTGCGCGCATCTTCCTGGCAGACAACGGCTATCGATTGAAGTTTGATCCGACCGACGCCGTTAGGACCATGGAAATGGTCGCTGCTGGCGCGATCGACGAAGTTGCGCTGGCGGAATGGTTTCGGCAACGGATCGCAGAGTAAGTCGATGCTTAGACGATGCGCGAACAATCGGAACCGCTATGGCGTCGTTACGGCGGAAAACGAATCTGAGAGAATTGTCTCCCGGCCAAGATCGCGCGCCGCTCGATTTCTGAAGCCGAGTCAATCAACCTCTGTTGCTCGAGAAACATGAGGAAGGCGCAAGTAGAAACCTTGCGTTCTTCAGAGACGGGAGTCAACAGTACCCGGTACATCGTGGGCGTAGTAGTGTACGTCCGCGTAGTGCTCCCTGGCGAACGAACCTTTGGCCGACCAGTTGATGTGGTTGTGATAGCTTGCTTCGGCCACTTGCGGGCCATGCGCCTTCAAGCGATCGACCGTTGCGGTATCAGACGGCCGAACTATCACGATGTGGCCACCCTGTTTGGGATCGGGGTTGACGTACACGCCAACGACAAACCAGCCTTGATTGGCGAGATACTGGACCTGCTCAAGAGATTCGACCCGGTGCCAACCGGCGCGCCGCCCGGCGGAACTGTCGAGCCATTCGCCTTGTGCGTTTGCAAGCAGGTTCAACCCGTGGCGCGGCGGCCGCATCAGATAGACTCCGAGTCGGACCGACATGCCAGCAATGTAGGCGCTGCAGTGCGTCTCGCTGTCGCGTCCGTGCCATTCTTCGGGCATGTCCGGTATGCCGGTCTTCCAGTCGATATGACGCCGGTACAACCAAAGATGCTCCACGTCCGAGTCAACGATCACTTGCAGCAGGTGGCGACCGGCAGCGGTAACCGGGCCGCAGCACGGCCCCGATTGCGACACGGTGATTGACGGCAACGCGGCCTGCGGCGGGTCCGACGCGCATGCGCCGAGCCCCAGGGCAAATGCAATCGCGCTTGCCTGGCCGCGTCCAAGCTTGGTGATGTTCATTGCCGATTCCTTGCTTTGGTTTCGTCGCGCTTGATTGACGTGTACAAAATCGGATCAGGCCGCATTTTATCAGGGAGCGAACGAGCGTCGACAGACCGAGGCGCCAAAATGCGCTACCGGATTACGCCGTACAACCCGGATTTTGAACACCAGATGAAACTGGCGGAAGAGATCATGCACGATGACCGCGATATTCTGCGGGCGCTGGCGAAATGACAGCGTGGCGCTGGGTGCGCGCGGAATGCGACGACGGCATCTTAACTTCCTGCGCGTTTCACGTAGTGGTTCCTATTCCCGTATTGGCGGCCATCGGCGGGCCGCGTGTACGACGTGGTCAACGCACTGCGTGGAATTGCGGCAAGCGTTGGAGTATCGAGCATGCACTCAATACCCTCGATAAGGAATACGGGGATTAGATCGGGCCGAAGCGGTACCGGGGCGCGGAAATCGACGCCGCGCGGAAATGACCGCGACGTATGGTGCGTTGATTGGCACGCCATTTCGAAACGGCACGACCATCGATCATTTGATCATTTCACTGTTGCGCGGAGCACGTAGTCGCCCAGAATCGTTTCCCCTACAGCCGTGGACAGTTCCCGATTGCTGTACATCCCCGCGAGGACGATGACGAGGAGATCCAGACTGGGAACGATGAACATCCGTTGTCCGCCATAGCCGATTGCCGCAATCCATCGAACGTCCTTGCGATCGACGAGCGATTGGCCGGTCCACCAATGGAGGCCGTAGCACAACGACCCGCCCGCTTCAATCTGCGCGGACGTACTTTGGGTGATCCATGACTGCGAGACTATTGGCTTTCTGCCCCAACGCCCGCCGTTGAGCACCATCTGACCGATCTTCGCAAGATCCCTTGCGCGCATGCGTAGACCGGATGCCGCGTTGGGCGTCCCATCCGCATATCGAATCCACTCGACATCGCTGATCCCCAGCGGCTCGAATAGCATTTCGTTCGCCAGTACGTCGAGAGGACGGCCGGATGCCGACACCAGTACGCCGGCGAGGACGGTGGTGAGCCCTCCGTTGTAGACGTAGGCCGAGCCCGGCGGCCGTGTTATAGGTTGCGAGAGCACGTAACGACACCGATCCGGAGCATCGGTCATCTTTCGCTCGCTGTTAGTTGCGTCGCCGTATGGTAGTGACTCGTTCCACTCGAAGCCCGCGGTCATGCTCAGCAAGTGTCGCAATGTCACCCGGCGCAGGTCGGTTGCGTTCGCGCTGGCGTAGTCCGGCAGCGCAGCTATGACAGGAAGATCAAGATGCTCGACCCAGCCCTGGTCGATCGCGATTCCGAATAGCAGCGACACGATGCTCTTGGTGATCGAGCGCAGGTCGTGCTTCAGATGAGCGTCGTACTTGACGAGGCCAACCGGTATCCCCCAGCACTCGTCTTCCCCGCAAAAATAGTGCTCGTATGCAAGCTTGCCGTATCGACACATCACGATGGTGTGGACGTTCGCCGCCGTCCAAGCGCTGATCCGCGGCTCGATGGCGTCCATGATGACCTGAGTCAGCCCCACCTCGTTCGGCGGGCAAATTTGCCATTCGCCCGGCGGGCCCTGAAGCGCAGCGCGGCGGCCGTAGCTATCCGCCTCGGTCATTTCAATTTTCCTCAAAAAGGCACGCCAACTCCACGGTCATGAACGTAGTGCATGTCCGAAGAAGCCGACGACACGGCGGGCGGTTTGCTGATGGACCGCGTCCCGATCGATTCCCGAACCATCCTTGCAGACCCTCGCGAGCTGGTCGATCATCTGCGGAACGCATGTGTCGAGGAAGGTGGAGTGCGAGGCGCCTTGCACCATTACAACGTCAGAAGTGGGCAGCAATCTGGCGATGCGGCGAACGTTGGTATCAGGCGGCGCGGTCATATCGGAGGTTCCTGCGGTCAGAGACACCGGAATCCTGACATCGGCAAAGGATCGTCCGTTGAATGCTTCTCCTAACGCGGGAGCGATCGCGAACACGGCCTTGATCCGTTTGTCCTGATACGATGCACCGGCTTTTGCGATGGAGGCTAGCGTCTCGGGCGACATGACGGCGGGAGGAGAATCTCCGGCAACGGTTGTGATTCGGTTCATTTCCGGTGGATGGCAGATGGCATCCGCTGCCGACGATCGACAGAAACGTTTGAACGCCTTTAGGTCGGTGCGCGCTCCCGCCAGTTCCAGAACTGTGTATCCGCCCAGAGAGAAGCCCACTGCCCCGATTCTTTGGCGGTCGACGTGCATGCCGAATACCGGATCGCTCAGCAGTGCATCCAATACCTCGCTGACATCGGTGGCGCGTTCCCACCAAAGCATGAAACCCGCACGCGTCAATGGGCCGAGCGCATTATTGCCCGGGTGATTGACGCCGGCCACGATATAGCCGTTGACGGCAAGGGCGGACGCAAGCCAGTCGAGGTCATTTGCGCTGCCGCCGGTTCCGTGTGAGAGCACAATCAGCGGGTACTTACGCGTAGCAGCCGAAAGCGGGGCGCCCCACGCAATAGGATGTCCGCGAAAAACGGCATGTCCCGGAAAGCCGATATCGTGTGGCTGTTCCAGAATCCTTGGATCGACGGGGTACCAGAGCGTCGTGATGAGTCGCTCCGTTTTTGCGCCCCGCCAGTCTCGCGCGACGCTGGGCGCGAATTCCCGTTGCGCTTCACCGACGTGATAGGGAGCCGTGGCGGCTTCGTGCGCACTTGCCGACATGAGCGCGGTAACGAATACGGCTATCGAGGTCAGAGTACGCAGCATGCTCATGCCTCTCGAACCGGGATCGCAAGATCGGTTACGGATTGGTGCTTCAAACCCGACAACGGCGGATTTCTGTAGAGTTCGAGTGCTGGTCGGCCGTCGCTCAGGTAGCCGCTACGCGGGAGCCAGCCGTTGAAAAGTGTCCGGAACGTCGGACCGATCAACGCGTAGGGCCCCACAAGCCGCGTCGACGCGTATAAACCGCCTTCGAGGCAGACGGGTTGGATCGCGCCAACGGGCTTCATACCCGAGGAAGGAATAATGCCGGCGAAATATCGAAAGCCGTCGCGATGCTCGGGATTGCCGATGCATAGGCCGATGACTTGGTGTTTCTTCGATGCCGCGTCGATGCCGAGTAAGCGCAGCAGCAGTCGGTAGGTTTGCCCGATGGTAGCAGTCGGTCCATCGTGGCGAAGGCACAGTAGGGTCGACGCCGGCAGTTCGATGGTCGCGACGGTCCGCGTGTCATCCGCCACGATCTGCCCACCGTCCAACTTGTCAGCGAGCGGAATGGGAAAGGCGGAGACATCCTCCTGCCGGGAACGGAAGGTGCCCGGACTGACGCCGGCGAATCTCCGAAACGCCCGTGCAAATGCCTGCGCACTGTCGTAGCCGACGTCCGAGGCCACCGATGTGACGGAGTGCGTGCTATCGGTTAGTCGATTTGCAGCCTCCGCCAGTCTCAGTCGCTGAATGGTCTCCGCCACGGTTTCTCCCGTGAGGCTTTTGTAGACGCGATGGAAGTGGAACGGCGAAAAATGGGCGATTGCCGCGAGGCTTTCGAGGGTATGTTGACCGCTTGGCTCTGCGAGAATCGCCTCGACGACACGAGCGATTCGCCGCCGGTAGTCCTGTTCGGTGGTTGATTTCATGGTGAAACCAGCTTAGCTTGTCCGGGCACGATAAGCGGTGCAGAGTTTGCGGATTTTTCCCGGACTTGGTCTAGGTGCTCGGTCGGAAATGCTGTGTCGGAGGAGCAGGCGGTAGGTGGGTCCCCAGAATTGCAACTGATAGAACACTCGACAGGAAACCGTGCATGAAACGCCTCTATTGCGCAATGACTGCGCTGCTCGTCGCCGCGCATGGGGAGGCGGCTCCTCTCGATCATGGAGACCTCGTGACCTTTCGGACTCGTGAGGGTGTGACGCAAAGTCTCTTCATTGAATCGCCGTCACCGAATCCGCCGGTGATCGTCATCCTGTACAGCGGTGGCGACGGAACCACCCGACTCGATCAAAGCGGCGCGACGAATCAGCATGGCAATTTTATCGTCCGTACCGCCCACTTCTGGGTCCAGCATGGCTACGCTGCGGTCCTGACTGACGCGCCGTCCGACATGCAACGGAACGGCATGAACGACTACTGGAGGCGCAGCAAGGATACGCTGGTCGATCAGAGGGCGATCATCGCACAGGCGCGCCAACGTTTTCCCAACTCGAAAATCGCTCTGGTCAGTACGAGTCGCGGGACCGTCACGGTTGGCAACATGCTGGAGCACGCACCAGAGCTGGCTGACGTATACGTGCTGACCTCGCCGGAGTCGGTTGCCATCAAGCATCCAGGCATCTCCGACCTTGACGTGCCGGAGCAGTACCGCGGCAAGGTGCTGATCGTCTCCAACAAGAATGACGTCTGCCCCGTCGCCAACTATGCTGGCGGCAAGCGGCTGGCCTCGCGCAACAATGTCGCATTCATCACGGAGGAATCGGACGAGGGGGGCGGCGATAGGCAATCCGACTGCGGCGGTCATTCGCCGCACGGCTTTCTCGGCATCGAAAGCGACACGCTGAGAGACATCAACGACTGGATTGGCCCGAAACTGTAAGGTAAGCGGTCGATAAACGACGTCCCACCTTCATCGGACGTGCAAGAGCGTTCTGATATCGTTCGACTCTCACTCTGGCTGGCCAGTGGGTAGTGGCATGCGTTGGATAGTGACCCTTGTACTCGCAATCGGATGTGAATGGTTGCACCAACGGATCGCAGAGTAAGTCGACGCTAACAGTCGTTCGATCGAACTCGAAATTCCCGCTGGTTTAGCGAGTTACGGGCGTCCCACGGGCACCGCCGACAACATCCGCTCCACATACCGCGCAATCAAATCAACCTCCAGATTGACCCGGCTACCCGCCGACAGATGCCTGAGCGTGGTGACTTCGACGGTATGCGGAATGAGGTTGATCGAAAACTCGCAACCGTCGTCCCGATCGACAACGCTATTGACCGTCAGGCTCACACCGTTGACGGTCACCGAACCCTTATACGCGAGATAGCGGCCGATCTCGCGCGGCGCCAGCACGCGCAACTCGTGCGACTCGCCCACGGGTGCGAAGCGCGTGACGGTACCGAGCCCATCGACATGTCCCGAGACGATATGCCCGCCCAGCCGCTCATGCGCCGTGAGGGCCTTTTCAAGGTTGACCTCGCCGGACTCGCCAAGCCCCACGGTGCAATTGAGGCTTTCGCGCGAGACATCGACGTCGAATGTTTCGCCGGTCTTGGCGACGACCGTCATACAGGCACCCTGGATCGCAATGCTGTCGCCGATGGCGACGTCCGTCAGATCGAGCGCGCCCGCGCGCACCGTCAAGCGCACCCCGGCGTTTGCCTCAGTGCCGAGCGGCGCTACTGTCTCGATGCGGCCCACTGCCGCGACGATTCCCGTGAACATCGTGTCTGTGCCTCGTAATCAGAATGAAGAGGGTGTCGGAGCAGGCGCCGGCGAAACCGGCTCGGCCGGTACAATGCGCGCCAGCACGCGCAGATCGTCGCCGACCCGCTCGACGCTGCGGAACGCGAGCCGCGTACGCGCATCGAGCGTCGCGGGAGCGGCAAGCGCAAACATGCCCGCAGAATCGGCGCCGAGCAGGCTCGGTGCAAGATAGACGAGCAACTCGTCGACACATCCTTCGCGCAGCAGCGAGCCGTTGAGCTTATGTCCGGCCTCGACGTGCAACTCGTTGATGCCGCGCCGGCCGAGTTCCTTGAGCATGCCCGCCAGATCGACCTTGCCGTGTGCATTCTCGAGCGCGACGACTTCCACGCCCCGCTCCGCGAGCGCCTCCGCTCGTGCTGCATTGTCCCCGTCCAGGCCCGCGCAGAAAACAAGTGGCGGCGCCCCTTCGAAGATATGCGCATCGAGCGGCGCGTCGAGCCGGCTGTCGATGAGCACACGCAGCGGCTGGCGCGGCGTCTCGATCGCGCGTACCGTCAAGTGCGGATTGTCCTCGCGCACGGTACCGACGCCGGTCAGGATCGCGCAGGCGCGCGCGCGCCAGGTATGTCCGTCGGCACGGGCGGCGGGCCCGGTGATCCACTGACTCTCGCCGGAGGGCAGCGCCGTTCGCCCATCGAGCGAGGCCGCGATTTTCATGCGCACCCACGGCCGTTTGCGCGTCATGCGCGAAACGAAGCCGATGTTCAGCTCCTGCGCTTCATGGGCCAGCAACCCGCAACGAACGTCGATCCCAGCGTCGCGCAGCATCGTGAGACCGCGGCCCGAGACCTGCGGGTTCGGATCTTCCATCGCCGCGATCACACGCGCCACGCGCGCCTCGATCAGCGAATGAGCGCACGGCGGCGTGCGACCGAAATGGCTGCAAGGTTCCAGCGTCACATAGGCCGTCGCGCCATGCGGATCGTTGCCGCGCCGGCGCGCGTCCTTGAGCGCCTGCACCTCGGCGTGGTCCTGGCCGGCAGGCTGTGTAAAGCCTTCGCCGATGGCCAGCCCGTGCTTGACGAGCACGCAGCCGACCCGCGGGTTGGGCGTCGTCGTGTAAAGCCCCCGCGCAGCCAGCGCGAGCGCGCGCTGCATGTGGGCGAAGTCCGCGTCGGAAAACATCGTCGGGTGCTCGTCGGCGAGCGGCGTTACGCCGCAAGCGCGGCAAACGCACCGCGTGCGGCATCGAGCGTGGCATCGATGACGGCATCGTCGTGCGCACTTGACACGAACCCGGCTTCGTACGCGGATGGCGCGAAATGGACGCCCGCGTCGAGCATGCGATGAAAGAACGCGTTGAAGGCGGCGATGTCGCTGCGCGAGACATCGGCGAAGCTGGCCGGAACCTGCGCGGTGAAGTAAATGCCGAACATGCCGCCGAGCGCATCGGCGCTGAAGGCTACTCCGGCCGCACGCGCCGCCGCCGACAGCCCGTTGGCCAGGCGCGCAGTCTTCGCCGAGAGCCGTTCGTAAAACCCCGGCGCCTGGATCAGTTGCAGCGTCTTCATGCCCGCCGCGACGGCGATAGGATTGCCCGATAGCGTGCCGGCCTGATAGACCGATCCTTCAGGGGCGAGGTGCGCCATGATGTCGCGCCGACCGCCGAATGCTGCCGCGGGCATGCCGCCGCCGATGACCTTGCCGAGGCAGGTGAGATCCGGCTCGATGCCATAAAGCGCTTGCGCGCCCCCCAGTGCGACACGAAAACCGCACATCACCTCGTCGAAAATCAGCACGGCACCGTATTCCGTGCAAAGCCGCCGCAGCGTCTGCAAGAAGGCCGGATTGCCGCGCACGAGGTTCATGTTGCCGGCCACGGGCTCGACGATCACGGCCGCAATCTCGCGGCCGAATGCGGCGAACGCCGCTTCGAGCGCCTCGCTGTTGTTGTATTCGAGCACCGTCGTATGTTTGGCGATATCGGGCGGCACGCCGGCCGAAGTCGGGTTGCCGAACGTGAGCAGACCCGAGCCGGCCTTGACGAGCAAGCTGTCCGCGTGCCCGTGATAGCAACCTTCGAATTTGACGATGCGGCTGCGATCCGTGAATCCGCGCGCCAGGCGCAGCGCACTCATCGTCGCTTCGGTGCCGCTCGAGACGAACCGCAACTGCTCCATCGAGGGGACGAGCTTGCGGATTTCCTCGGCGATCTCGATCTCGGCTTCGGTCGGCGCGCCGAACGAGAAGCCGTCGGCCAGCACACGCTGAACGGCTTCGAGGACTTCGGGATGGACATGGCCCAGGATCATCGGTCCCCAGGAACCGATGTAGTCGATGTAACGGGTCCCCTCGGCGTCCCAGAAGTAGGGGCCCTGCGCACGTGCGATGAAGCGCGGCGTGCCGCCGACCGAGCGGAAGGCCCGCACGGGCGAATTGACGCCGCCGGGGATGACGCGCTGAGCGCGTTCGAACAGAGCTTGATTGCTAGGCATGGAGTGAGGGCAGCTGCAATGAAGGATCGGGCCGGGGCGCCACCCGTTCAATCGGGCGCCATGGCAAAAAACGGCCCTACGATGCGTGGAATTGTACCGGAGCGGCGCCGCCCGGGCGTTTGCCGATCGCTTTGCGTAGAATCTGCGCTTTACGCGCCGTGCGCTTCGCGCCCGGTTGCCTGGCTCGCCGCTTGCAGCCGCCGCGTAGCGCCTGCCGTCTTTATGAGGCACTCCATTCGATGACCGAAACCGACCAACGCCAGCCTGATCTACGCCTCATCGTGCTCCTGGGCGCGCTCGCGGCCTGCGGCCCGATCGCGGTCGACATGTACCTGCCGAGCCTGCCTTCGATCGCACGCGCGTTCGGGGTCGCCGATTCGGCCGCTCAAAACACGCTGACGAGCTTCATGCTCGGCTTCGCGATCGGCATGCTGGTCTATGGCCCGCTGTCCGACCGTTTCGGCCGGCGTCCAATTTTGCTCGGCGGCCTCGCTCTTTTTCTCGTCGCGAGTATTGCCTGCGCGAGTGCGGGGTCGATCGATCTGCTCGTCGGCATGCGTTTCGTCCAGGCGCTGGGGGCCGGCGCGGCCTCCGTGATGGCGCGCGCGATCGCGCGTGACGTCCATGCGCCGCACGATGCGGCGCGCGTGCTCTCGATGATCGCGATCGTGACGGGGGTAGGCCCGCTGCTGGCGCCACTCATCGGCGGGCAGTTGCTGCTCGTCGGCGGCTGGCGTGCGATCTTCGTCGTGCTGGCGCTCTTCGGTGCCCTCGCGTCGGCGCTCGCCTTCATGCGGGTGCGCGAATCGTGGCCGGCCGACAAGCGTGCCGGCGCGGTACTTTGGCATTCGTTTGCCATCTACGGGCGGCTTCTCGTCGATCCGGTCGCGCTCGGCCACTTGTTGTGCGGCGGCATGGCGTTCGCGTCGATGTTCGCGTACATCACGGCAACGCCGTTCGTGTACATCGATTATTTCCATGTGACGCCGCAACACTACGGGTTCTTCTTCGGCCTCAATATCGTCGGCATCATGCTCGGCAACTATCTCAACGCGCGGTTGATCAGCCGGTTGGGCTCGCTGCGGCTCGTCGCGGGTGCGTCGTTCGTGAGCTGCGGGGCCTCGTTGTTCGTGGCGCTCGCTTGCCTGACGGGGTGGGGCGGCCTCTGGTCCATCGTCGCGGGGCTGTTCTTCGTGGTGGGCGTCGTAGGTGTGCTGACCGCGAATTGCACGACCGATCTCATGCACCGCTATCCGCGCAACGCGGGCGCCGCGGCCGCGGTTTTCGGTGCCGGGCAGCTCGTGCTCGGCGCGCTCGCGAGCTTCGTCGTCGGTGTGCTGCAAAACGGCACGCCCACCGGCATGGGCATCACGATCGCCGGGACCGGGGCGCTCTGTTTCGCCGGGCGAACGATGGTGATCCGCTGGCACGGCCTGCCGGCGCGCGGTACGGCCATGCCACGCTGAAGGTCGCACGCGAGACAACCGCGATAAAAAAAGGCGCCGACAACGCGGCGCCTTTCGAGTGTACTGCCGATCCCGCTGTCGTCCGGCAAAGCCGAAGCTTTGCCGGCGCGCGGGTTGTTACTTGTTGGTTTAGAACTTGTGACGGATACCGACGCGTGCTGCGACCTGGTTCTTCGTCGTGCTGGCGCCGGAGAACTCTGCCGCGTAGATGTCAGCCGTCACACCGCCGCTCATCGCGTGCTGGTAGACGCCCATTGCATAGACGTCGGTGCGCTTCGACAGACGATAGTCGGCAACCAGGTTGAGCTGACCGTACTTCGGCTTCTGGCCCGTTGCATCGACCTTACCGAACGTGAACGTGTAGCCCGCGCCGAGCGTCGTGGCCGGCGTCAGGCTGTACTGGCCCCACAGTTCAGCGCTGTCGAATCGCACTTTGTTGCCGACCACGCCGTTCGCGTCGTCGAACCGCACGTCCGAGAAGTTGGCGCCGAAGAGCGCCGGTCCCATCGTGTAGCTCGCGCCGAGGCTGGCAACCTGCATGTTGCGGGGCAGACCGACGAGACCCCAGATGCCCGTCGTCGGATTGACGGCGCCCGGTGCCTGGTTCGCGTTGAAGTTGCCGTCGTCAAACTGCACGCCGGGGTTGCGCGCGTAGAAGTAACCCGCGCCGACATACAGAGGACCGGCCGAGTAGCTCAATGCGCCGCCGATCGTGCTGTTTTGACCGAACTGGCCGGCAACGCCGCCGAATGCGTACATGGCTTCGGCTTGCAGGCCCGCAAACTTCGGCGAGACGTACTTCACTGCGTTGTTGATACGGAAGCCGTTATCGGTGTTGTCGATATCGGCCGGGTGCGAGAAGAACGCGCCCCACTGGCCGTTGAACGTCGTCGACTGAACCATGTCGACCACCGGGTCGTATTGACGGCCGAGGGTCAGGGTACCGAACGAGTCGTTCGTCAGACCGACGTAGGCCTGGCGACCGAACATGCGGCTATGCTGAGCCAGCTTGCCGTTGGCCGCGTTGAAGCCGTTTTCCAATTGGAAGATGGCCTTGGTGCCGCCGCCCAGGTCCTCAGCGCCCTTCATGCCAAAGCGGCTACCTTGCAAGATGCCGCTTTGCTCTTGCCACTGCGAATGACCGCTAGTGTTGTTAACGTAGCTGATACCGAGATCGATGATGCCGTAAAGGGTGACACTGTTTTGCGCGAACGCCGGTGCTGCCACGGCGCTCGTCACTGCGAGGGCGATAAGCGATTTTTTCATTAAACGGTCTCCGAGACGTTGAACTGCAAATTGAGCACCCGGGGTGGTGAGTGCAGCGGACTAGCGCATCTTTTGAACACGCTGGATCCCCGCCGCGGGTCCAGGTAGTCGTCCGGATACTAGGCATGTCGAAATCAGCCCCTTATTAGTGGAAACACTAGTTGCTTCCCGTCGTTGCAGTTTTTGAAACGGTGTATTTCGCGAAGAGCCTCTTCGAGAGCCGCGCCGGCTGTGCGTTTCGGTGAAAGCGGTTGCTTAAATATGCACGACAGCGTTGCCGCCCCGCCACATATCGTGTGTCAGAATTGTTGCGCTTGCGTGGGGAAAAACAGACGAAGAAACGGCCGCTTTGCCCAATATTGGGGCGACCGCGGGCGGCTCGTGCACCGAAACGGGGGGCTGGGTGAGGGCGGCAGGCCGGCTCGCCCCAAAAAAAAGCCCGGGCCGGCGGACCGGAACGGGCTCTTGGAATAAAGCCGGCGAATCGCAACAGTCCCCGGCCGATTGAGTGTAGCAGCGTGGAGACGCCCCTCCGATGAGGGTTTTCGCCAAGCTCGAGGTCAATCCGTAGCGGAGGATGCCGCCCCATGGCTGAGCCAGTCGAGCACGGCCGCCGCATCTTCGGTGCGGCTCGCGCGAGCCTTGGCAACGGCCTCGGTCACTTCCGGGCTCGGCACCGCGCGCCGGATCGCCACGCCCACGGCGAGAATGTCGATCATCACCAGATGCAGAATGCGCGAGATCATCGAAAGCTGCGATTCGCGCATCTCGATGTGATCCGTTTCCAGCGCCACGGTAGCCCGCTTGGCCAGCGGTGTGTTGCTCGAGGTGATGGCGATCACCTGCGCGCCCGCCTGCATGGCGACGTCCAGCACGCGCAGCAGCTCGGGCGCCCGGCCCGACTTCGATACCGCCACGATGACGTCGCCTTTGCCGAGCAGGGCAGCGGAGGCGGCCTGCATATAGAGATCGCCGTAGGCGATGGTCGGAATGCCGAACCGGAAGAACTTGTAATGCGCGTCCTGCGCGACGATGTTCGAATTGCCCAGTCCGTAGAACTCGATGCGCCGTGCGCTGTTGAGCATATCGATCGCCCGCTCGACATGCTCGAAGTTCAGGTGCTCGCGCAACTGCAGGATCGCCGAGACGGTGTTGTCGAGCACTTTCGCGCCGAAATCGGTCGCCGTGTCGCCCAGATGGACCTGGCTGTGGCTGACCGGAATGGTTCCGGTCAGCCCCGTGGCGAGCTTGAGCTTGAAATCGGACAGGCCCTGGCAGCCCAGCGAACGGCAAAAGCGGATCACCGTCGGCTGGCTCACGTCGGCCTTGCGCGCGATATCGACGATCGGATCGCTGATGATCGAGCGCGGATGATTCAAGGCGAGATCGGCCACGCGCCGCTCGGCCGGCGTCAGCGCATCGCGCATCTGACGAATGCGCTCGAACACAGCCGAGGAGCCGCCGCCCGTGCGGTTCGAGAGCTGCTCCGCGAGAATGGCCGACACGCCCAGGAACGCCGGATACTCGGCCGTGATGACGTAGGTGGGCACGTTGGCCAAATAAGGCTCGAAGCGGCCCTTCGCCTCGAAGCGCTCTCTGAACCGCGAGCGCGCGAAGAACTCGCCCAGCTTCAGCACGACGCCGCCGCCGATGTAGATGCCGCCGAGCGCGCCGAGTGTCACGGCGATATTGCCGGCGAACGTGCCGAGAATGCCGCAAAAGCAGTCGACCGATTCAGCCGCGAGCGGATCGCCTTCGAGCGCGCGGCTGACGACCTCCGCGGGATCGAGCGTGGCGCCGACGCGCTTTTTGTCGCGTGCCGCCAGCGCCCGGTAGATCAATTCGATGCCCGGGCCTGCCGCGACGCGTTCGAACGACACGTGCGACCACTTCTTGCGCGCATAGTGCAGCACGATGTCCTCGCGCTCGTCGGACGGCGCGAAGCTCGCATGACCGCCTTCGCTGCCGAGGGCAATCCAGCGGTCGTCGGCGGGAATGAGGCCCGATACGCCAAGGCCCGTTCCGGGGCCCAGCAGGCCGATCACGCTGTTCTGGCGGCGCGCGCCGCCGCCGATCTGCACGCGCTGCGCGTCCGTGAGGCCCGGCAGCGCCATCGCGAGCGCGGTGAAGTCATTGACGACGAGCAGCGTATCGAAGCCGAGCGCGCGACGCGTGGCTTCGATCGAGAACGTCCAGTTGTGGTTGGTCATGCTGACCTGATCGCCATCGACGGGATTCGCGATCGCGATTGCCGCATGATTGACGTGGCCGACTTTCGTGTCCTTCAGATACTGCTTGAGCACCTCTTCGACGCTCGGATACTCGGCGCAGGGATAGACGCGAATCTGCGAAATCTCGCCGGGGCCGATTTCGAGCGCGAAGCGCGCGTTGGTGCCGCCGATATCGGCGAGCAGCCTCGGGCCGTCGGCGTGCTGACGGGCGCCCGGAATGGCGATTACTTTAGTTTGCACACCAGTAGACATCGAGTCTGACTCCCTTGTCGTTTGCCAGCTTCGAGATGGCGTTTTCCTGGGCGGTGGATGCGGCTGCCTTGAGCACGTCGAGTTTGGGCGTGCCGGAGATCAGCAGATAGAGCCGCTCGATTTGCTTGAGTGCGGCGAGCGACAAGCTCACGCGCGCGTGGGGCGCTGCCTTCGGATGGACGGCGACGAAGTGTGGCGCATCGGGGGACGTGATCCGGGCCCACTCGGGAGCGTCGGCAAAGAGCGACGCACTATGCCCGTCTTCACCCATGCCGAGCACGGCAACGCTTGGCAACGCGCGCTGCGCATCGGCGTTGAGCGCGGCAACGTTTGCTTCGAGCGTGACGGCCGTATCGACGAGCGGCAAAAAACGCGCATCGCCCGCACCGTCTCGCAGCAGTGTCTCGCGCACGAGTCTCGCGTTGCTGGCCGGATCGGTTTCGGGCACCCAACGGTCGTCGACGAGCGTCAGATCGATGCGCCTCCAGTCGACCGGCTCTTTCGCCAATGCGAGCAGAAACGGACGCGGGCTCGTACCACCGGATACCGCGAGCGTCGTGCGCGACGCGCCGCCGGATGCGGCGCACGATGCGTTGAGCGCATCGCCGACCGCTCTCGCCAGCGCGCCGGCCTGGGCGCGCGGATCGTCAAAAGCGTGAAGCTCGATCACTTCTCCTCCTGAGCAGCTTTTTGTATTCCCCAATGGGTTCGTTCGACGGGGCGCCGCGGTACGCAGCGCCCCGTCCCGGCATGCGACCCGTGCCTTAGTTTTCTTCCTCGAGCCAGCAGGTGTCGTGCTGCGCGAGCATCGCGCTGGCGGCGGCCGGCCCCCAGGTGCCCGACGCATACGGCTTCGGCGGCTTGTTCGATACCGCCCATTCGTTGAGAATGGGCTCGACCCAGCGCCAGGCGGCTTCCTGCTCGTCGCGCCGCACGAACAGCGCGAGCCGGCCGTTGATGACATCGAGCAGGAGCCGCTGGTACGCCTCCATCTGTCCTTCCTTGAAGAACTGATCGAAGGCGAGATCCAGGTGCACGCTCGCGAGATTCATGCCTTCGCCGGGCTGCTTGGCGAGGCAGTAGAGCCTGATCGATTCGTTCGGCTGCAGGCGGATCACGAGGCGATTGGCGCCCGGGCGCAGCGCCGGCGCGCCGAGCGCCGAGTGCGGCACCGGGCGGAAGTTGACGACGATCTCCGCGATACGATCCGCGAGCCGCTTGCCCGTGCGCAGGAAGAACGGCACGCCGGACCAGCGCCAGTTCTCGATCTCGACTTTCAATGCGACGAAGGTTTCGGTCGCGCTCTGCGGCTTCACACCGTGTTCGGTCGCATAAGCGGGCACCGAGGCCCCTTTGATGACGCCGGCATGATATTGCCCCCGCACGGCGACCTTGGAGATGTCGCGCGTATCGATGGGCTTGAGCGCGCGCAATACGCGCAGCTTCTCGTCACGCACCGAATCGGAGTCCATCGAATGCGGCGGCTCCATGGCGACGATTGATAGCAGCTGCAACAAATGGTTCTGCACCATGTCGCGCAGCGCACCCGTGTTGTCGTAGAAGTCGCCGCGGCCTTCGACCCCGAGCTCCTCGGCAATGGTGATCTGAATGCTTTCGACCCACTCGCGGCGCCACAACGGTTCGAACAGGGCGTTGCCGAACCGCAGCGCGAGCAGGTTCTGCACCGGCTCCTTGCCGAGGTAGTGATCGATCCGGTAGATCTGCTCTTCCGTGAAGATTTCGCCGACGGCGTCGTTGATCGCGTTCGACGAGCGCAGATCGTAGCCGAGCGGTTTTTCGAGCACGATCCGCGCGTTCTCGTTCAGGCCGACGGAAGCCAGCGCGCGGCAGATCGGCACGAACAGCGACGGACCGGTTGCCAGATAGAAGACCCGAATCCCCGGATGCCCATCGAGCGCATCGCGCAGCACGACGAAATCCTCGGCCTTGCCGAGATCGAGCTTTACGTAGGCGATGCGTTCGAGAAAGCTCCGCCAGACGGCATCGTCGACGCCCGCCTTCGAGACGTGCGACTTGACGTTCGAATTGATCCATTCGATGTAGCCGTCGCGATCCGCCGCGTGGCGCGCCACGGCCACGATCCTGCCGTTGTCGGACAGCATGCCCGCACGGTGGGCTTCGTACAGCGCCGGGAGAATCTTTCGCATCGACAGGTCGCCGGTCCCGCCGAAGAGAACGAAGTTAAAGCCTGAGTCGATTTGCATGAGTCGTGAGCCGAAGGTCAAGGGTTGCTGAGCGCGCGGACCAGGTGCAGGTTGCGTCGGATTGGGGCTTGGGTCGAACTAGCGTCGTATCTGAGGTGGATCTGTCTCCAGGTTGCCTCTCGCACATTCTCCATCGGATCGACCGCGCGGCGAAGCCGGCGGCCGGGACCCGGTTGTAGCGCGATAAAAATTTTTTTGACACTGAATTGTAGTTTAACTACAATCCAAATCAAGAGGTAACGTCGATTCGATGCAAAAAGCATGCGTCGCCCCCGCGGGCGGCGCGGTGTTTCGGGCGCGAATCGGCTGCGAAGCGCGCTGGCACGTCGGCGCGCTCGGGTATGCGCCGCGCGTTGCATCTTAGCGTCAAGCGGCAATCCGTTCCGCCTCCCCGAGTCCGAGCGCGCGATGCGTGTCGGGCCGGGTCGAATCAAAACAGGAGACAAGTCGTTGAGTTCCGAATCATCCAATTCCTGAAGCGTCTTCCGGCCGGGCGTGTGTTCAGCCGTATCGAATGGCGCCAGGTCCGGCCTGTCCAGTGTTGTTCTGTTTGACCAACCACCGTTCCCCATCGCTAAGAAACGGGGAGCAATCGTATCTTGTTCAGGTGTCCGGAGGAGATAAAGAATGAAAGTTCGCGCGATCATGGCAGCGCTCGCCGCCACGGGGCTGATGGGCGCTGTTTCGGCGCAAGCGGCGGAGTCCGTCGAAGTGCTGCACTGGTGGACGTCGGGTGGCGAATCGAAAGCCGTCGGCGTGCTGAAGGACGACATGACGAAGCAGGGTTACACCTGGAAGGACTTCGCGGTCGCCGGCGGCGCGGGTGCGGCCGCAATGACGGCGCTCAAGACGCAGGTCATCTCGGGCAATGCCCCTTCGGCCGCGCAGATCAAGGGGCCGTTGATTCAGGAGTGGGCCGATCAGGACGTGCTCGTGAACATCGATTCGGTCGCGAAGGACGAGAACTGGAAGAAGAACCTGCCGCCGGAAATCGACAAGATCATGCAGTACAAGGGCCACTACGTCGCCGCGCCGTTCTCGGTGCACCGCGTGAACTGGCTCTATATCAACAAGGCCGCGCTCGACAAGGCGGGCGGCAAAGTGCCGACGACCTGGGATGAGTTCTTCACCGTTGCCGACAAAATGAAGGCGAACGGCATCATGCCGATCGCGATGGGTGGCCAGCCGTGGCAGGACCTCACGCTTTGGGAAGATGTCGTGCTGTCGCAAGGCGCTCCCTTCTACAAGAAGGCGCTCGTCGATCTCGATCAGGCCACGCTGACTTCGCCGCAGATGGTGAAGGTTTTCGATACGGTGCGTAAGATCCAGGGCTACTTCGATTCGGGTCGCACGGGCCGTGACTGGAACCTCGCCACGGCGATGGTGATCAACAACAAGGCCGGCATGCAGTTCATGGGCGACTGGGCCAAGGGCGAGTTCGCCAACGCGAACAAGAAGTCGGGCGTCGACTATGTCTGCGCACCCGTGCCGGGCACCGACAAGGCCTATACGTTCAACGTCGATTCGTTCGTCTTCTTCCAGCAAAAAGGCCAGAAGGCGGCGACGCCGGGGCAACTTGCAATGGCCAAGACGATCATGAGCCCCGCGTTCCAGGAGCAGTTCAGCCTCTACAAAGGTTCGATCCCGGTGCGTCTCGGCGTGTCGATGACCAAGTTCGACGATTGCGCGAAGAAGTCGTACGCGGATGAGCAAACGGCGATCAAGTCGGGCGGCTATGTGCCGTCGCTCGCGCACGGTATGGCGCAGCCCGACGCCGTTGCCGGTGCCATCACGGACGTCGTGACGAAGTTCATGAACTCGCAGCAATCGTCGGCCGATGCCGTGAAGGCGCTCGCGAACGCCGCGAAGACGAAGTAAGCGAAGGCAGTGCCCAAGCGCGGCGCGTCTCGTTCGACGCGCCGCTCTCAGCATCACCTACGCCGGTCGCCGCGTTGCGGCGCAAAGCAGGGCGCGCGCCGGCAGGCAAGATTAGGAGTCGAGTAGTGGCTGCCTCTCTTAGCGACAAAGGCAACAAGATGGCACACACGTATCGTCGTTCATCGTCGTTTTCGGCGGTGGCCGATCGCTGGATCCCCAAGCTCGTTCTGGCGCCCAGTATCGTCATCAGCCTCGTTTTCATTTACGGTTTCATCGCTGTTACCGGCTATCTGTCGCTTTCGAAGTCGCGACTGATGCCCAATTACACGTTCGCGGGTCTCGACCGCTATACGGAGCTCTTCAATAACGATGTCTGGTGGACCTCGGCCAAGAATCTCGGCTGGTTCGGCATTCCGTTCATCGGCATTTGCGTGGGGCTCGGTCTCTTTCTCGCGATCCTGCTCGATCAGAAGATTCGCAACGAAGGCGCGCTGCGCGCGATCTTCCTTTATCCGATGGCGCTCTCGTTCATCGTGACCGGTACAGCCTGGCAGTGGATTCTCAATCCGGGCCTGGGCCTCGAAAAAGTCATGCACGACTGGGGGTTCGCCAGCTTCTCGTTCAACTGGATCGGGGATCCGGACAAGGCGATCTTTTGCATCGTGATCGCCGCCGTCTGGCAATCGACCGGGTTCGTCATGGCACTCTTTCTGGCCGGCTTGCGCGGTGTCGACGCCGAGATCTTCAAAGCCGCACAGGTCGATGGTGCTTCGCTGCCCACGATCTATCGCAAGATCGTGATTCCGAGCATGCGTCCGGTGTTCTTTTCGGTACTGCTGATTCTGTGCCATATCGCCATCAAGACGTTCGACCTCGTGGTTGCATTGACCGCGGGTGGCCCGGGCACTTCGTCGTCGCTGCCCGCCATCTTCATGTACACGTTCTCGTTCAACCGCGGACAGCTCGGTGTCGGCGCCGCGTCGTCGATGATGATGCTCGCAACGGTCGTGGCCGTGCTCGTGCCGCTCATGTACATGGAATCGAGGAGCACCCGCAATGTCTGAAATGACACAGAAGTTTGGGGACGGCCCGGCGCGTACCGGAATGTCGGTGAGCCGTGTCGTGATTTACGCGGCCCTCATCCTGTTCGCGCTTTATTTCCTGTTCCCGATCTACGTGATGCTTTCCACGTCGTTCAAGGATATCGACGAGCTGCGCACGGGTAATCTGCTCACGCCGCCGATGCACTGGACTATCGCCCCGTGGGTGAAGGCATGGAGCGGGGCCTGTACCGGCGTACGCTGCGACGGGATGCAGCCGTTTTTCATGAACTCGATCCGCATGGTCATTCCGGCCGTGCTGATCTCGTCGATCGTCGGCGCGTTCAACGGTTACGTCCTCACGCACTGGCGCTTTCGCGGTGCGGACGCGCTTTTCACGATGCTGCTCGTCGGCTGCTTCATTCCGTTCCAGACGATTTTGCTGCCGATGGCGCGTCTGCTCGGCACGATCGGGATCTCGAACACGATCACGGGGCTCGTCTTCGTGCACGTCGTCTACGGGATCGCCTTCACGACGATGTTCTTCCGCAACTTCTACGTCGGCGTGCCGGCCGAGCTCGTCAAGGCTGCGCGGATCGACGGTGCCGGCTTCTTCACGATCTTCACGCGCATCCTGTTGCCGGTGTCGCTGCCGATCTTCATGGTGTGCGTGATCTGGCAGTTCACACAGATCTGGAACGACTTCCTGTTCGGGATCGTGTTCTCCGGCGTCGATTCGATGCCGATCACCGTCGCGCTGAACAACCTCGTCAATACGTCGACCGGTGTGAAGGAATACAACGTGGACATGGCCGGCGCGATCATCGCGGCCCTGCCGACGCTTCTCGTCTACGTGATCGCAGGGCGCTACTTCGTGCGCGGCTTGACCGCGGGTGCGGTCAAAGGCTGAGGCGGTCGGGCTTCGCGCCCGAGGGCGCGACACGCCGGGCTGCGCACGAAGCGCAACGCTTATTCGCAAGCAGCAATGCAGATTAAAGGATTCTCAGCATGGCAAGCCTTTCCATCCGCGACGTATACAAGACTTACCCGAACGGCGTACCTGTCCTCAAGGGCGTCGACATCGAGATCGAGGACGGTCAGTTCCTGATTCTCGTGGGCGGCTCGGGTTGTGGCAAATCGACGCTGCTCAACATGATCGCCGGGCTCGAGACGGTCACGAAGGGCGAGATCCGCATCGACGACAAGGTCGTCAACAACCTGTCGCCGAAGGATCGCGACATTGCGATGGTCTTCCAGTCGTACGCGCTTTATCCGTCGATGACGGTGCGCGACAACATCTCGTTCGGGCTCAATATCCGCAAGGTGCCGAAGCGCGAACAGCAGCAGATCGTCGAACGCGTTTCGCAGATGTTGCAGATCGATCACCTGCTCGATCGCAAGCCGGGGCAGTTGTCGGGCGGTCAGCGTCAGCGCGTTGCGATGGGCCGCGCCCTCGCGCGAGACCCGGTCATGTTCCTGTTCGACGAGCCGCTCTCGAACCTCGACGCCAAGCTGCGCATCGAAATGCGTTCGGAAATCAAGCTGCTGCATCAGCGCCTGGGGACGACGATCGTCTACGTGACGCACGATCAGATCGAGGCGATGACGCTCGGCGACCGTATCGCGGTCATGAAAGACGGTATCGTCCAGCAATTCGGCGCGCCGCAGGACATCTACGATTCGCCGTCGAATCTCTTCGTGGCCGGCTTCATCGGCGCGCCGCCGATGAACTTCATCGAGGGCAAGCTCGTCGAGCAGGGGGCCGGTGCCGGTATCGAACTCGATACGGGCGTGAGCCGCAGCGTACTGAACCTGCCATTCGATCTGGCGCGCGTGAAGAGCTCGATCGGCAAGAACGTGATTCTGGGGCTGCGGCCCGAGCGGATTACCGACGCACGTCACGCGCACAACGGTCATGGAGAGGGGCTGCAACCGATCGAAGTCAAGATCGACGTGATCGAGCCGACGGGTCCGGATACCCTGGTGTTTGCACAGATCAACGGCAAGCGGACGGTGAGCCGGGTGCATCCGGCATCGAATCCTCAGCCGCTCTCGAACATGACGCTGCTCTTCGATGTCTCGAAGGCCGTGCTGTTCGATCCGGCCACGGAAGCGCGCATTGCCTGATTGCCGGGCATAGGCTCGGTCGCGCTTGGCGCGCTTGCCATGCTCAATGCGGCAAGCGCACGTCGAGTTTGAATGTCACGAGCCGCGCGACCAGAATGAAAGCGGTTGCGGCCAGCACGCTGTAGACGGGGTCGACATCAGCTTTCGCGAGCAGCAGGTAGAGGCCGCAGCCCGCCAGTGCGCACGTGGCGTAGGGCCGCGAGTCCCTGAGGATGAGCGGCACCTCGTTGCAGAGCACATCGCGAAGAATTCCGCCGAATACACCCGTCACCACGCCCATCATTGCCGAGATGAACCAGGGCATGCCCGACTCGAGGGCAATCGACGTTCCCGATACGCTGAAGAGCCCGAGACCGACCGCATCGGCGACGAGCAGGGCACGCTCGGACAGTACGCGCGACGCCATGCGCAGCATGACCGGCGCGAAGAACGACAAAGCGAAAATGACGATGACGTAGGTCTGGTGCTCGACCCAATAGAACGGCCTCCGGCCCAGCAGGACGTCCCGGACCGTGCCGCCGCCGAAGGCGGTGACGGTGGCGACGAGAAACGTGCCCACCGCATCGAGCCGCCGCTTGCGCGCCTCGATGAACCCCGAGACCGCAAAGGCGAAAATGGCGAGCCCCTCGATGATCGACAGGGCGAGGGTAAGCCTCGGGTGCATGCGTGCGGTCGTGAAAAGTCAGGCTGAACGAGGGGGCGCCTTCGGCGCGCTGGGGGGCTGCAAGAGTACGAGCACGGCGCCGGCGCCTCCATCGCGCTCGCGTGCCTGACAAAATGCAATGACTTCCGCTTTCTGCACGAGCCAGGCGCGGACCTTTCCCTTGAGCACGGGCTCCTTGCCGACCGAGCCGAGTCCCTTGCCGTGAACCACGCGTACGCAGCGCAAGCCGCGCTTGACCGTTTCGCGAATGAATTCCGCCAATGCCTCGCGCGCTTCGTCGCGCCGCATGCCGTGCAAGTCGAGCTGGGCCTGCACGACCCAGTGACCGCGCCTGAGCTTGCGCACGACTTCGTGGCCGATGCCGGGCCGGCAGTAAAAGAGCGACTCGTCGGTATCGAGCAGCACTTCGGGATCGAATTCGTCGGAGATCGCCTCGGCCAGCACGGCACGCTCGTCGCGCCGCGTCTGCACGGCCACGGCCGGCGGCGCCGCCCGCTCGTGCACTGCGCGCGCCGAAGCCTTCAGCGGCGATACGCTGCCGACTTCGCGCCGGAAAAGTTCGGCGTCGGCCGAGGCCTCCCGGGCCGCTTTGGCGGCGGCGGCGCGCTCGCGTTCGCGCTGGGCCGCGCTGCGTTCTAGCGCGTCGCGCAGCCCGCCGAGACTGGCCAAGCCGCCAGCCCGCACGGGACCTTCGCCCGGTTTGACGCTACCGGGACGCGTTCGATGTCTGCTCATGACACAGCCGGACTGCTCTCGGACGTTAGCGGTCCGATTCGTGGCTCATGACGTGAGCCTGATGCACTTCATGGATGCTTTCCAGGTAGCGCTGCGCATCGAGCGCCGCCATACAACCGGTGCCGGCGCTCGTGATGGCTTGCCGATAGACGTGATCCTGCACGTCGCCCGCGGCAAAGACGCCGGGTACGCTCGTCGCCGTCGCGTTGCCGCTGAACCCGCCGTTCGTGATGATGTAGCCGTTCTTCATCTCGAGCTGGCCGGCGAAGATATCGGTGTTGGGCTTGTGGCCGATCGCGATGAACACGCCCTGCAACGCGATATCGGACGTTTCGCCCGTCTTCGTATGCTTGATGCGCAGGCCCGTGACACCGGAATCGTCGCCCTTGACCTCGTCGAGCACATGGTTCCACTTGATCTCGACGACGCCTTCCTTTTCCTTCTCGAGCAGCCGGTCGATCAAAATCGGCTCGGCGCGGAACTTGTCGCGTCGATGGACGACGGTCACCTTGCTGGCGATGCCCGCGAGATAGAGCGCTTCCTCGACGGCCGTATTGCCGCCGCCCACCACGGCGACGTGCTGCTGCTTGTAGAAAAATCCGTCGCACGTCGCGCAGGCCGACACGCCGCGTCCCATGAACGCTTCTTCCGAGGGCAGCCCCAGATATTGCGCCGATGCACCGGTCGCGATGATGAGCGAATCGCAGGTGTACTCTCCCGAATCGCCGATCAGACGGATGGGCTTTTCGTCGAGCTTCGCGGTGTGGATGTGGTCGAACACGATTTCGGTGTTGAAACGCTCGGCATGGTCGAGAAAGCGCTGCATCAGCTCGGGACCCTGAACGCCGTTGGCGTCGGCCGGCCAGTTCTCGACATCGGTCGTCGTCATCAGTTGCCCGCCTTGCGCGAGGCCCGTGACGAGCACCGGCGACAGATTGGCGCGCGCCGCGTAGACGGCAGCCGTATAGCCGGCGGGGCCGGAACCGAGGATGAGGACTTTGGCGTGTTTGCGCGTGGACATGGAGATCGAATCCGTAATGAATACCGCTAAATGAGCTGACGGGGCGGCGGCACAGCCAATGCTGACCGTTGGCAGCGCGCACCCGTTGCGCGTCTAGGCCTAAATGGGGCACACCCGCGCATTATAAAGGGCAGGGGCTTGGCTTGCCGCCCAGGGAATTTCAATCGTGGCGATAGCCGGCACCCGTCGCACGCGCGGCGCGGCCCAGCGTCGGGCGCGCGTGCGGCAGCCCGGCTGTTGCGCCGTTACCGTCATTTACAGCCCGTGGCGCGACGCAGCGTTTACAATAGCCCGCATCGAACGACCGGCGTGCCGGCGCCTACGGGCCTGCACGCCAAGCCTTTACGGATTCATGGCCAAAGCTCCCTATTCGGCGCACGCGCAAGCCTTACCGCATCGCATGTCGCGCCTTTTCACCGAAATCCGCTGGATATTGCAGGTCGCGCTCTGCGTGTTCCTGGCGATGGCGCTCGTCAGCTACAGCCGCCACGATCCGAGCTGGACGCACGCCGAGCAGGTCGAGCGCATCGCGAACTGGGCAGGCCGCGTGGGTGCCTGGACGTCCGACATCCTGCTGTTGCTGTTCGGCGTGTCCGCCTATTGGTGGGTCGCACTGCTCGCGCGGCGCATCGCCGCGAACTACCGCCGGCTCACGCATCAAGTGGAAGCCGAAGAGGACAAACCGCGCGAATCGTGGGTTGCCGATGCGTTCGCGTTCGCGCTCGTGTTGCTCGCATGCGACGGAATCGAAGCCTTGCGGATGTGGTCGCTGCGGGTGCCGTTGCCGCGTGCGCCGGGCGGCATCGTCGGCGACGCCGTGGCGCGCGGCGTCTCGCATGCGCTCGGCTTCACGGGCGGCACGTTGGCGCTCTTGATCGCGCTCGCCATCGGCTTGTCGCTCTATTTCCGGTTTTCCTGGCTCTCCGTTGCCGAGCGGGTGGGCGACGCCATCATTTCGGCGGTGACGTTCGCGAAGCTGCGCCGCGAAGCCGGCCGCGATCGAAAGCTCGGCGAAGCGGCTGCGGTCAAGCGCGAAGGCAAGGTCGAACAAAGCCGCGTGCGCCTGGAAGATCACGAACCCGTCACGATCGTGCCGCCCATCGTGACGCCGGCCAAGTCCGAGCGCGTCGAGAAGGAAAAGCAGGTTCCGCTGTTCAAGGACCTGCCGGGCGACACCACGCTGCCGCCGATCGCGCTGCTCGACGCGGCGCCGGCCGTGCAGGAGTCGGTGTCGGCCGATACGCTCGAGTTCACCTCGCGTCTGATCGAAAAGAAGCTCAAGGATTTCGGCGTGGACGTGAGCGTCGTGGCCGCCTACCCGGGCCCGGTGGTCACGCGCTACGAGATCGAGCCGGCCACGGGCGTGAAGGGCAGCCAGATCGTCAATCTCGCGAAGGATCTCGCGCGCTCGCTGTCGCTCGTTTCGATCCGCGTCGTCGAGACGATTCCTGGCAAGAACTTCATGGCGCTCGAGTTGCCGAACCAGCGCCGCCAGACCGTGCGGCTTTCGGAGATTCTCGGCTCGGAGGTCTATGCCGACGCGGCCTCGAAGCTCACGATCGGTCTGGGCAAGGACATCGGCGGCAAGCCGGTATGCGCGGACCTCGCCAAGATGCCCCACCTGCTCGTAGCCGGCACGACGGGCTCGGGCAAATCGGTCGGTATCAACGCGATGATCCTCTCGCTCGTCTACAAGGCGAGCGCCGACGAAGTGCGCATGATCCTGATCGATCCGAAGATGCTCGAAATGAGCGTCTACGAGGGCATTCCGCATTTGCTGTGCCCCGTCGTCACCGATATGCGGCAGGCCGGCCACGCGCTGAACTGGACCGTGGCCGAAATGGAGCGCCGCTACAAGCTCATGAGCAAGCTCGGCGTGCGCAATCTGGCCGGCTACAACCACAAGATCGACGAAGCGGCCAAGCGCGACGAAAAGCTGCCGAACCCGTTCAGCCTGACGCCCGACGAACCGGAGCCGCTGACGCGCCTGCCGAACATCGTCGTCGTCATCGACGAGTTGGCGGACTTGATGATGGTGGTCGGCAAGAAGGTCGAGGAGCTGATCGCGCGCATCGCGCAAAAGGCGCGCGCGGCCGGCATCCACTTGATTCTCGCCACACAGCGCCCGTCGGTCGATGTCATCACCGGTCTCATCAAGGCCAACGTGCCGACGCGGGTTGCGTTCCAGGTCTCGTCGAAGATCGATTCGCGCACGATTCTCGATCAGCAAGGCGCCGAATCGTTGCTGGGCATGGGCGACATGCTCTATATGCCGCCCGGCACAGGTTTGCCGGTCCGCGTGCACGGTGCTTTCGTCTCGGATGAGGAAGTGCATCGCGTCGTCCAGAAGCTCAAGGAGCAGGGCGAGCCGAATTACATCGAAGGCATTCTCGAGGGCGGCGTGGCGGGCGAGGGCGACGAAGGCTCCGCCGCGCTCGGCGGCGCGGCGGGTGGGGCGGAGGAGTCGGATCCGCTTTACGATCAGGCCGTCGAGATCGTCGTGAAGCACCGCCGCGCCTCGATCTCGCTCGTGCAGCGGCATCTGCGAATCGGCTACAACCGTGCGGCGCGGTTGCTCGAACAGATGGAGCAATCGGGGCTCGTCTCGGCGATGTCCACCAACGGCAATCGCGAAATCCTCGTGCCCGCGCGCGACGGCGACTAGGCATCGTTGCCGCTCGGCCGAGAAGCCGCGCGGCTCAGTTCATCACGGAGAATCACCCCCATGCAGCATCGTTTCCGGCATTTCGCGTGGCGCTTGCTCTCGTTTTCGTGGGTCTCGCGCCCTATGCGCCGAGGGCTTGCCGCAACCCTGTTCGGTGCCGCGCTCGCGGTGGCGGCGCCGACGGCCTTTGCCAGCGGGACCGAGCAATTGAAAGCGTTCATCTCGCAAGTGCACTCGGCGCGCGGCGAATTCGTGCAAAAGGAAGTGAAGGCGCCTTCGAAGGCGCAAGGCGCCAAGCCGACGCAGGGTGGAACGTCGAGCGGCACGTTCGTCTTCTCTCGGCCCGGCAAATTCATCTGGACCTACGAGAAGCCCTACGAGCAGGTCTTGCAGGCTGATGGCTCGAATCTTTACGTCTATGACAAAGATCTGAATCAGGTCACGATCCGCAAGTTGGGCGGCGCGCTCGGTGCGAGCCCGGCAGCCATTCTTTTTGGCAGCAACGATATCGAGCAGAACTTCACGCTGCGCGACGCGGGGGTGAAGGCGGGGATCGACTGGCTCGAGCTGCGGCCGAAGTCGCGCGATACCCAGTTCGAGCGTGTCGGCATCGGCTTCAGGGACGGCAATCTCGAGGCGATGGAACTGCACGACGTCTTCGGCAACGTGACGCTGCTCACGTTCACGAACATTCAGAAGAACCCGCCGCTCAAGGCCGATTCGTTCAAGTTCACGGTGCCGAAGGGCGCCGATGTCATCAACGGCTGAGCCTCGCCATCGGGAAAACGCGTCATGCCTGATCTGTTCGCGCAAGAACCCGTTGCGCCGCTCGCCGAGGCGCTTCGCCCGAAGACCTTGGACGAGGTCATCGGCCAGTCCCACTTGCTCGGTGAGGGTAAGCCGCTGCGATTGGCGTTCCAGTCGGGCAAGCCGCACTCCATGATCTTCTGGGGGCCGCCGGGAGTCGGCAAGACGACCTTGGCACGCCTTACCGCGACGGCCTTCAAATGCGAATTCATTGCCCTATCCGCGGTCTTCTCCGGTGTCAAAGACATCAGGGCGGCAATGGAGCAAGCCGAGCAGAATCTGGCGATGGGCAAGCACACGATCTTGTTCGTCGACGAGATTCACAGGTTCAACAAGTCGCAGCAAGACGCGCTTCTTCCTTATGCGGAAAGCGGCTTGGTCACGTTCATCGGTGCCACCACCGAGAATCCTTCCTTCGAGGTGAATTCGGCCTTGCTGTCGCGGGCGCAGGTCTACGTGCTGAAATCGCTGACAGACGACGAGTTGAAGCAGCTGCTTCGACGCGCTCAGGAAAAGGCGATTGGCGGTCTGGAGTTCGACGATCTGGCCAGGGACACCATCATCGGCTATGCGGATGGTGACGCCAGAAGATTCCTGAACCTGCTCGAACAGTGCCAGACGGCTGCCGGTGCCGCCGGAATTCGGAAGATCGACGCGGAGTTCGTGCGCAATGCGTTGACGTTGAATTCCAGGCGCTTCAACAAGGGCGGCGACAACTTTTATGACCAGATTTCAGCCCTTCACAAATCGGTTCGCGGTTCGCATCCCGATGCTGCGCTCTACTGGCTGACGAGAATGCTGGACGGCGGGGCCGATCCCCGGTATCTGTCGCGGCGGATCGTTCGCATGGCTTGGGAAGACATCGGTCTTGCCGACCCGAAAGCCATGCAGATCGCCAACGACGCGGCCCTGACCTACGAGCGTCTGGGAAGCCCGGAAGGCGAGTTGGCGTTGGCCCAGGCGGTGATCTATCTTGCCGTTGCCGCCAAGAGCAACGCTGGCTACATGGCCTACAACCAGGCCCGAGCTTTCGTGAAGCAGGACAAGAGCCGTGAGGTTCCTGTCCATTTGCGCAATGCGCCAACGAAGCTCATGAAGGAGCTGGGGTACGGGCATGAATACCGGTATGCCCACGATGAACCCAATGCCTACGCCGCTGGCGAGACCTATCTTCCTGACGGCATGGAAGAGCCTCGCTGGTATCAGCCGGTTCCAAGAGGTCTGGAAATCAAAATAAGCGAAAAGTTGGCCCTCTTGAAGAAGTTGGACGAAGAAGCGGGGAAGAAATAAGCACTAGCGCGCCATCCCGTCCAGTTCGACAACGATGTCGTCCGGCAGCAGGAGTGTTTCCGCAGCCAGGTTTTCCTTGAGGTGGCTGATCGAGGCCGTTCCAGGAATGAGAAGGACGTTGGGTGCACGATGCAGGAGCCAGGCCAGTGCTACCTGATTGGGCGACGTCCCGAGACGGGCAGCGACGTCGGATAACGTGGCCGACTGCAACGGCGAAAAACCGCCTAACGGGAAAAACGGGACGTAGGCGATATGATCGCGGCCCAGCTCGTCGATCAACGCGTCGTCAGTCCGATGGACCAGGTTGTAGTGGTTTTGCACGCATACGATATCGCAAATGCGGCGTCCCTCCGCCACTTGGGCCAGGGTCACGTTACTCAGGCCGATATGGCGTACGAGGCCCTTGCGCTGCAGCTCTGCAAGCGCGGTGAGCGGCGCTTCGATCGAACCTTCGGCCGGCTGCATCGGATCGATCATCACGCGCAGGTTGACGACGTCGAGCTTATCGAGTCCCAGATTGCGCAGATTGTCGTGCACCGCCTGCTCGAGCTCGGCGGACGAATAGGCCGGCAGCCACGATGCGTCGGCGCCGCGGCGCGCACCGATTTTCGTGACGATCACCAGGTCGTCGCGGTAGGGATGCAGCGCCTCGCGGATCAACTGGTTGGTCACGTGCGGCCCATAGAAATCGCTGGTGTCGATATGATTCACACCGCATTCGACCGCCGTGCGTAGAACGGCGAGGGCACCGTCCTTGTCGGCGGGCGGACCGAAAACGTGGGGCCCGGAAAGGCGCATGGCGCCGTAGCCGATGCGGTTGACCGTCAGGTCGCCGAGACGATAAGTAGCGGATGAGGAAGGCATATAGGACCTCTTTCTGTTGAAGGTCCCAGTGTAGGCAGGCGGCTGCCGTTCGAAAAGGCGGCATAATCTACACAACCTGTACGAAATTTCGCACAATGAAAGTCGATCTCGCCGACCTGAATGCTTTCATCGCTGTGGCGCGCGCCAAGGGCTTCCGCGACGGCGCACGCTCGACTGGCGCCAGCGCATCGGGTCTGAGCGAGGCGGTACGGCGGCTGGAGGCGCGACTGGGCGTGCGTCTGCTGAACCGCACGACCCGCAGCGTGGTCCTTACCGAAGCGGGCGACCGTTTGTTGGAGCGTCTCGGGCCGGCGTTGACGGAGGTCGAAGCCGCGCTCCACGAAGTGAATGATTTGCGCGATCGCCCTGCCGGCAGGTTGAAGCTGAACGTTCCCGTCAGCGCCGCACGGCTGGTGTTACCCACGATCGTGCCGGGTTTCCTGGCCGCTTACCCCGAAATACATTTGGAGATCATTGCGGAAGAAAGTCTCGTCGACGTGTTGGCAGCCGGCTGCGATGCGGGCATCCGCTACGACGAGCGTCTCGAGCAGGACATGATTGCCGTGCCGATCGGCCCCCGAGTCCAGCGTTTCGCAGCGGCTGCCGCGCCATCGTATCTCGCCAAGCGTGGACGACCCGATCATCCGAGCGAGTTGCTGCGGCACGACTGCTTGCGCATGCGCTTTGGCGGACGCGCGGTGCAGCCCTGGGAATTCAAGCGCAACGAGGAAGCGGTGAGGATTGACGTCGATGGACCCTTGCTGGTCGAGCGTTCCGGTGCGGTCGATTTGATCGTCGATGCGGCCCGAGCAGGAAGCGGCATCGCCTACCTGTTCGAGGATTGGCTGCGGCCGTATCTGCAAAGCGGTGCGCTGGAATCGGTGCTCGAGCCGTGGTGGCAGTCGTTTTCCGGCCCCTTCCTTTATTACCCGGGACACCGCCTCGTCCCACCCCCACTGCGCGCCTTCATCGACTACATCAAGGACACAGCCCGCAATGACTGACAGTCGATGCGGTGCGTTAAAATCGCGGTTTTCCCTTTACGACAATCGACTTTCCCCATGCTCGACATCCAGTTGCTGCGCAAAGATATCGAAGGCGTTGCCACGCGCCTTGCCGCACGCGGCTACACGCTCGACGTCGCGGCGTTTTCGGCGCTCGAAGCCGAACGTCGTGCCATTCAGACCCGCACCGAAGAGCTGCAGTCGCGGCGCAACACATTGTCGAAGCAGATCGGGGCGATGAAGGGGCGCGGCGAAGACACGTCGGCGGTCATGGCGGAAGTGGGCACGCTCGGTGACGCAATGAAGACGTCGGCCGCGGCGCTCGACGGCGTTCAGGCGCGCGTGCAAAGGCTGCTGCTCGAAATGCCGAACCTGCCGCACGAAAGCGTGCCCGTTGGCCGCGACGAAACGGACAACGTCGAAGTTCGCCGCTGGGGCACGCCACGGCAATTCGACTTCGAGGTCAAGGATCACGTCGATGTGGGCACGCCGCTCGGGCTCGATTTCGAAACGGGGGCGAAGCTGTCCGGTGCGCGGTTCACGCTGCTGCGCGGGCAGGTTGCGCGTCTGCATCGTGCGCTTGCGCAGTTCATGCTCGATACGCATACGCAGCAGCACGGTTACACGGAAACGTACACCCCTTACATCGTCAATCCCGAGGTCCTCGTCGGCACGGGCCAGTTGCCGAAATTTGCGGACGACATGTTCCGCGTGGAGAAGGGTGGCGCCGAGAGTGCGGTGACGCAGTACTTGATTTCGACGTCGGAAATCCCGCTGACCAACACGGTGCGCGACAGCATTCTCGATGCGGGCGAATTGCCTGTGAAACTGACCGCTCATTCGCCGTGTTTCCGCTCGGAGGCGGGCTCTTACGGCCGTGACACGCGCGGCATGATTCGCCAGCATCAGTTCGACAAAGTCGAGATGGTGCAGATCGTGGCGCCCGAGGCGTCGTACGACGCGCTCGAGCAGATGGTCACGCACGCCGAGGCCATTTTGCAAAAGCTCGAGTTGCCGTATCGGGTGATCACGCTCTGTACGGGAGACATGGGTTTTTCCGCGGCGAAGACATACGACCTCGAAGTCTGGCTGCCGGCGCAGAACACCTATCGCGAGATTTCGAGCTGTTCGAATACCGAAGCGTTCCAGGCGCGTCGCATGCAGGCGCGGTATCGCAACGCTCAGGGCAAACCGGAGCTGCTGCATACGCTCAACGGCTCGGGCCTCGCAGTGGGGCGCGCGCTCGTTGCCGTGCTCGAGAATTTCCAGAATGCCGATGGCTCGGTGACGGTGCCGGCGGCGCTGCGTCCTTATGTGGGCGGCGTCGAGCGGCTGGAGCCGGTGCGGGCGTGATCGATCGGCGCGGCGTCTCAGCGTGCGACCTTCTTGGTAAAAAAGCTTGGAATGCTGCTTTCGATGTTCTATAATCTTCGCTTCGCCAAACAGCGACCAGCTTGGCGAAGCGAAGTAAGCGGTGGTAGGGCAGCTAATGTGGCAAATGAGCTGCATGCCATCCACAAGACGGAAAGGTGGCAGAGTGGTCGAATGCGCCGGACTCGAAATCCGGTGTACGGTTATACCGTACCGTGGGTTCGAATCCCACCCTTTCCGCCAGACGCAAGCGTATCTGCTTGGTTTTAGCCTAGACGAAGCAGATACGTACAGGAAACGCCAGTAAGCCGAAAGGATACTGGCGTTTTTTTCGCGCGGATGAGAATTGGCTATACCCGGACATCCCCACGCAAGCACAAGAAGGCGCTCCCTTCGAAGCGCACGGGGAGTGCGAGCGTCAACTGCGGAGCGGCCGGAGTTCCCTGCTGTGCCAAACCCGCGTCATCAGCACTTCCCCGCCCTCCAAGATGATGTAACGCAGGACATACGAACTTCGACCGAATCGCGCAGGCCACTCTCGAAACTCTGCTCTCGGAGCGCCGATCGTCGGATTTTCTGCGATTTGATTCGCTGCCTCGGCGATCACGGACGCAGCACGTCTTGCAACCAAAGGGCTATGTGCCGCCAAAAAATCGTAGAGTCGCCCAACGTCGTCGATTGCGTCCGGATGCCAGACTAATCCTGGCATTGAGTACGTTTCCCGTTCGCAAGATCATCAAGCCAGTGACGCACATGCTCATGCGCAACGCCACGAACTCCCGACAGGTATGAATCGACGCGCGCACGATCGATCTCCAGCGACAACGCGTCGGCAAACACAGCCGCCACATACTCATCGAGCGATTGCCCGGAGCGCCGCGCTGCCGTCACTACCGCCGCCTCAAGATCATCCGGCAATGCCACAGTCAGCATTTCATCCCTCCCACGCATAGCAAGCCTTCATTGTAGCCGCCCGCGCTCCGATTTTTTCGCTTGTAGCCACGAGTGGGACGCCGGTCCGTTAGTGCGACGGGCTGGGCACAGTGGCGTGAAGTGAGAGGCGGCGCCCTGCCGGCGGGAAACTAGGAGACGCGCTCTGGCTTCGATGAAAACCACTGCTCGGGGTGCCACATCGAATCATAGAGGGAGCACCAACTGCTGAACGCAACGTCCGAAGCCAACGATCGTCGCACGTCATCCGGAAAATCCTTGGTGCTCACATTTTGACGGAGGCAATTATCGACGACGTTGGTCAGCGCTACCATCCGTTTTCTCTCGCGGTCACGCAGAAATACCGCCTGCGCGGCCAACGCAATCAGGGCGCCCACGACCAAGGCGGTAAAGCCCAAAGTCGAAGCATAGCGTTGTGCGAGCGGAAGCTTCGCAAGCTGACTCTCCCAAATATGCGCTGGTTCCCAAGGGCGGCTTTCGAAACCCGGCGCGCTAGCGGAGACGGCAAGCAAGGGTGCGACTTTCCCCGCGAAATAGAGTTGGAAAGAGCGACTTGCATTGCCGCCGTCTTGCCGGTTCAGCGATGGCACCTTAAAGGAAAAAGCCAGTGCATGATCGTGTGTGACCGGCTTGATGTTTTCCTCGAGCGGATAATCCTCCATGCCACCAGCAAGTGCACGTCCGCCCACGAACACCGGGAGCGAGCCATCAGCGTTGGTGGCCGTGATTGCGACCTGCATTTCCGGCGCATCGCGGTCCGAATAGTTGTAGAGCACAACGTCCGTGCCGGCGATCTGATCAATTTTCGTGTTCGTCAGGGTGTTGAGATAGGTGAAGCGTACGTTGGGCACGGGAGACCGGGAGCCCCATGAGAGCTGGGGAATCTGCTGGATATCGATTTGGCGCGAATGGTTCTGTGCCTTGTCGGCGTCAACGGCGGCGTAGAGCTGCCCAAGGTAGGCAATAATGCCGCCGACGATTGCCGCGCCACAGTATTTTGCGAATGATACGATTTTGTGAGCCATTTTTTTGGTTTGCGTATGCTGTCGAGTTCACAAATGCCTAGTGAGGGCGGGCCGGATTTGGTGGCCTGCTTTACGGGTATCGGATAAACCGTCGCTAAATGTAGGGGGCTAGCAATCTTTTTTGGGGGGGCCGCGCGAAGGCCAGACGGCTGCCGCCGTCGCCGTTATTTGGCGAAATTCGTCCACTGACACGGCTCGGTCCGCATCGCGCGGGCTTTCGTCGATATCACTTGAAACGGCTTTACCGCCGCTTACGCCGTCTCGCGGCGCGGCGCTCCTCGTTTCCATCGCCGAACGAGCTGTCGCAATGACAGCGCATGCAGCAAGACCGAGCCTTGTGCTACGACCGCTCGTGTCAACACATCTGGCATATCGCTTCAGGCGGTAAAAATGTCGATGCGGGTATTCCCGGTGCGCTCAGCCCAAGTAGCAGATTGCGAGCCGACTTTCCCTAGACTAATATCCATCTCGCCTGTACTTGTTTTCTCGGTCGATTGAAGTCGCATGCATCGATTGGCCGTTTATCGCGTGCACAAGGAAGTGATGCGAGAAATGGTCAACACCGGTGGTGGACATTTGAGCCTGCGGTCTGCGTCTGAAAACGATATTGAATTTTTACGTACGGTTTTTGAAAGCACGCGCGCGCAGGAATTCGCGCAAACAGGATGGAGCGTCGAGCGCGTTAAGGCATTATTGGCCGATCAATTTTCGATGCAGCATGAGTATTACCGTCGGCATTACCCGCATGGCCGCTTCGATGTAGTCATGCTGGGCAAGACCGCGATCGGACGCCTTTATCACGATTGGCAGGGGGCCGAGGCGCGGTTGATCGACATCGCACTCTTGCCCGCTTATCGACGCGGGGGTATCGGCGGGCGGCTCGTCCGTGCATTCGTCGCGCAGGCGGCCGCACGGGCGATGGCGGCGGTGTTGTACGTCGAAATCGACAACCCGGTGCAAGAACTGTATCGGCGACTCGGGTTCGAAGCGGTCGGCGAGAACGGGGTGTATCTGCAGATGCGGCGTGCGGCCGTGCCGTTCATCGATGAACGCGCCGTGCCTGTGCCAGGGCTGGCGGCGGAGGGCGCGATGTAGTGCAAGGCGCGGCGACGCGCGACCATTCACGGCTCGCGTTGTGGTGAGCCAAGCGAATCACGTATCAAAACGATAGGCCATGGCCGGCAACGCCGACCAAGACAGATAACGCATCACAGAACGAATAAGAACCGGGGGCTTGCTTGCGGACTATTCCGACCCATGACGAGTTGCTCGAAGCGATCGGGCAACGCTTCACGTTCACTTCCGTCGACGGGCATACCGTCGAGGCGGTGCTCGCGCACGCGCCTGCCGGCATTGCCATGGATGACAGCTTCATCTGCTACTCGGCTACGTTCGAGTTGCCTGCGGGCGTTTTCCCTCCCCAGGACGTTTATCGCATAGGCTCGCCGAGCGGCCGAGCGTGGGACCTGCTCGCCACGCCGACGCGGCCCACCGGGGACGGGCGATCGACGCTTACCGTCGTTGTGCACTGTCGCGCCGATGCACTGGCTATGGACGCCGGTTCGCGGGGCGTCAATTGAGCATCTTTTCCCCATTCTTGACTCGACTGGAGGTGTTGGATGAGCGATCCGTACCTGGGTGAAATCCGCATGGTGGGCTTCAACTACGCTCCCTACGGCTGGGCGTTGTGTGCAGGTCAAACGATCGCGATTTCGCAAAATCAGGCGTTGTTCTCTTTGCTCGGCACCGTTTACGGCGGCAACGGCACGACGACCTTTCAATTGCCGAACATGCAGGGCCGTAGCCCCGTTGGCGTGGGGCAGGGCCTGGGGTTGTCGAACATTGTCATCGGCGAGCAAGCCGGCATCGAGAATGCGACGCTGACGACGCAGAACATGCCAATGCATACGCACACGGCGACCGTATCGAGCGGCGGTTCGGCCACGGGCTCCGTCGCAATTCCGGCCACCACGTCGACGGCATCGCAAAGCGCGGTTCCCGGTACAACTGCGGTGCTCGGGCCGGTTAGCGTCAGCAATCACCAGGGTGCGCTCTACAGTACCTCGACGCCCAATACGACACTTCAGCCGTTCAATGTCACGGTGGAAGGTTCTGCGCCGTCGGTGCAGAACAGCATGGCCGGGGGCAGCACGCCATTTTCGGTGCGCAATCCGTACTTGGGCATTACCTTCGTCATCGCCTTGCAAGGGATTTTTCCCCCGCGGGGATAAATAAATTGAGGCGTGCCGCCACCGGTACGCCGTCGGGGATATCACGCGATGAGATTTGCCGCCAGCCTCTCGAAGCTTCTCGCCGCGGTGCGCGGGTCCGCCCCGACCGCGCGCCGCGAATGTACCGCCATGCCGGCGCCGCTCATCGTCGCGCTCGAGCCGCGCATCGTCTATGACGCATCGGCCGCAGCCATCGGAGTGGCAGCTGCTGCCGCCCCGCATCCGACGAACGTCGATGGACATGCCGCGAGCACCGCACACGAAGGCGCGTCGGCTTCAACCTCGACGCGTGCGGTGCATGGCTTCACACCCGCGGCGGTGGCCGCCGGTCAGGGCGAAGCGGGCGCGCAAAACGCAGCTGCCACAGCACGGCATGGCTACATGAGCACGCCGTTTTCGGGCGTTACGGGCGACGCTAGCGCGACGCGCGCGGTGCACGGCTTCACGGATTCGGTTGCGCAATCGGCGGATCACCAAGTCGTCTTCATCAATTCGAACGTCACCGATCTTCAAACGCTCGTCGCTGGCTTGCCGGCAGGCACGCAGTACGTCGTGCTCGATTCGACGAAGGACGGACTTGTCCAAATCGAGCAGTATCTGCAGGCACACCCCGGCGTCAGCGCGATCCATCTCGTGTCGCACGGCGCCACGGGCGAGTTTCAGGTGGGTAGCGCGTGGATCAACGAAGCCGATATGTCGACGTACAGTTCGGAGTTCGCGCAGATCGGCGCGTCGATGAAGGCGGGCGGCGACTTCTTGATTTACGGCTGCGACGTCGCCGGCAATGCGGACGGCAAGGCGCTCGTTCAGCAGATCTCGTCGATATCGGGATTGAACGTGGCGGCGTCGACCGACGCAACCGGCGCGGCCTCGCTGGGCGGTGACTGGTCGCTCGAATACGACGCGGGCACCGTGCATGCGGGCGTTATTTTTTCGACTGCTTCGGAGCAAAACTACGGTCACGTGCTGTCCGCGTTCGACGAGACATATGACGGGTCGGTCGGGTTCGATTCGGGCGCGACACCCGTCGCTTCGACGACGCTCGACGGCCTGACCTATACGGGCGATCAGGCCGTCGAGTATCAGGTCGTCGGCGGATCGCTTCCAGCGAGCGGGTCAGGGGGCGAGATGATCGTCAACACGCAGGGCACGCAGATGTCGACGCTGACGATTCAGCGGCAAGACGGCACCTCGATGGCGATACAGAGTTTCGATATCGATATTTTTGTCAGCACCAAAGTGACGGTTCAGGCGCTCGACGGATCGGGAAACGTTCTCGGGAGCGTAGTCCTCAATATTGCCGACACCGACAATCCATACGCGCCGGGCCATACGGCGAGCAGCTCGCTCTTTCACGTCGATCTGTCCAGCAACGCTGCGTTTTCTCAGGTGAAGAGCATCAAGCTCATCGAGACTAGCACCGCCGTCACGTATCTCTCGCCCACACTGGATAACTTCACCTATCTCGCACCCTCATCCCCGCCGACGCTCACGACCACCGGCGGCACCACCGCGTTCGTGTCAGGCGACAACACGACGTCGACACCGGTCGCCGTCGACTCCGGCATCACGTTAGCCGATGGGAATTCGGCTACCGCCGTGAGCGCCGCCGTGTCGATTACGGGCAATTTGCACAGTACGGAGGACGTGCTAGCGTTCACGAACACGAGTGCCGCCACGTACGGCAATATTTCGGCGGCATACAACGCGGGCACGGGCGTTTTGACGCTGACGTCTTCGGGTGGCACGGCTACTATCGCGCAATGGCAGGCGGCGCTGCGCGCGGTGACCTACACCGATACGGCCACGACGCCGGATGCCCTCACGCGCACGATCAGCTTCGAGGTCACCAGCGACGGCTTCACGGCCGGTAATACCACGACCAAGCAGGTCAGCGTCACCGATACCGATCAAACGCCGATTGTCACGACGTCGAGTAGCGCGCCGAACTACAGCGAGGGTGCGCCCGCGATCACGATCGACAGTGGCGTTTCGGTCAGCGATCGCGACAACACGACGCAATCGTCGGGCACGGTTTCGGTGTCGGGAGGCTTCCACAGCGGCGATTCGCTTTCGTTCACCAACACGGATTCGGCGACGTTCGGCAACATCGCGGCCTCGTATAACGCCGCGACGGGCGTGTTGACGCTGACGTCGTCGGGTGCCACCGCGACCGACGTACAGTGGGGGCATGCGCTGTCCGCGGTAACGTTTTCGAGTACGAGCACGACGCTCGGCAGCCGCACGATTTCATTCGCGACGAGCGACGGTACGAAAACGAGCACAGCGTCGACCGACACTGTTGATGTATTGAGCCCGGTCCAAGTCACGACGGATTCAGGCTCGGCTGCGTTCGTGGCGGGCGACAACACGGCGTCGACGCCTGTCGCCGTCGATTCGGGGTTGACGGTGACCGACACCGCCACTACGACGCTTGCTTCGGCCACGGTCACGATCACGGGCGGCTTCCAAAGCCACGAGGATGTGCTGGGGTTCACGAACGACGGCGCGACGATGGGCAACATCACGAGTTCGTACGACGCGGCGACCGGGGTCTTGACGCTGAGTTCGGCCGGTGCGTCGGCGACGCTCGCGCAATGGCAAAGTGCGCTCCAGTCCGTGACGTATACCGACACGGCGGTGAGGCCGGACAATACGACGCGTACCGTGAGCTTCACGGCGGTCGACGGCGCGGGCAACGCAAGCGCGGCGGCCACACGCACGGTAACGGTTACCGACACGGATCAAACGCCGATCTTGACGACGACAGGCGGCACGACGAGCTACGTGGGCGCATCGTCGGGGGTCACGATCGACGGCCATGTCACGGTGAGCGACCAGGACAACTCGACCCAGTCATCGGCCACGGTTGCGATCGGTACGGGGTTTCATACCGGCGATGTCCTGAGTTTCACGAACGACGGCGCGACGATGGGCAATATTCAGGCGTCGTACAGCGCGGGATCGGGCGTGCTGTTACTGACCTCCCTCGGCAGCACCGCCACGGATGCGCAATGGGCCAGTGCGTTGAGCTCGGTGACGTTCTCGAGCACCAGCACGACGTACGGCAATCGCACGATCTTGTTCCAGGTGAACGATGGAACGAAGAACAGCACACAAGTAACGGACACGATGAGCATGACGGCGCCGCCGGCGATCACGACCGATTCGGGCTCGGCTTCGTTCGTGTCCGGTGACAACACGGCATCGACGCCGGTAGTGATCGACGCAGGTCTGACGGTGACGGACGGCAGCGCAACGACGCTGGCTTCGACAACGGTGGCGATCACGGGCGGCTTCCATAGCGGCCAGGATGTACTGGCGTTCACGAACGACGGCGCGGCGATGGGCAACATCGCGCGCTCGTACAACGCGGCAACGGGTGTACTGACGCTGAACTCGGCCAGCGCGAGCGCAACGCTTGCGCAATGGCAGAGCGCATTGCAATCGATCACCTACACGGACACCGCCGTGACGCCGGATACCGTGACGCGCACCGTGAGCTTCACGGCGGTCGACGGCGCGGGCAATACGAGCGCTACCGCGACGCGCACCGTGACTGTCGCCGACACGGATCAAACACCGATCGTCACGACGACGGGAGGGACAACGAATTATGTGGGCGGCACGTCGGCCGCGACGATCGACGGCGGCATCTCGGTGACCGATCGCGACAATATGACGCAATCGTCGGGGACGGTCTCGGTCACGAGCGGTTTCCATAGTGGCGACACGCTGACGTTCGTCAATACGGACTCGGCGGCATTCGGCAATATCGCCGGCTCGTACAACGCGGCGACGGGTGTGTTGACGCTGACTTCATCGGGCGCTGCGGCGAGCGACGACCAATGGGGCCATGCATTGAGCGCGGTGACGTTCTCAGCGAGTGCGAGCGCCACGCCGGGCAATCGCACGGTTTCCTTCGCTGTGAACGACGGCGTCAAAACCAGCGCGGCACGTACGGACACCGTGGCCGTGCTCGGCCCACCGACGATTGCGACCGATTCGGGTTCGGCGTCTTTCGTGGCCGGCGACAACGCGAGCTCGACGCCCGTGGCGATCGATTCCGGGCTGACGCTGACCGATGGCGCGTCGCCGACTTTGGCGTCGGCTACCGTCGCGATCACCGGTGGATTCCACAGCATCGAAGACCGGCTCGGATTCACGAACACGAGTGCGACGACATTCGGCAACATTGCCGGCTCCTACAACACCGCGACGGGGGTGCTGACGCTGAATTCTTTGGGCGCATCGGCGACGCTTGCCCAATGGCAGGCGGCGCTCGAGGCGGTGACTTATACCGACACGGCCGTCACACCCGACAACACGACGCGCACGATCAGCTTCACGGCCGTCGACACGGGCGCCGTCACGAGCAATACGGCAACGCGCACGGTGACCGTGACCGACACGGATCAAACGCCGATCGTCTCGGCGACCGGCGGCACGACCAACTACATCGCCGGTACGTCGGCCGCAACGATCGACGGCGGCATCACGGTCAGCGATCAGGACAACACGACGCAATCGGACGGCACCGTATCGATCACGACGGGCTTCCATTTCGGCGATACGCTGACGTTCGTCAACACGAATTCGTCGACTTTCGGCAACATCGTCGGGTCCTACAATTCCGCGACAGGCGTGCTGACGCTGACGTCGGCGGGCGCGACGTCGAGCGATGCACAGTGGTCCCACGCATTGAGCGCCGTGACGTTCTCCGCAGGATCGAGTATCACGCCCGGCAATCGCACGATTGGATTCGCGGTGAGCGACGGTACGAAGACGAGCGCGGTGGCAACCGATACGGTCGCCGTACTCGGGCCGCCGACGATCACGACCGATCCGGGTTCGGCATCGTTCGTGGCGGGCGACAATGCGACATCGACGCCCGTGGCGATCGATTCGGGGTTGAGCGTGACCGACGGTGGTGCATCGACGCTGGCCTCGGCCACCGTTGCAATCACGGGCAACTTCCATAGCGGCGAGGACGCCCTCGCGTTCATCAACACCAGTTCGACGACGTACGGCAACATTGCCGCATCCTACAGCGCGGCGACGGGCGTTTTGACGCTGAACTCCGCCGGTGCGACGGCTACGCTGGCGCAATGGCAGGCGGCCCTCGATTCGGTGACCTATACGGACACGGCGGTCACGCCGAACACTGCCACGCGCACGATCAGCTTTACCGCGGTGGATACCAGTGCCGTGACGAGCAACACCGCGACGCGCACGGTGACCGTGGCCGACACGGATCAAACGCCAGTCGTCACGGCAGCGGGCGGCACGACGAGCTACGTGGTGGGCACATCCGCCACCATCGTCAACTCGACCGTGAGCGTGACCGATCTCGACAATCCGACACAATCGTCGGCAACGGTGTCGGTCACCGGCAACTTCCATGGCGGCGAGGACATCCTCACCTTTACGAACAGCAACGCCCCGTCGTTCGGCAACATTGCGGCGACCTACGATTCGGCGACAGGCGTGCTGACGCTGAGCTCGGCCGGCGCCACCGCCACCGACGCGCAATGGGCGAATGCGCTGAGCGCCGTGACGTTCTCGACGAGCGGGACGCACTTCGGCAATCGCACGATTTCGTTCGCCACAAGCGACGGCTCGAAGACGAGCGCGGCTGCAAGCGCAACGCTCGTCGTGCTCGATCAGCCGCACATCACGCCCGATGCGGGGTCCGGTTCATTCGTGGCAGCCGACAATGCCACGTCGACGCCGATCGTGGTTTCGCCGGGCCTCACGCTGACCGATGCGAGCAGTACGACGGCATCGTCCGCGAGCGTGGCGATCGCGGGCGGATTCCACGCCGGCGAGGACGTGCTGGCGTTCGCCAACGACAACGCGACGATGGGCAATATCGCGTCCAGCTATAACGCGAGTACCGGCGTGCTGACGCTGACGTCGGCGGGCGCCACGGCCTCGCTGGCGCAATGGCGAACGGCACTTGCATCGATCACGTACACCGATACGGCGGTCGTGCCCGACACCACGACACGCGTCATCAGTTTCACGGTGACCGATGGAAACGGCGCCGTGAGCGCGGCGCAAACGCGTAGCGTCACGGTGACCGACACCGATCAGACACCGCTTCTGTCCGTCGGCGGAAGCGTAACGTTCACATCGCTAGGGGCGCATTCGACGCCGGTCGCGATCGCGCCGCAAGTGACCATCAGCGACCGCGATCCGAACGCTACGTTGAGCTCGGCGCAAGTGGCGATCAACGGGGGCTTCGATGCGGCGAACGATACGCTTGCGTTCACCGGCAGCGCGGCAACGGGCAACATCGCCGCAAGCTACAACGCCGCTACAGGTGTGCTGACGTTGACCTCGGCCGGCGGCACCGCATCGCTCGCGCAATGGCAGGCCGCACTGCAATCGGTCACCTACTCGGATGCGAAGTCGGGCGCGAGCGGTAGCCGCACCGTGGCGTTCACCGTCAGCGACGGCGTGAAGTCGAGTGCCGTCGCATCGAATACGATCACGATCGTCAGGGGGCAGACGGGCATCGTACCGATCTTCCCGACGCCGCCGACGGTCATCGAATCGCCTGCAGCAGCGCAGCCGCCGTTGTTTACGGGCTCCGATCGCACCGGCGCGCCCGACGTGCTCGACGAGTTCGATGAGCCGCTGCCCGTGGGCTCGGTACCGATCGTGCCGACAATGACGTTCTCCGATCCGAGCGCGCCGCGCAACATGCAGCCGCTCGATCGTGCCTCGGTGTCCCGCTTCGACGCGGCGGCGCTCGATGCGGCAATTGCGGTCGGTACCGTCGAGGCGCCCGTGCCGCTTCCCGACGTCTCGTTTGCAATGGGGCCGAACGACCCGTTCTCGATCGAAGTCGCGACGCTGTTGCCGCCTTCCGAGGCGATGCACGGCGGCTCCGACGTCACGGTCCGGCTTGCCAACGGCCGTTCGCTGCCAGGCTGGATCCATTACGACGCGGCAAGCGGCGTATTGCGGGGCAAACTCCCTCCCGGTGCGGAAGACGTCCATATCGTCGTTCAGACGCGCGACGCATCGGGTCGTGAAACGCGCCGCCAGATCGTGCTCGCGCCGCACGACAAGCATGGCAGCTCGCACGATGAGCGCAATCAGCACGATCAGCAGCATGGACAGGACAAGCACGGCGCAGTGCATCCATCGCCGCAAGGGCACACGAGCCGCGCGCCGGCCGAGCCCTCGGTCGCGCGCGCGGCGAGACCGCTCGGCAAGCCGTCGCTCGATCAGCAGTTCGCCCAGGCGCGCGCTGCGCTGCATGTTTCGCATCCCGGCGGCGCGACGCGTCGCATATGAGTTACGTCATCCTCCAAGACCAATGAGATATCAATCGACCTGTGCCATAGCGATGCCGTCGTCCACTACTGAATCCTCCGTTGCGTGGGCAACGGCCTCCACGCGTATCCTGCGCCCTTCGCTGATTGCCGTTTCGCTGGCCGCGATGTGGCTGTCGGGCTGCGCCATCCACCCGACGCCCTTCACGGACGCCGAACGCGCCCAGAGCGCGCGTGCCGACCGCACGGCGATGTTCGCGGAGCAGCCGCCGCTCGCCGGGCCTGTTACGCTCGACGAGGCCATGGCGCGTGCGATCCGCTACAACCTCGATCATCGCTTGAAGATGATGGAAGAGGCGCTTGCGCAAAAGCAGCTCGACGTCGCCAGTTTCGACATGCTGCCGCGTTTGACCGCGGCTGCCGGCTACACGTCGCGCAATCATCCGCTCGCCTCGCGATCCGTGTCGCTCGCCACGGGCGAACAATCGTTGGAGTCGTCCTACTCGACCGACCGGGACATTCGCACGGCCGATCTCACGTTTTCGTGGAATTTGCTCGATTTCGGGGTGAGCTACTTCGAGGCCAAAGAGCAGGCCGATCGCGTGCTCGTCGTGGAGCAGCGCCGGCGCAAGGTGGTGCAACTGATGATGCAGCAGGTGCGCGAGGCCTATTGGGAGGCGACGGGCGCGCAGCGTCTGGAGAGCCGCATTGGCCCGCTGCTCGAGCAAGCGAAGCACGCGCTCGACGAATCGCGGCAATCGCAGAGCGAGGGCTTGCGCTCGCCGCTCGACACGCTCGCTTATCAACATGCGCTGCTCGATATCATGCGCCAGCTCGAAGCCGTGCGCGATCAGCTCGAGGAAGCCAAGCCGCGGCTCGCCTCGTTGATGAACATTGCGCCCGGCACTGATTTCACGCTCGCGCCGCCGGCGGATTTCACGGTGCCTAGCTTCGAGATGCCGATGGACCGCATGGAAGAGACGGCGCTCGAGCGCCGGCCAGAACTCGTCGAAGCCGGCTACAACGAGCGCATCAGCATCAACGAGACGCATAAGGCAATCGCCAAACTGTTGCCCGGCATCGAGGTGCAGTTGGGCGGCCATTACGACAGCAACAGCTTGCTCGCCTATCACGCATGGCGTGCGGCCGGTATCAATGTGAGCTGGAATCTGCTGAATCTGCTCAACGCGAAGAACATCCGCGGCATGGCCCGTGCCCAGCGCGACGTCGCGCATGCGCAGCGGCTCGCGCTGTCGATGGCCGTGCTCACGCAAGTTCACGTCGCGAACGCCGAGCTCGGCGCCAAGCAGCGACAGTTCGATTTGTACAAGCAGCTCAACGACGTGGATGGCCAGATCCTGCAGCACACGCACAACGCGACGGTGGCGAATGCGCAAGGCAAGCTCGAGGAGATTCGCGCGGCCACTTCGGCCATGATCTCGGAGCTGCGCCTCTATCAAAGCTACGGCGAGCTCGAAAGCGCCTATGGCCAACTGCTTGCGACGCTCGGACTCGACCCGGTTCCGGCCGACACGCGCAATGGCGATCTGAAATCGATCGAGCAATCGCTCGACAAGGAGCAAGCGCGATGGGCCGAGTTCGGCCACGCGAACGGAGTTACGGCGCAATGAAGCGATGGGGCAGGGCAGGGCTTGGCGGTGCGGTATTGATGATGGCGGTTCAGGGTGGTTGGGCTGCAGGGGTGCAATCGGGGACCCCGGCCCCGGCGGCGTCGGGATCCTCGGGTGTGCCCGTCGCGCATGCCGAGGACGACGGACGCATCCGTATTCAGCTCGTTGCGCGCGACGAGGTCGAAGTGTCGAGCGAAATCAGCGCGAAGATCGCCTCGATGCCGTTTCGCGATGGCGATGCGTTCCGCGTGGGCCAGACGCTCGTGTCGCTCGATTGCTCGCTGTACGCGGCTCAACTGCACAAGGCGCAAGCCGAGTCCGACGCCGCCGTGGAGTTGAAGCGCGTCAACGATCGGCTGTCGCAGCTCCATTCGATCGGCCAGATCGACGTCGAGCAAGCCGCGGCAAAGGCGAAAGCGAGCGCGGCCGAGGTGGCCTACATGCAGGCGACGGTGCGCAAGTGCGCCATTGCGGCGCCGTTCGACGGGCGCGTCGTCAAGCGCAGCGCTTCGGCGCAGCAGTTTGCGCAGCCCGGCAAAGCACTGATGACGATCGTCGACACGAGCCACCTGGAGCTCAAGATGATCGTCCCGTCGAAATGGCTCGCCTGGCTCAAGCCGGGCCATCCGCTGACGGTCAAGGTCGATGAGGTCGGCAAGGTGTATCCGGCCACGGTCGCTCGCATCGGCGCGCGCGTCGATCCCGTCACGCAGACCATCGATGTGACGGCCGCATTGTCCGGGCACGCATCCGAGCTCCTGCCCGGTATGAGCGGGTGGGCGAGCTTCGCCGGCGCGAGCCGCTAGCCGTCATGAACGCCCCCTTGCGGATCCAGGCGGACGCGCTCGCGCTGCTATGGCAGTTGTCAGCACGCGCCCGGCAAGCACCGAGCGAGGAGACGCTCGGCTTCGTCATCGTCAATGAGTCCCTTTCGCTCGTCCCTTATCGTCAAGCGGCGTGGTGGCGGGCGCCGGCGCCGCTTCCGGGTGCGGTCGCAGCGGTCTCGGGGCTGCCGCAGAGCGATCCCGGCGCACCCTATGTGCAATGGCTCGGCCAAGTGTGTCGCGAGCTTGAAAAACGTCATTCGACGCAAGCGGACGCGTCATCGGCATCGCAGCAGGCGGACGCGCGCGAGGGGGCGGGTGCCGGCGATCAGCCGGCCCTCGATTGGCCCTATGCCTTTGTTGCGGACAGCCTGCCGGAGCCGCTCGCTGCCGAATGGGACGCCTGGTGGCCGGCACATGCTCTATGGGTGCCGCTTTTCGATCGCACCGGCCGCTCGCTCGGCGGTGTCCTCTTTGCGCGCGACGAGCCGTGGACGCAGCTCGACGAAGCGCTGCTAGCCGAGCTCGCGCGCGTTTGGTCGCACGCCCTCGCGGCATTTTCGCCACGCGCTTCCTGGCTGCAGCGCACGAAACTCGCCCTGCGCGCCGGCAAACATCGACGCCGGCTGTTTGCAGCCGTCGCCGTTGCGCTCGTCATACCCGTGCCGCTGACGGTGCTCGCGCCGGCCGAAGTCACGCCGAAGGATCCGTTCGTCGTGCGCGCGCCGCTCGACGGCGTCATCGACAAGCTCTTCGCGCAGCCGAATCAGCGCGTCGAGGCGGGCGCGCCGCTCTTCGCACTCGACTCGACGACACTCGCTTCGCGCTATGCGCTTGCAAACAAAAACTACGCCACAGCGCAGGAGGAATACCGGCAGACCGCGCAACTGGCCGTCACCGACGATAAAGACCGGCTCGACATGGCGTTGCGCAAAGGCAAACTCGATCAGAGCGCGGTCGAACTCGACTATACGGCGCGCGAGCTCGCGCGCGTGCGCGTGAATGCGCCACGCGGCGGCGTCGCGGTGTTCTCCGATCCGAACGATTGGAACGGCAAGGCGGTATCGATCGGGGAGAAGGTGATGCTGCTCGCCGATCCGGTCCATGTTGAGTTGACCGCCTATGTGCCCGTTGCCGACAACGTCGATGTCGTACCTGGCGCGACCGTCACGCTTTATCCGAAGAGCTCGCCGCTCGCGTCCTACGATGCCCGCATCGATACGGTGGCGTATCGCGCCGAGCCGACACCCGACGGCGTGGTCGCCTACCGTGTGAAGGCAACGTTCGTCGATGCTGCCAAGCCGCCGCTCGGCACGATGGGTACCGCGCGCATTCATGGTCGATGGGTGCCGCTCGCCTACTATCTGCTGCGCCGCCCGCTCGCATCGGCCCGGCAGTGGTTCGGCTGGTAGGTCGGTCCATGACCACGCCTTGTGAAATGACGTAGCTTCGATGCCCCGCCTTCCATCCCTTCGCCAAGAACTGAGTCTCACGCCCGGCGCCGCGACGCCGGACGGCGCCCCGACGTGGATGCTCCACGATCCGGCGGCGAATCGTTTCTTCCAGATCGGGTGGCCCGCGTTCGAGATGCTCTCGCGCTGGCCGCTCGACGATGCAAGGGCGATCGTCGCTTCGGTCAACGCCGAGACGACGTTGAACCTGACGATGGAGGACTTCGAGTCGCTCGTACGGACGCTGCTTCATCAGAATCTGCTCGTCGCGACGAGCGCGGCCGACACGGGACGGCTCGCGAGCGCAGCCGCGGCGGGCAAGCTGTCGCACGCCATGTGGCTGCTCAAGCATTATTTGATGGTTCGCGTGCCACTGTGGCGGCCGATGCCTTTTCTGCGGCGCTTCGCGCGTTACGCCGAACTCGCCTACCGCCCCGCGTTCTGGATCGGCGTCGCGGTTGCGGCGCTGATCGGGCTCGTGCTCGTGTCGCGACGCTGGGACGAATTCGTCCACACCTTCCACGGCTACGCCGATCTACGCGGGCTTGCCGCGATCGCTCTCGCACTGGGCTGTGCCAAGGTGCTGCACGAGTTCGGCCATGCGTTCACGGCGCATCGCTACGGTTGCCGCGTGCCGACGATGGGCGTCGCGCTGCTCGTCATGGTGCCAGTGCTCTATACCGATACCACCGAAGCCTGGAAGGTGCCGGGGCGCGCCGAACGCTTGCGCATTGGTGCTGCCGGGATGGTGACCGAGCTTGCATTGGCCGCATTCGCCACGCTGGCCTGGAGCCTGTTGCCCGATGGCCCGTTGCGCGCGGGCGCATTCCTGCTCGCAACGACGACCTGGATCGGCACGTTGACGATCAACGCGAGCCCGTTCATGCGCTTCGACGGCTATTTTCTGCTGTCCGATTGGCTCGACATGCCGAATCTGCACGATCGCGCGTTTGCGTTCGGCCGCTGGTGGATGCGCGAGCAGCTGTTCGGTTTTGGCGATCCCCAGCCCGAGCCGTGCGCAGCACGCCGCAGACGCTTTTTGATCGCGTTCTCGTTCGCGACCTGGCTCTATCGGCTCGTCGTCTTCTTTTCGATTGCACTCATCGTCTATCACGCTTTTTTCAAGGCGCTGGGCTTGATCCTGTTTTGCGTCGAATTCGGCTGGTTCATCGCACGGCCGATCGTGCGCGAAGTCATCGCCTGCTGGCATCGCCGTTCGGCGCTGCGTTGGTGCCGGCAGACCCGGCGTAGCGCGGCCCTCGGCGCGATCCTGTTTGCGCTTGTCGTGCTGCCCTGGCACGGCGGTGTGGGCGCGCCGGCCGTGCTGGGGCCGCAGCGCGCGCAAGGCCTCTACGCTCCCGAGGCGGCTTACGCGAGCGGCGAGGCACCGATCGCCCGCGACGGTCAGCGCGTACATGCGGGTGACGTACTTGCCGTGCTGAGCTCGCCCGATCTGACGCATCGACTGCAAGCAGCACGAGCCGACGAAGCGTTGTTGCGCTGGCAGGTCGAGCAGCAGTCGTTCGATACGCGGCTACTCGAACAGGGTGTCGCGCTGCGGCGGCGCTGGGACGCTGCCCGCGAAACGGTGGCGGGGCTCTCGGCGCAAGTCGCGCAACTCACGCTGCGTGCGCCGTTCGAAGGTGTCGTGCAAACCGATGACGCGCTCGCGCCCGGTACCTGGCTGCCGCGCGGCGAGCATCTGTTCGACGTCGTCGGGCCGATGGGGGTGAAGGGCGAGGCGTTCGTCGGTGAAGACGATGCGGCGCGCATCGCGTCCGGCGAGCCGGTGACATTCGTTGCGTCGCTGCCAGAACGGGGTGCGCTGCACTGCCGCGTAACGGCCGTCGATCGCGTCAATCTTGCCGCGCTCGATGTGCCATCGCTGGCAAGCGTGTACGGTGGGCCGCTGCCTGTGCAGTCGCAGCCGGGCACGCATCAGCTCGTGCCGCTCGCGGCCACCTATCGCGTACGGATCGGCGCGTGCCCCGGGAACGAGGCGTGGCCGCGCGAGATCGTCGGCACCGCGACGATCGGCGCGGCGCGTCAAAGTTTTGCGTGGCGAGCGTTGAAGTGGCTTGCGGCCGTATTTGTGCGCGAGGGTGGCGCTTGACGATGCGATCGCCTTCCGTGGCGACTATCGTGATGCCGAAGACGATCGCATGCTCGGCAGTTACTTCACCGAAAACGTATACCGCCCCTGTGTGCGATGCCCGTCCGCGGCAACGGCGACCCACACCACGGTGTACTTGCCGGGCGCGAGTGTGCCGACCGAAACCGACATGTGCTTCGGGTTCGCCGCATCGACAGCCGACTTGCCGCTGACGACGGACTTGCCTTGTGCATTGGTCACATCGATCGAACTGAACGCCGGTTCGAGACGGTCGTCGAAATCGATGGCAACTTTGTTGATCGTCGCCGGGATAGTGGCGCCGGCGGCGGGCTCCTGACGAGTCGGCCTGGCGTGAGCGAACGCGAGCGAGGCGGCGGCAAGCGTCAGTGCGGCGGCGGCAATGTGCGCCGCGGAAACGATCGATAGATGCTTCTTCATATCCTCAGTGACCTTTCAATGCAGTGCAAAGCGGGCGCGTGACTAGGGCTCCGATCGTAGCCGATCGGCCGTAGTGTCGCAAACGAGGCATGCCACACCAACGGGGGCACGCGAAAATGCATGTGATAGCCTACACATCGTTCTCCTGCCATATCGGACGTCGCTCGCGTTGCTCACGTTGCTCGCGTCGCGCACATTGCGCACGCTGGCCGTTGCCGTTGCGATGAAAAGACAAAAAGAGGAACACATGCGCTGGATCTTTGGGGTGGTGGGCCTGGTGATCGGCTCGGCGATGGCGCGGCTTCTCGGTGCCTCCGATGTGAGCGGGGCGATAGTGGGAGCGCTGGCCGGCTTCATGTTCGGCGTGTGGCTCCGCCGGGCATCGCCGGCTCAAACAACCGCTGACGCGGGCGCGGAAAAGGCTTTCGACGGTTCGACGACGCTCGCTGCGCGCGTCGAGCAGCTCGAACGCCAGGTCGCCGCATTGACGCAGGAACTCGCGCGGCTGCATTCGCCCGAGGCGCAACCCCCTCAGGTGTCTCCCATCGCGCAGCCGCTCCCCGGCGACGCTGTCGCCGCGCAGACGACAGTAGCGCCTGTCGGGCCCTCCGATTCCGGCACGCCGCCGGCCTCCCGTGACGACGCAAGCGAAGTTCAGCCCGGAACCGCGGCGATGTCCGTGCCCATGCCCGGCGAGCGCAACGAGCAGACCGTTCCGATCGCACCGATCGCACCGACGATCTTCGAGCGTGCGGTGCGAGCGGCGCGCGATTGGCTCGTCGGCGGTAACACGGTAGTGCGGGTGGGCATCATCGTCCTCTTTTTCGGCGTGGCGTTCCTGCTCAAATATGCGGCCGACAACGCGATGCTGCCAGTTGAGTTCCGCCTCGCGGGTGTCGCGCTCGGCGCCGTCGTGCTGCTCGTACTGGGCTGGCGTATCGGCCCGCGGCGCGGTGCTTATGGCCTCGTACTGCAAGGCGGCGGTATCGGTGTGCTGTACCTGACGGTGTTTGCGGCGACCAAGCTGTACGGGCTGCTGCCCGCCAGTGCGGCGTTCCCATTGATGGTCGTCATTTGTGCCCTGGGTGTGTTTCTGGCGGTACGCCAGGACGCGCCCGCGCTTGCGTTTCTCGCGAGTGCGGGCGGCTTCCTGGCGCCGGTGCTGATTTCGACAGGTGGCGGCAGTCACGTCGTTCTGTTCAGTTATTACGCACTGCTCGATGCCGGCATCTTCGCCATCGCCTGGTTCAAGGCCTGGCGTCCACTCAATTTACTCGGCTTTACGTTCACTTTCGCCATCGGCACAGCCTGGGGAGTGACGTCGTACCGGCCTGAATTGCTCGCGAGCACCGAGCCGTTTCTGATCCTCTTCTTTCTGATGTACGTCGGCATCGCACTGCTTTATGCGATGCGCCGCGAACTCGCGATCCAGCATTACGTCGACGGCACGCTCGTATTCGGCACCCCCATCGTCGCGCTCGGTTTGCAGGCTGCGCTGATGAGGCACATTCCATTCGGCCTTGCCTGGAGCGCGGTGGCACTGGGCGCTTTCTACCTGAGCGTAGCCGCGTGGCTCGCGCGTCGGCGCGAGCGATTGGCGTTGCTGTTTCAGTCCGCGGCGGCCATTGGCGTCGTCTTCGCGACGCTCGCTATTCCACTCGCGTTCAGCGGACCGACGACGAGCGCGGCCTGGGCGGTCGAAGGCGCCGCCGTCACCTGGCTCGGCGTGCGTCAACGGCGCTACTTGCCGCTTGCTTTCGGGCTCCTCATGCAGCTCGCGGCAGCCGGCGCATTTTTCGTGAGTCAGCTTTTCGCGAGCGCACCCGCTACGCCGGTGCTGAACGGCGCCTATCTGGCGACATTGCTGATTGCAGCGGGCGGCGTTTTCACCGGTTGGCAACTGCATGGGCGCGACGAAGGGCGCGCGTGGCGTCCGTGGACCGGGCAACTGGGCCTCGCGGCGGCGATCTGGGGGCTTCTCTGGTGGATCGGCGGCGGAGCGGACGAGATCGCGGCCTACGCGCAAATGCATGCCGTCGGGGCGCCACAGCGTTTCGCTATCGATGCCTCGATACTCTTTGCCGTGCTGACAGCCTGGTTCGCGCATGCGCTTCGCCACGCGCTTGCATGGCCTGCGGCGCGATGGCCCGCACTGGCGCTCGCGCCGGTACTGGCGTGGCTTTCGCTCGCCGCGCTGGGCTTGAACGAGGCGCCGCTCACGGGTCTCGGGGCAATTGCGTGGCCGGCCGCATTCGTGTTCGGATATCTGCTGCTATGGCGCGAGCAAAGCGATGCGCCTGGCCGGACTGCGGATGCGCTGCATACGGTGATGTTCTGGGTGCTCTGCTGTGTGCTCGCCCAGCAAGCGTATTGGCGTTTGCGCACGTACGTGCCCGAGGGTGCCTGGAGTTGGAGCGCGTGGGCATACGGCGTCGGCATGGCGGTTTTACTCGTGTCGACCGTCGGGACACGCTTGCGTTGGCCCATCGGGCGATTCGCGCGTGCCTATCAGCTGTGGGCGGCCGGGCCGCTTGCCGCACTGCTCTGGGTATGGACCCTCGCCAGTTTGCAAAGCGATGGCAGCGCGGCGCCGTTGCTGTGGCTGCCGCTACTCAATCCACTCGATGTCGCGCAGATGCTCGTGTTCGTTGCGATGGCGGCATGGCTGCGGCGCGCGTCGACATTCGGTTTTGCGTTACCGTCCCGCGTGTTCGCTTACGCGACACTGGCCACGGGATTTCTCTGGCTCAACGCGTTGCTGTTGCGCGCGCTTCATCATTGGATCGGTCTGCCGTACAGCCTCGGCGAAATGGCGCGCTCCACGTTGGCGCAAGCCTGCGTCTCGATCCTCTGGGCGGTGAGCGCGCTTGCCATGACCATCTGGGCCACGCACAAGGGCGCACGCGCGGTCTGGTTCGTAGCGGCCGGCCTGCTCGCCTTGACCGTCTTGAAGCTGTTCGTGTTCGACTTGTCGCACATTCAGGGGCTCGAGCGCATCGTGTCGTTCATCGGGATCGGCGTGATGCTGCTGTTGATCGGCTACTTTTCGCCGCTGCCGCCGAAAGTTTCGGAGCACGAAACAACGGGAGGGAACCTCACCTGAAGCGTTTCGTTGCAGGCTGCGGCGCGGCGGTTCTCGCGGCGTTCGCCATTGGGCTGCCGGTTGCGGCGCAAGCTGCGCCAACGCCGTTCATGCATCGCTTTGCGCTCGAACTGGACGGCAGCGCGCCGTACTACGTGCTTGCCGTGCCACCGGCCGTTTATGCCGCGAGCCGTCGATCCGATCTCGGAGACGTGCGTGTGCTCAATGGCGCAGGCGAGCCCGTGCCTTATTCGCTCGATGCGCCCGTGGCCCATCAGGCGCCGACGCTGCGTCCGGTCAACTGGTTTCCGTTGCCGACCGCCGCTGCGAATGCGCCCGCCGCAACGGCCGGCGTGTCCATCGCACAGGATGGGACACTGCGCCTCACGACGGCCGCACCGAACGCGGGCGCGCGCGATGCGGACCTGCTCGATATCGGTTCTGCCGCGCAGCACGTGGGCGCGCTTGTCATCCATGTGCGGGAGGACAGCTACCAAGGACGCGTGCATGTCGATGCCAGCGCCGATCTGCAAAGCTGGCGTGCGGTGGCCGATGCCTCGATCCTCGAGGCCAATCACAACGGCGAGCGCCTTGCGCAGGAACGCATCGCGCTCGATAACCTCGGGCAGACAGAGCGCTATTTGCGGCTTCGGTGGCTTGGCGGCGGCCCGGAGATCGCATCGGTCGACGTCGAGCTTTATCCCGATGAAGCCCGCCCATCCGATGGCGCCCGCCAATGGCGCGAGGGCCTCGTCGCCCGTGCGGGCAAAGCTGCGGGCGAATACCTGTTCGAAACGGGCGGCGCCTACCCGGTCGACCGCCTCAGAATCGATGTGCCGCAACTGAATACGGTGGCGCAAGCCACCGTCTACTCGCGCCCGAACGGCGATGTGCCGTGGCGCGAGATTGCGCACGCGCTGCTTTTTCGCGTCGCGCAACACGGCGAAGCGCGCAATCCGCCTTTGGAATTCGCGCCGGATACGGATGGTCAATGGCGAATTGTCGTCGACATGCGCAACGGCGGACTGGGCAACGGCATGCCGAGCGCCGCAGTGGGCTGGCAACCGGCACGGCTCACGTTCGTCGCTCGCGGCGCCGGACCGTTCTCGCTTGGCGTCGGCAATGCGCGCGTTGCCGGGGCCGCCGAGCCGCGCGACGACATCCTCGTGGGGGGCGAGGGCGGGGCGGGTGTCAAGCCGGCACATCTGGGCGCGCCGCTGCCGGTCGACGAGGATGAAGCGCGGCGAGCCGCCGGCAATGCGGACTCAGGGCGCCGATACGTGCTCTGGGGCGCGTTGCTATTGGCCGTCGCCGTGCTCGCCGCGATGGCTTGGCGCCTCTTGCGGCCGCAAGATACGGCGCGGTCGTGACGCTCGCCCGTGGCGACGATCGGCACGCCTGACGTTTCGTAGTGCCAACGCGAGAGCTTTCTTTCAGTGTGCTTACGTGCTATAGATGCGCGTGTTCCGGGTCTTGCAAGACTCTCAGCGTGCTTTTCCGCGACGACTATTTGACTCGCTCGCCGGTTAGGGCGAAGCTACGCACCAGCATTTCTTCCGCCCATCGGATATTCATGAGTTCATCGCTGACAGTTCGCCGTATTGCTGCCGACCAGGGCCCAACACTGCGCGAATTGCGCACCGCTGCATTACGCGAAGCGCCCTACGCGTTCGGGCAGACGCTGGAGGAGGCGCTCCACGAACAGACGGAAACGTTCGAAGCGATCGCCGCCCGCCATGCCGGATCCGACATCTCCACGTCTTTCATTCTCTACACGGAAGGTTACCCGGCGGGGCTGATCGGCGCTTACTTCGACGACGGGCACAAGGCGTTCGTCTGCGCGCTATGGGTCGCGCCGGCCGTGCGCCATTTGCGCGGTGGGGAGCTGCTGGTCAATACGGCGAGCGAATGGCTCGCCGAGCGCGGCGCCGACGAAATCCACGCGTGGGTGACCGACATCAACCGCAACGCGATGCGGTTCTACGAGCGCCTCGGCTTCGGGCCCACGGGCGACCACGCACGCATGCCACGTCAACCGGAAGCGTGGGAAACGCTGCTGGTGCGGCACGTCAAGCGCTGAGTGCGCCCCATCCTGCCTCCTGCGTCATCTCCTTCGGAATCGGCTCTGACGGGTTGCGCACCGTTCGCTGACGGGCCATTCCGGCCACCGCAGCCATTCCTCATATCGGAAAAATCGTCGCCGCACGCGCGGACCCCTGTAAAATACGCAAAATTTTTTGCCTCAATGCTATGTCGCTGAATAAATCGCCATTCTTCGAACTACGCAGCGGCTCGGTCGATACGCTCTTGTTCGTCGTCAAGACGACCGACCTCGGTGCGCTGAAGAGCGAGCTCACGCGGCGCTTCGAGGCGACTCCCGAATTCTTCGCGGGCGATGTCGTCGCCATCGATGTACGGCGCCTTGCCGATGACGAGCGCGTGCCGGTCGACGAGCTGACGGCACTGCTGGGCGAAGTCAGAATGCGCGCGCTCGGCGTCGTTGCCTCGCCACATCAGACCGAGTGGGCCGCTCGCGGCGGGCTGCCTTTGCTCGAAGCGCGCGACCGGCGCGCAGCGCCTCAGAAGGGCGAGCACGCAAGCGCCGCCGCGCCGCAGCCCGCGGACGTCGTTGCGCCGGTGCCGCAGGTCGCTGCGTCGGCGCTCGTCATCGATAAACCGCTGCGCTCGGGGCAGCAAATCTATGCGAAGGGCGACCTCATCGTGCTCGGGCTCGTGAGCTACGGCGCGGAAGTGATCGCCGAAGGCAACATCCATATTTACGCGCCGCTACGCGGGCGCGCACTCGCCGGCGTCCACGGCAATCACGACGCGCGGATTTTCTGCACGTGTCTCGAACCGGAACTGATTTCGATCGCAGGCATCTATCGGACGTCGGAAAACCCGTTGCCGGCCGAATTATTGGGCAAGTCGGTGCAAATCCGGCTTGCCGACGAACGACTGATCATCGAGCCGCTGCGGCTCACGTGAGATGCGCGATACGCATCGCGCAAGCCTCATCGACTCAATTGACGAACACAGGGTAAGGGGAAATGGCAAAAATCGTTGTGGTGACTTCGGGCAAGGGCGGCGTGGGCAAGACCACGACGAGCGCGAGCTTCGCGTCGGGCCTCGCACTGAGGGGCTTCAAGACGGCCGTGATCGACTTCGACGTCGGGCTGCGCAATCTCGACCTCATCATGGGCTGCGAGCGCCGCGTCGTGTACGACTTCATCAACGTGATCCAGGGCGAGTCGAATCTCAACCAAGCGCTCATCAAGGACAAGAAGTGCGACAACCTCTTCGTCCTGCCTGCGTCGCAAACGCGCGACAAGGATGCGCTCACGCTCGAAGGTGTGGAGAAGGTCATCAACGATCTGAGCGGCATGGGCTTCGACTACATCGTCTGCGACTCTCCGGCCGGTATCGAATCGGGTGCGTTGCTCGCCATGCATTTTGCCGATGAGGCGCTGGTCGTGACGAATCCCGAAGTGTCGTCGGTGCGCGATTCCGACCGCATTCTCGGCATCCTTTCCTCGAAGACGAAGCGCGCCATCGAGGGCAAGGAGCCGATCAAGGAACATCTGCTCATCACGCGCTACAACCCGAAGCGTGTGAGCGAAGGAGAAATGCTTTCGCTGTCCGATATCCAGGAGATCCTGCGTATCGAACTGATCGGCGTGGTGCCCGAATCGGAGGCGGTGCTGCACGCCTCGAACCAGGGCTTGCCGGCCGTGCATATGGACGGCACCGACGTGGCCGAGTCGTACAAGGATATCGTTGCGCGCTTTCTGGGCGAGGACAAGGCGTTGCGCTTTACCGATTATCAGAAGCCGGGGCTTTTGCAGCGCCTCTTCGGCAAGTAAGCGGAGCACGCCATGTCGATACTTTCCTTTTTGCTCGGCGAAAAGAAGAAGTCCGCGGCGGTCGCGAAAGAGCGACTGCAACTCATCATTGCTCACGAACGCGGCGGTGGGCACGCGCCGGCCGATTATCTGCCGGCGCTGCAGCGGGAGCTCGTCGCGGTCATTTCGAAGTACGTCAAAATTTCGGACGACGATATCCGCGTGAGCCTCGAACGGCAAGACGATCTCGAAGTCCTCGAAGTCAAAATCGAAATTCCTCAGACTTGAACGAGATGCGGGCGTCTGACGTCCGCATCGCCGTCGCCGCTGCGCAACTTGCGTGGCTTGCTCATCTCCCCGGTTTTTGCGCGGTTGTCGATCAACTGCTTCGCTCGTCAGCCGGCTTTGCCGGCGGCTCCTCGTCTTCGAAAAGCGGTTCGAGCGTCTTGGGCGATTCGGGCGCGGCCGCGGGTGGTGCCGCCGGCGTCAGATAACGGTGTGAAAGCGACTCGTAGAGCGGCGGCGCAATGAGCCGCGACACACGGCTGGAGATCAGTGCGGTCGCCATCAACGAGATCACGAGCGCATGACCGTTGATCATCTCCATCACGATGACGAAAGACGTAATCGGTGACTGCGTCACCGCTGCCAGATAGCCCACCATCGCGAGCGCAATCAGCATCGGCAACTGCATGTTCGTGAACACCATGTGCAGCAGGTTGCCGAAGCCGGCACCGATCGATAGCGACGGTGCAAAGATGCCGCCCGGTATGCCGGGCAAATACGAGCCGACCATCGAGATCAGCTTGAGGAACGGATAAAACGCCGACAATTGTTCGCGTCCGTCGAGCAGGCCGCGCGCCTCGGCGTAGCCGCTGCCGAATGTCGTGCCGCCCGAGACGATGCCCACGACCGCAACCACGAGTCCGCACAGCGCGCCGAACAGTACCGGCTGCTCGCGATGCAACCGCTGCAACGCGGCGGGCTGCCAGCGCGAGGTGTGCAGCAGGAGCCACGCAAAAAAACCGCCCGCAAGCCCGGTTACCAGCGCAGTGATGACAACGGCGAGCGCGAGCAGATCGGGGAAATGCGAGCCGAGCTGGATCGTGCCGAAGTAGGTGTAATTCCCATTCATGCCCAGCGCGATCACGCCGGCCACGATGATGGCCGTGATCAGCACGCCGCTCGCGCGTGCTTCGAAGCTGCGCGTCAACTCCTCGATGGCGAACACGATGCCGGCCAGCGGCGTATTGAAGGCCGCGGAGAGGCCCGCGGCCGCACCGGCGAGCACGAGCTGACGCTCGATGAGGGCATTCGAGCGCGGATAGAAACGGCGCAGGTTGTACATCAGCGTTGCACCAACCTGCACCGTCGGCCCTTCTCGTCCGATCGTAAAACCGCCGAGGATCGCGAGAAAGGAGACAGCGACTTTGCCGACGAGAATGCGCATGGCGAGCATGCGCGGCCCGAGCCTGGACGGGCCTTCTTCGAGCGTGGCGATGACCTGCGGGATGCCGCTGCCTTCCGCGCCTCGGAAAAAGCGTCGCGTGGCCCAGACGCACGCCGCGCCGACGGCTGGCGTGACGATCAGCGGCAGCCATGCGTGGCGATGCTGCATCGCCTGGAAGGTGCTGTAGCCCCAGTCGATCAGCCGCGCGTAGAAAACGGCGAGCAATCCGACCGCAATCGCGCCTAGCCAGAAAATCCCATAGCGGCGCCATAGGTGCCGCGTGTAGCGGACGAGACCGGGGGATCGGGCGAGCTTGGTCCGGAGCATGGGGGAGTGGGCGGCCAAAGTGGCGATTATAGCGAGCCATCGTCTGTCACGCCTCGCAAGAATCGAGGCGATGTGCTTGCAGGATTGGGCGCTGCGCTCATTACAAGCCTGTTAAATCTGTGCCCGTTCGTTCACGGCGGCACCCATGCCGCCAGCGTACGCACCGTGTTCCACGCGCGATGCCGATGTTCTGTAATACGTCCGCATCGGCTGCTTACAAATTGCAACGCTGCGGCATCGCGTGCTGCTGTCCAATCGACTCATCCGTCGAATTGGCCGCAACGATTCGACGTTCCGATGTTCGATATGCGCCGCATGCACGCGCTTGAGGGGAGAAGACGAAATGAAACGCTCGATACTGACTTGGGTCGCGGGGGCGCTGCTGGCCGCGACATTGGCGGGATGTGTCGTGGTACCGGCCGGAGGTTACTATCCCGGCTACTACCATGGCGGCTATCATGGCCGTTATTACGATCGTTGAATCCACGCATCGTTGCGCGGCGCACAACCCGCGCAGGCGCGAACCCTGCTTTTCATGAACGGCATCGGCTCGACGAGGAACGGACGAGGGAACAGGTTGTCCATCGCATTTGTTCGTCAGGAAACGAGGGTCGAGGCGGGGCGCCGATAGCATTGCCCGGTTGCCGCCGTCCGATTCGTTCGAGGGGATCCAATGAGTGGGACTGCGGGACGTTCGGTCGAAGTGGATTTTTTGCGCGGTGCGGTGTTGATCGTCATCGCGCTCGATCACATCTCGAGGGGGATATTGCAACACGCGATGCTGCATAGCTACGCGTATTGCGATGCCGCCGAAGTATTCGTATTTCTAGGCGGTTATGCTTCCGCGGCGGCCTATGGCGCGGTGGCTTCCAGCAACGGCGAAACCGGCGCCCGCCGACGCTTTTTCAAGCGGGCCGGAGAAATCTATCGGGCTTACTTGCTGACCGCGGCGCTGATGCTGGTCGGCGGTGCGTTGTTGACCCGCGTGCCCTGCGCGCAAGCGGCGATGGCCGATACGAGCTGGCCCGTCTTCGCGCGCCATCCGTTGCAGACGCTGGCGGACGTTGCGCTCTTTCGTCGTCAGCCTTATCTATCGGCCGTATTGCCGATGTATGTGCTGTTCGCGCTGGTTGTGCCGCTCATCGTGCCGCTTACGCGCCGCGCTCCGGCGGCCGTGCTGACGTCCAGTCTCGCCCTCTGGCTCGTCGCGCCATGGCTCGGCGCTTTGCTGCCGGCGGCGGGCGACGGGAGCTGGCCTTTCAATCCGTTTGCCTGGCAACTGATGTTCATGTTCGGCATCCTCGCACGGATACACCCGGTATCGGCCGAGACGCTGGCCACGGTGACGGGAAAGCGGGTAACGCGGGCCGCCTTCGTCGTGGCCCTGACCTTTGCCTTCGTCAAGCTCTGCATCGATGCGCATCCGTCGCCGGGCTTCATGAAACAGAATCTCGCGAGCGTTCGCATCGTCAGCTTCCTCTCGATTGCCTGGCTGTGCGCACAAGCAGTGCGGCTAGGATGGTTGCGCAAGCTGGCCGATCGCTTGCCGAGCGTGGTGACGATCGGCAAACAAGGCCTCATCTGCTTCGTGGGCGGCACGGTGGTCTCGATGTCGATCGACGCGGCGTTGGCGCTCGCACGTGTGCAGACGAGCGATATCTGGACGGACTGGCCGACGCGTCTGCTCGGTGACGCGTCAGCCGTTGTTCTACTCGTGTCGCTCGGACACGCTGCAAGCGCGTTGAAGGCTCGCAAGCGTCCGGTCAGCGCGCCGGCAGCGATGGCATGGCTTCCGGCCCGCTCCCGCGAGCGCGAGTAGGAGCCGGGCCGGCGGCTCGGCGCGGCCCGCCCCGTGCGTAAAGGAAACGCTCAGTTCAGCGCAATACCGCGTGTCTCGCGCATTGCGAGGACGGCGACGAGGCTGACGGCGGCGGCGATCGAGACATAAGCGCCGACCCACGCGAGGCCGCCGCGGGCCGCGAGCATCTGCGCGATATACGGCGCGACCGATGCGCCGAGAATCCCGCCGAGGTTGTACGACACCCCTGCGCCGGTGTAACGCACGCTCGTAGGAAAGAGCTCGGGCAACAGCGCACCCATCGGCGCAAACGTGATGCCCATCAGAAACAGCTCGATGATGAGAAAGAGCGCGACGAGCGGCGGCGATCCGCTTCCGACGAGCGGTGCCATCGTAAAGCCCGAGGCGATGGCGGCCGCGATACCGGCTATGAGGACGGGCCGGCGGCCGAATCTGTCGCTGGCCCATGCCGCGAGCGGCGTCGCGAGCGCCATGAAAACGACGGCGAGGCATAGCAGCCCGAGGAAGCTTTGCCGTGAAAAATGCAGCGTCCCGACGCCATACGAGAGCGTGAAGACGGTGGAGATATAAAAGAGCGTATAGCAGACGACCATCGCCAACGCCCCGAGCAGCGTTGGCCCGCCGTGGCGTGCGAACAGCGTGACGAGCGGCACGCGTACGCGTTCGCGCCGCTCGATTGCCGCGCGAAAGGCCGGGGTCTCGGCGATTTTCAACCGGACGTAAAGCCCGAGCGCGACGAGCACGGCGCTCAGCAGGAACGGCACGCGCCAGCCCCAGCTGCGAAACTGCTCGTCCGACAACGTGAGCGCCAATCCGAAGAAAAGTCCGTTCGATGCCAGAAAGCCGACGGACGGTCCGAGTTGCGGGAACATGCCGAACCAGCCGCGGCGACCTGCCGGCGCGTACTCCGTGGCGAGCAACGCGGCGCCGCCCCATTCGCCGCCTAGACCGATTCCCTGCCCGAGACGCAGGATGCAGAGCAGCACCGGTGCCAGGCCGCCGATCGAATCGTAGCCGGGCACGAAACCGATCAATGTCGTCGATACGCCCATGACGAGCAGCGACGCAACGAGTGTCGATTTGCGGCCGATGCGGTCTCCGAAATGCCCGAACAGCATCGAGCCGACCGGCCGCGCGATGAAAGCGAGGCCGAACGTGACGAACGCCGAGAGCGCCTGAGCCGTGGGCGAGCTGTGCGGGAAGAATACCGGGCCGATCACGAGCGCGGCCGCGGTGGCGTAGACGTAGAAATCGTAGAACTCGATCGCAGTACCGATGAAACTCGCGAATACGATGCGCGAGCGGCTCGTCGCGTTGTCTGCGTCGGATGAGGTAGCCATCGCGGGGGATGACGGCGAAGCCGGCATAGGAGTCTCCGTGGTCGTGACGCGCGATGCGAGGCCCGCGCGCGAAACCGCGCCGAACGCAGGCGGGGTCCGTTGTTGTGGATCGATCGGGAATCGCTGCGTTGCTCGACGCATTGGCCGCCAAGCGGTGCGACGCGGCCAGCGGTGCGATGCAATGCGGTCTGGATTATAGCGAGTCCGCCGACCTTGGCGTCGGCGGATGCACGGTGCGAGCGTTTCAGTCGAACGCCTGGGCCTGCGGCGCGGCAAGTGTGCGCAGTTGGAACTTACCGTCGTCGTTGAAGAGCCAATCCTCGAACATTTCGAGTTGACCGAGTGCGTTGAGCAGCTTGGGCGGAGGCGGTGGCAGCGGGGCGGCGCGGCGTAGCGAGGCCAGCGCCGTGGCTTCCGCTTCGTCGTCGCCGTTGGTGCGATAGACCGACGACGAGACCAGCTTGCCATCGCGATCGACCTTCATCGCAACGACGACGAGCGAGCGCAGCATCGCTTGCGGCGGGCGTTTTTGCACATAGGAAGGATTGCGCTCGACGATACGCTCGGCGACCAGCTTGCGGTACTGATCGAGCGTCGCACTGTTGACTGCGGCCGGCGGCGGGGCCGTCAGCGCGGACGGCCGCTGAGGCGGCGTGAATGTGCAGGCGCTCGCGAGAGCCAGCGCGCCCAAAGCTGGAAAGCGCCAATGCCCACGGACGCGCGGCGCGGGAAGGCGGCGAAAAATGGCGATCATGGCGAGGTGCGGCTATCGATGGATGCTCGGCTGAGCGGGGGCAACGGGATAAGAAAAGAGTAGGCTACCGGCCGCCATTGCGCATCCGGGTTCGCGCGATTTTGTGTGCGCATGCGAACGAGCGCGAACTGTGCGGATGTTCGTTTCGAAGCGATCGAATCCTAGGGCCTGTTCACGCTAATTACAGGCTTGCGCTGGCCACCAGAAGGGCCGAGCGCAAGGAATGGGACGAAGGGAATACTCGACGTATTCACAAGGAGCATGACGCGGCGATCGGCCCTTCTGGTGGCCAGCCCCACGAAG
>NZ_JBMRBK010000002.1:0-3010 GCF_057351765.1 Trinickia sp. | reverse complement strand
CTCTTCACCGATATCGACGGCAATTTCCCCAACCATCATCCCGATCCCGCGCATCCGGAAAACTTGCAGGATGTGATCCGGGCACTGAAGGAAACGGATGCTGAAATCGGCTTCGCATTCGATGGCGACGGCGACCGTCTCGGTGTGGTCACGAAGGATGGCCAGATCATCTATCCGGACCGCCAACTGATGCTCTTCGCGCAGGAAATCTTGTCGCGCAACCCCGGTGCGCAGGTCATTTACGACGTCAAGTGCACGCGCAATCTTGCTACCTGGGTGCGCCAGCATGGCGGCGAGCCGGTCATGTGGAAGACGGGCCATTCGCTCGTGAAGGCGAAGCTGCGCGAGACGGGCGCGCCGATCGCCGGTGAAATGAGCGGGCACGTGTTCTTCAAGGATCGCTGGTACGGTTTCGACGATGGTCTGTACACGGGCGCTCGCTTGCTCGAGCTGCTGGCGCGCGTGAGCGATCCGAGCAAGGTACTCAACGATCTGCCGAATTCACTGTCGACGCCCGAGTTGCAATTGAAGCTCGACGAGGGCGAGAACTTTGCGCTGATCGGGCGTTTGCAGAAAGAGGCGCGCTTTCAGGGAGCGGACGAAGTCATTACCATCGATGGATTGCGCGTCGAATACCCCGATGGTTTCGGGCTTGCGCGTTCGTCGAATACGACGCCTGTCGTGGTCCTGCGCTTCGAGGCCGACAGTGCCGATGCGCTCGCGCGGATCCAGGACGATTTCCGGCGCGTGATTCTGGCCGCCAAGCCGGACGCAAAGCTGCCGTTCTAAGCGATCGCGCTGCCCCGGTGGGGTGCCGGGGCGGCGCGGACGGGCCTTACTGGAGAAAAAAATGCATCCAATGAATTCCGGGCACTGGCTGTTCGTCATCGTCGTTCTGGTCGCGATGCTCTATCCGTACATCAGAATCATCCGCCGGGCGGGGTACTCGGGCTGGTGGTTCCTGACGATGTTCGTGCCGATCGTCAACATCGTCATGCTGTGGGTCTTCGCGTTCGCACAGTGGCCCGCACTCAATCGGGCCGATCGATAGTTCGGTAGCTCGATAGCTCGGTAGTGCAGCGCATACGCTCGCAGGAAAGCTGACGCGTCAGCGCCGGCATTCCTGAGCGCATTCGCTCACGACCTGCTCGAAGCAGCCCGCCGCATAGTCGACATCGTCCTCGGTCGTGTACCGCCCGATGCTGATTCGAATCGTTCGACTGGCGGCATCCTGCCCGAGTCCGATCGCGGTCAGTACATGCGACGGCGTGCCGGCTGCGGAATTGCAGGCCGAAGTCGATGAGACGGCCAGATCGCCGGGCAGCATGAACGTGAAAAAGCCTGGCAGATCGATGGTGAGGCTCAGCGTATGGGGAATGCGCCGCGCTGCGCCGGCATTGTGCGTGACGCCTTCGAGTCGAAGTACCCGTTCGAGCAACCGCGCGCTCAATCTCGCGATCCGCTCGCTGTCGCCTTGCATCTGATCCTGCGCGATCTCGCACGCGGTGCCCATTCCAACGATCTGGTGCGTGGGAAGCGTGCCCGAACGCAGGCCGCGCTCGTGGCCCCCGCCATGCATTTGCGGTGCGATGCGCTCGCATACCTCGCGGCTGACATAGAGCGCGCCGATTCCTTTGGGGCCGTAGACCTTGTGCGCCGACATCGACATCAGATCGATGCCGAGCGCCCGCACATCGATAGGCGTTTTGCCGAGCGCTTGCGCCGCATCGACATGCAGCAGCGCGCCGGCCTCATGTACCACCTGTGAGATTGCGGCGATGTCGGTCAACGTGCCGAGCTCGTTGTTGACGAGCATCAGCGACACGAGGCCGGTGTCCTCGCGCAACGCGGCGGCTACCGTCTGGACCGTGATCTCGCCGTTTTCGGATGGGCGCAGATAACTGACCGGCAGGCCGCGCTTTTCGAGGCTCGCCATCGTATCGAGCACGGCTTTGTGTTCGAGCTGGCTCGTGATCAGATGCCGTCGCGCCGAGGCGGTATCGGCATAGCCTTTCAGGGCGAGATTGTTCGACTCGGTTGCGCCGGAAGTCCAGACGATTTCGTCGGCGGAAGCGCCGATCAGCGCCGCGACTTGTTGGCGACCACGCTCGACCAATTGGCGGGCGCGCTGACCGGCCGCATGGGAACTCGACGCCGGGTTGCCGAACGCTCCCGACATGCCGAGGCATCCGAACATGGATTCGATGACCTTCGGATCGGCCGGCGTCGTGGCGGCGTAATCGAAATAGCGCAAATGGCCTGCGTCGCTCATCTTCTTCTCTCCGCTCTTCATGAACGAAGCGATCGTACGCGCAGTGCCCTAAAAAGTGCTTCCAATATAAACTGCGTTTCGCTTTGTTTTTGGTATGAATTTCTAGCGAATCTGGAATTGGTAGAACGGTTTTTTACCCGTCGACGATGCCGTGCGCTCTCGGCCTAAGGCGCCGTGGGTGCCGGCTGCGACGCGAGACCGCTCTTTGCCGTATCGGCGGGCGCGGATGTCGATGCGGCCGAGGGGGCCGAAGCTGTCGAAGGTGTCAGTGGTGCCAATGGTGCCGCCGGTGCCGCCGGCGGGGAGGCCGGCAACTCGCTCGCTTTGATCTTCGAAGGCTGCGGCACGGGCACGGCCTTCACCACGGTACGCAGGTATTGATCGACGTAATCGAAGAAGCGCTCGTAAAACTTCTGCGACTGAATGGTTTCGCTCGATACCTTCACCATCGCATCGCTGTTGGAGCGAATCGGCAGCGAAAGCGAACCGAAAATGCTCAACCCCACGCTTGCCGAGGTGTCGCTCTTTTTCAGCGCAAAGCCGCTTTGCACGGCGTTCGCGTAGACGAGGCTCGAATTCTCGGCATCATCGCCCGCCGTACAAACGACATGGAATTCGACGGTGATGTGCTTGTCGCCGCTCGGCTGGAAATCCTTGCTCGCGTCGATCGTGTCCGAGCGGGTCGTCGTAGTCAGATAACCCTGGCTCAGCAGCGCACGCCGCGCGGCCTCGCAGGCG
>NZ_JBMRBK010000001.1:0-3917 GCF_057351765.1 Trinickia sp. | reverse complement strand
GCGGCATCGCCGACGAGCGCCACGCGCGGCGCGACGAGGCGATCGACACGCTGCAGCGAAAGCGGGAAACCGTGCGCGGCGCCGACGCATTCGAGCTCTCCGAGCCGGCCATGCGTTGCCCGTTCGACCGCGGCTGCGAGCTGTGCCGGCGCAAGCGCGACGAGCTCGCGCGCGTGATCGGCGCGAGCCGACCAGACGAGCGACACATGGCCGCCCGGCAGTGGCAGCAGCGCGACGATCTCGCGATCTTCCGTGAACCACTGGTAAGCGGTTTCGCCGTGCGGCTTCGATGCTTTGAAGTTCGCCACGACACCGGTTTGCCGGTAGTCGCGCCGCGTCACCTCGGCCCCCATCTGGGCGCGCACCCACGAATGGGCACCGTCCGCACCGACGATGAGATCGGCTTCGATCACGACGCCGTTGGCCAGTGCGAGCATGGCGGCATCGGTTTTCACATCGAGCCCTTGCGCCCGCGTGTCGAACCAGGTCACGTGCGGCTGGAAGCGTAAGGCGGCATCGAGCGAATGTTCGACCAGCGACGATTCGACGATCCAGGCGAGCTGCGGCACAGCCGCCTGGAACGCCGAGAAATGGAGTTCCGCCTGGGCGTCGCCATAGACCCGCATGTCGTAGACGGGTGACAGACGATCGTGGTCGAGCGCCTGCCAGACCCGCAGACGTTCCAGCAGTGCCTGAGAACTCGCTGAGAGCGCGTAGATGCGTGCATCGAAAAGCATGTCGGCCGGACGCGGCGCGGCAGGCTGCGCGATCAGGGCGATACGCAGTCCGTGTTGTGCGAGCGCAAGCGCGGCGCATTTGCCGACGAGGCCGCCGCCGACGACGGCGACGTGAAACGTCTGATGATGGGCGGTCATTAACGCATTATATCTGCGCTGGACCGTGCAGCTTGGCGTGGCGGGAAATTAGGACGTGCGGCAGGTCACAGTTCTGCCGGCGCGGAGAAGGGCTGGCCGGGAAAGCTGCAACTTCGGTTCGTAAGCATCGCTTTCGCATGGCTTTCGTCTCGATGCGGGGTGCATCGGCGATGATGGTAGACAACTACGTCTTACGTACAACGGATATGACGAATGTTCCGAACGGTGGATCTTCTATCTCTCGGAGGCTCGACGGGCTCGATGGCCTCGGCGCGCAGGAAGAGGGGGTGCCGTCGCGGAACCTGGATGGCCGCGCCGATGCCGAATCCCCCTACGCGCCCCCTGCCGCGACCGGGCTGCTCGCCGGACTGAACCGACGGTCCATCAGCGACGCGCTCGATAACCGGCGGGCGGGCACATTCGCCCAGACAGATGAGGCGACCCACCCTCCTGGTCGGCCGCGGCAAGACGCAGTCACGCCGGAGACTCGACAGGTCCCGGTTAACCCGTCGGCGCCAGAGCCTCCCGGCGATTCAGGCCGTGAACGCGCGGCCCGCGGCGATGCCGGTTTTCCTGTCGTAACGGATGCGGCAAGTCCCGGCAACGCCCAAAGGCTCACCCCGCGTGAGCTGAGTCAAGCCGGCACGAAATTCGATGCGGGACTTTGGACACTCGACGATGCCGTCCGTGAACTCGACATCACGGACCCGGACGATCGCGAGAAACTGCGGGAGATGGCAGAGCAGTCTGCGCGGTTTGCAGACGAAACGCTCGTCCGGTCGGAACCCGACGAATCACCCCATACGCCTGCCCCCGTTGAGCTGCCAGCCGAACAACCGGTGCACCTATCCGATGCCACATCGACCGCGCTTTCGCCGCGTGTTCAAGCGCGGATGCAATTGCGCTCATGTCTGGAAGCATTTGGACAAGCGGAAGCAGCGCTGGAGGGAGTTCTTTCCAATCAATATCAAAACGATGGGTTGTCTGAGCACCTGACAAAAGCGGAGCAGCATATCGACGAAGGAACTCAGCAAGCGAACCAAGCTTTCGCGTTGTTGATCGACGAGACAAGAACCACTCCGTCATCGGACTTCAGCCGAACCGTTCGCGAGCGCCAAATTTCTTTTCAAAACGCCACTGCGCAATTCAGAAGAGAGGTCGGGAAGGCGGGAACGAACAACTGGGCATTTGAGCGCTTGAGCGATGCGCTTACCAGTATGCGCCGAGGGCTGGAAACTTTGACAGCGGTGTTGGACGGCCAGACACAGTAGGCGCGGAGTGCGTGAACTGCCAATATCGGCAATGTCACACCGGTGCGATCTCGTGTGAAAGCGCGGCCTTCAAAGCATCGGGCAATGGCGCGGGACGTTGCGTCGCGACATTGACGCAGGCGAGTCTGAACTCGGCAGTTGCCAATGGAGTCTCGTCTCGCATCAGCGTCTGACTGACGAGCAGGCTGCAGCGGCTGGCCGCGGAGACATTTCCGCGCGCCAACAGCCGCTCGTCCAGCGCCGCGGGCTTTAGATAGTGGAGCGTTGCATCCACCACCGCGAGTGCAACGCCATAGATGTCCTGAAGCTCGCGAGCCGAGCACCCGACGGCACACTGCCATTCTGAGCGGGCTGCCTCGAACCACCTTAAATAGGCGGTGTGATGAGCCACTCCGCCCGCGTCCGTGTCCGCATAGTAGACACGGACGGCGTACACGGGTAGCTCGATGGTCAACGAGACATTCATGAGCAGCCGCCCCACTCGCGCGAAGCGGAACTTGCGGCCGCGTCACGCCATGCGGCGATCAGGCGACGGTCGTCCGTATTGGAAGGGTGAAACTTCGGGTGAAAGTAGACAAAAAAAGCCGGCGTCATACGGCGAAACAAGCCCGGCGCCACCCACAGGTAGCGCAACAACGCGAGCCAGCTTCTCCATGAAGCGCCGTCCTGCTCCGCCAGGCGCGCAACGTTGACGAACAGCCTTCGCATAAAGCCGATCGTCACCTGTATCGCCGCGGAACAACGAAGAAAGTATGCCCCCACTCCCCGACCGTATGCCGAGGTGAAGACGTCGAACGCCACCGATTTATGTTCGATTTCCTCGACGGCGTGCCAGCGCCACAACGCGCCAAACTCGCTATCGCCTCGCATGATGGCGCCGCTCGACAGAATCTGATGCGCCAGCGACGCCGTGAAATGTTCCATCGCGACTGTCATCGCAAGCCTGCGCCGCGGTGCAACCTTTTCGAGCGGCTTGGAAAACATCCTGATGTCGAGCGTGTCGACTTCATAACCGCTTGCGACCATCGCACCGATATACGCCCGATGTTCCCGGCTATGAGCCGCCTCCTGTTGCATAAAGCCGCTGACATCCGAGATCAGGCGCTCTTCTTTCACATGCTTACGGTGTTCACGGACGCTGTTGATGAAGAATTTTTCCCCTTTAGGGAAAAACAGCGACATTGCATTGTAGAAGCGCGATACAGCACTTCCGGCTGAGTGCCAGTTGCAAACGTCGCCGCGAGCGAGGTCGAACGATATGTCTCGCAGTGATATCTGATCGCGATGATCTGCGCATTTTGTTGTTTCCACAACCATCGCAACAGTTGCGATATCGCGTCGTAACATGGCGTCTCCGACGTTGTATATGCGGCAAAACGCGTAGCGTAGGGATACCCATATTAGATATTGCGCATCGCGTGCTGAGTACGCGCTTTCGTAGCGAACACCCCGAACGGACGCGCGCAGTGCGAAGGAGCGGTTCTTAGGCGACGTTTGCTGCTAAGCCGGGGACCCGGGCGTGCGACCGCTCGGCTTTGTCACGAGCAGCAAGCCGAGCGCCGAAACAGCGACGACGCTGGCCATCGCAACGTACAAGCCGGCAACCGGAGCCCCGCCATACACGGTCGGAGCGGAAAAGATCAGCAATCCAATCCCGCTCGTCATCAGCACGCTGTTGGCGCGAAAACGACCTAGCAAGTGTCTCGGACACTCCGCCAGGAACCGGGTCTCGCTTCGTATGCGTACCAGGGAGAAACCGGCGCCGAGAAAG